>CALHZX010000046.1 GCA_938040725.1 uncultured Actinomyces sp. | reverse complement strand
GCTGGATGTCCACCGACCTGCGCGATGGCAACCAGGCCCTCATCGAGCCGATGGACCCGGCTCGCAAGCGTCGCATGTTCGACCTGCTCATCAAGCTGGGGTACAAGGAGATCGAGATCGGTTTCCCCGCGGCCTCGCAGACCGACTACGACTTCGTGCGCTCCCTGATCGAGGACGACGCGGTGCCCGAGGACGTGACGATCTCGGTGCTCACGCAGTCTCGCCCGGAGCTGATCGAGCGCACGGTCGAGGCCATGGTCGGCTTCCCGCGCGCGACGGTGCACCTCTACAACGCGACGGCGCCCGTGTTCCGCGAGGTTGTCTTCCACGCGGATAGGGCGCAGACGATTGAGCTGGCCCAGTTTGGCGCGCGCGAGGTGATCGCGCAGGCTGAGAAGCGCCTGGGTGATGAGACGATCTTCGGGTTTGAGTATTCGCCCGAGATTTTCGTGGATACCGAGCTGGATTTCGCCCTTGAGGTGTGCGAGTCCGTCATGGACGTGTGGGAGCCGGGCGAGGGACGCGAGATTGTCCTGAACCTGCCCTCCACGGTTGAGCGCGCGACCCCGAACGTGTTCGCCGACCAGATCGAGTGGATGAGCCGTAACCTGAGCCGCCGCGAGTACGTGGCGCTGTCCGTGCACCCGCACAATGACCGCGGCACGGGCGTGGCCACGGCCGAGCTCGCGCTGCTGGCGGGTGCGGATCGTATCGAGGGCTGTCTGCTGGGTCAGGGTGAGCGTACCGGCAACGTCGACCTGGTGACGCTGGGCCTGAACCTGTTCAGCCAGGGCATCGATCCGGGCATCGACTTCTCGGACGTGGATACTATCCGTCGCACGGTTGAACATTGTACGCAGATGGAGACCTCCCCGCGAGCCCCCTACGTCGGCGACCTCGTCTACACGAGCTTCTCCGGTTCGCACCAGGACGCGATCAAGAAGGGCTTCACCGCCCGCAAGGCCAAGGTCGACGCGGCTGGTGGCGACGAGGAAGCGGTTGTGTGGGAGCTGCCCTACCTGCCGATCGACCCGCACGACGTGGGCCGCTCGTACGAGGCCGTGGTGCGCGTGAATTCGCAGTCCGGCAAGGGCGGCGTCGCCTACCTCATGTCGACGGCGCACGCCCTCGAGCTGCCGCGGCGCCTGCAGGTGGAGTTCTCTCGTATCGTCCAGCGCCACACGGACACCTACGGCGGCGAGATTAACGCGGATCTGCTGTGGCAGATCTTCGCCGACGAGTACCTGCCGACGAACGCTGCGCCGGGCCTGGAGTCGTGGGGTCGCTTCGATCTGCGCTCCTCGCAGGTGGGAACCATGGATGATGAGCATGTCGAGCTCAACGCGATGCTCACCGACAACGGCGAGGTCGTGAAGGTTCACGCGCAGGGTAAGGGTCCGATCGACGCGTTCGTGTCGGCGCTGCACGAGTTTGACCTGGATGTGCGCATCCTCGACTACTCCGAGCATGCGATGAGCCAGGGGCGCGATGCGCGCGCTGCCGCCTACGTGGAGGCGGCCGTGGATGGCCAGATCGTGTGGGGCGTCGGCATCGACTCCTCGATTACTCGCGCGTCCTACAAGGCCGTCATTTCGGCGGTGAATCGCGCCCTGCGCTGAGCGCGCGCGACAGCGATGGGGACCCCGGCCTCGTTTATGGTGACGAGGTCGGGGTCCTTCGTATGTGTCAGTGCCCTCAGGAGGTGGGCCCTCAGGAGGCGGGGCAGTGTGCGAAGAGCTTGAGGCTGCGACGTACTTGCCCGGCAAGGATGCGGGAGATTCGCTCCGTGAGGAGGGTAGGATCAGCGCTCATGTCGGAGGCGAGCCATTGGGATACGTGTCCGAGCACGCTGAGCGTGAAGTGCTCGGTGATGAACTCGCGGTCGTCCGCGCGGAGGGTCAGATCGTTGCTGTCGTGGTCGACGATGGGCTCCATGACGGCGCGTATCTGCTTGTAGAGGAAGACCTGGAGATCTTCCATGGACAGGGTTGAGACGACGGAGCGCGTCTCTTCGGGGTGAGCTTGCATCCATGTGAGCATGGCGAGCAGTCCCTTGGACCAGTCCTCGTAGCCGGAGTGGGCCTCGATCTGGTTGGCAACCTCGCGCTTGAAAACCCATACGGTCAGGTCGCGGATGTCGGCGAAGTGATAGTAGAAGGCCTGGCGGGTCACGCCGGCGGTGCGCGTGAGGCCGGAGACGGTCACCTTCGACAGGGGGACGGTCTGGAGTGCGTCGCGCAGGGCGTGCGCGAGCATCGTTTTCGCATCGGTGTGGGGCATCGGAGATCCTCGTCGACATGAAAAGAGAGGTTACGAGCAAACCGTACAGGCTGAATCGCGGATCTGCGAAATTTCAGTGCAATGTGCGGCTGACCAATTGTATAGCTCAGATTGGCTTGTATGCATCCGGAAACGGCATTGTGTGGAAGCAGAGTGTATGGTTCAGCCCCGACCTCGCCATCTGGACGAGGTCGGGGCTGACAGAGCTGTGTGTCTGTCCCTGTGCGGTTGGTGGGAATAACCGCGTTACTTGGCCAGGCGAGCCAGGGCGGGGGTGGTCTGGTCGGTCATGAGCACTCGCATGCGCGCAATCGCGAGCGAGGGGTTGACCTCCAGGCCGGAGAGCATCCATTGCGCCATGTGGGCGGTGGTCGCCAGTGCGAAGTGCTGGGCGACGACGTCGCGCGCCGTAGCTGAGGCGGAGCCGGGCAGGCGGGACTCGATGAGCTCCTGAATGTGGGAGGCCAGGAATGCCCACAGGTCGTTCGCCTCGATGGCCTTCATGGCGGCGGCGGTCTCGTCGCGATGGGCGTGCATCCACGTCATGGTCGCTTCGATGGCGTCGAGCCATTCTCCCGAACTGGCGGTCAGGCGCGATGTGACTTCCTCGCGGAAAACCCAGGCGTTCAGGTCGCTGAGCGAGTTGAAGTGGTAGTAGAACGCTTGACGGGTGACCCCCGCGGAGCGTGTCAGCGCGCTGACAGAGATCTTTGACAGGGGGGTCTGGGTCAGTGCCTGACGCAGTGCAGTGCCAAGCTTTTCGCGGGCATCGATCGGGGGTGCCATCTGTATCCTTCCTTCAACGGTTATGAGTAAACCATAACCAGTTACGAAGAAACTATCTACTCGAAAATCATTTGCCGGCTGTGTAACCGACCACGCTGTCAGTTTCTCATATATTGTTGTCAGCGCCCGCCTGTGGGCTTGTCGATGGATGTGACAGTGCACTTCACAATTAATTTCGCGCCCTGCGATGTATGCGGGCATCACGTCACTGCCACTGTGTCGGCGTGACACAATGTCCGTGTGATGAAGTCCTATCGAGACGAGGCGATCGTCCTGCGCACCCACAAGCTGGGCGAAGCGGATCGCATCATCACGCTTCTCACCGCTGAGCATGGCCAGGTGCGTGCCGTTGCCAAGGGAGTGCGCAAGACGACCTCAAAGTTCGGCGCGCGCGTCGAACCCTTCTCCGTTATCGACGCCCAGCTGCACCGCGGCCGCACCCTCGATACTCTGACCCAGGTTGCATCCATCGCCCAATACGGCGATGCGATCGCCGCCAACTACGATCTCTACCTCGCGGCTACCGTCGTCGTTGAAACCGCCGAACGCCTCACGACGGATGCACAGGACGGCACGCATTCCCAGTACTTGCTTCTTCTGGGCGCACTCAACGCCCTCGCGAGGGGGCGCCATGACCCCACCCTCATTCGTACCTCGTACACGCTGCGTGCCCTCGCCCTGGCCGGATGGGCGCCCTCCTGTTTCGACTGCGCCGTGTGCGGCACCCAGGGACCCCACTCCTCGTTCTCCATCCCCGACGGCGGCACCGTCTGCGATACCTGCCGCCCGCCCGGCGCCTCCTCGCCCGCGCCCGACACCGTCGCCCTCCTCGGCCAACTGCTCAGCGGCGACTGGGAGCGGGCCGACCGGTGCGAACCCTACGCGCGCACTGAGGCCTCGGGCCTCATCTCCTCGTACACTCAATGGCATCTGGAACGCCGCCTGCGCTCGCTGAGCGTCATCGATAGGAGTCACTCATGACGGACCTGCGACCCACTCCTATGGACCGCGCCCCTCACGACCCCACCGCGCCGCTGCTCGGACCGGGCCAGTGGCACCGCGATGCACCCGTCTTTCGTAAGGGTGAAGCCCCGGCGCACGTCGCTCTCATCATGGATGGGAACGGTCGTTGGGCCAACAGTCGAGGCCTGGCCCGCACTGAGGGGCATCGCGCGGGGGAGTATGCGCTCATGGACACGATTGCCGGTGCCATTGACGCGGGCGTGCGCTACCTGAGCGTCTATACGTTCTCGACCGAAAACTGGAAGCGCTCGCCCGCCGAGGTCTCCTTCATCATGAACTACGCCTCCGACGTGCTCGCGCGGCGCACCGACCAGCTCGCCCAGTGGGGCGTGCACGTGCGGTGGAGCGGGCGTCGGCCCAAGCTGTGGAAGAGCGTCATCAACGCGCTGGAGAAGGCCGATCGGGCGACCTCCCACTGCAAGGCCCTTGACCTGGTCATGTGCGTCAACTACGGCGGGCGCGCTGAGCTTGCCGACGCCGTCAGATCCATCGCCGAGGACGTCGCTGCAGGGCGCCTGAGCCCGCGCGGCGTCACCGAAAAGACACTGTCGCGCCACCTCTACCTGCCAGACGTTCCCGACGTCGACCTCATGATCCGCACGTCGGGCGAACAGCGCCTCTCCAACTATCTGCTGTGGCAGATGGCATACGCCGAAATGATGTTCGTCGACACGCCCTGGCCGGCCTTCGACCGTGAAGAGCTGTGGGGGTGTCTGGAAGAATTCGCGGGCCGTGATCGTCGCTTCGGCGGTGCCGTCGACCGTGTCGCCAGCTCCTAGTCGTTATCCGCACTGTCTGCTGCGAGCGCGGCGTTCACCCTGCGGCGCTTGCGGCGGCCCCGCGCAATCTTCGCGGCGATCAGCATGGCGATGAGGGCGAGGCCCGCCCACCCCCAGGGGGAGCCGGCAGCTGCGCGGATCGCGGCCGCAAAGACCGCGAGCATGCCCAGGCCATACAGGAGAGACCAGAGGATACACCCCGGGATCATTGCGAACGTGTAGGTGCTCCAGCGCATGCGCACGAGTCCTGCGCCCGCGTTGACGGCGGTCTGGATGCCGACCGTCAGGAAGCACAGGGGAATGACGATGATTCCCCACTTGTCCAGGATGGCCGCGCCCTTGCGGGGAATGGGGCCATCGAACCAGCGTGCGACGGCGCCGACGAGGCCGCGCCGTCCGTTCGCTCGAACCGCGCCCGAGGCGGCACCGCGCGCCAGCCAATAGGTGAGCTGGGCGCGGAAGAGGACGACCATGAAAAGGAAGACGAAGAGCCAGATGCCCTCGCGTGCGAAGGCGGGGACCATGGAGTCGATACCGGCGGTAAACATGACGCTCCCAGAGTGAGGCTCAGCAAACGAAGCCTATCCTAACCTGTGAGGCGGGGTGGAGAAAAGGCCCGGGAGTGTATCCGCCTCCCAGGCCTCTTCGTGCATGTATCGCGCCGTTAGCTCTCGGCGCGGCAGGAGCTGCACACGCCAAACAGTTCCAACGAGTGCTCAACGTCGCTGAACCCGTGCACGGTTGCGACGGACTCCACCCACGACTCGATCTGCGACTGCTCGATCTCCTCGGTGAAACCGCATTTGCGGCACACCAGGTGGTGATGATGATGGTGCGTCGTACACGAGCGGTAGAGGGCCTCGCCGTCGGAGGAGCGCAGCGTGTCAACCTGTCCCTCCTCCGCGAGGCTCTGGAGCGAGCGGTAGACGGTCGCCAGCCCCACGCGCTGCCCCTGACCGTGCAGGTCTTCGAAGATCTGTTGGGCGCTGCGGAAGTCGCTGACGCGCGTGAGCTCGTCGAGGACTGCTTGACGCTGCTTCGTCATGCGCTGCATGGTGTTCCCTCCGTCGTCATGCGTCTGCGTGAGCGGTCTGTTCGTGCTCAGGGTGCTGGTTGTGGCCACGTGCCGTGCGGATCCTGCGCACCCTGCGGACACGATCCACAATAGCCCTGATCCCGAAAGCAATCGCGTACGAAACGATGGCTCCCACAACAATCGTTGCGCCGGGGGAGAGGTCGACGAAGTAGGTCAGGGAGAGGCCCGACGTGCAAATGATGACGCCCAGAGCCATCGCTATGCCCATCGTTGAGCGGAATGAACGCGCGCCCAGCTGTGCGATGGCGACGGGGATGACCATGAGGGCGCTGACGAGCAGCGATCCGACGACGCGCATCGCAACGGCGACGGTCAGTGCCGACAGAACCGCGATCAGGAGGGACAGCGTGCGCACGGGTAGACCTGTCGAGCGCGCGAAGTCCTCGTCGTTGGTGACCGAGAAGAGTGCGGGAGCCAATCCCACGCCGAGGGCCATGATCGCGATCCCGAGGATCGTGATGAGCGTGATGTCGCTCCATCGCACGGTCGAGATTGACCCGAAAAGATAGGAATTGAGCTGCGCGGAAGTGCCACCAGCCAGGCTGATCAGCAGGACACCGCCGGCGATGCCGCCGTAGAAAAGCATGGCCAGGGCCGTGTCCCCGGACGTACGGCCACTCTGGCGCACCAGCTCAATCGTGATCGCGCCGAGCAGTGAGATGATCACCGCACCCGGGATTGCCCACGAGTCGGCCGGGCTCACATTTGCGAACGTGCCGACCAGCCAGCCGAGCGCAACGCCGGTCAGAGAGATGTGTCCGATGCCGTCTCCGAGCATCGCGAGCCTGCGGTGCACGAGATACGTGCCGATGATTGGGGCGGTGAGGCCCACGATGAGGGCAGCCAGCAGTGATCGCTGCATCATCGGTGAGGACAGGAGTGTCGTCAGTGCGTCAATCATGCGTCGCTCCCGTCTAGATTCCACTCACGAGGCCGTGGTCGGCCGGCGCGGCCCCGGGTTCGATGGCAGGGTGGCAGTGGTCGCCGCCACCGTGGTGTTGTTCATGGTCGTCCTCGATGTGGGGTGGACCGTCGTAGGAGACGTGACCCGCGCTGATGTGCAGCTCTCGGTCGAGGAGGGGGCCGAGCTCGCCGAGCTCGTGCAGGACGATGAGGATCGTCGTTCCCTCCGCCTTGGCCTCAGCGACGATCTGTGCCAGGCGTGCGCGCGAGGCCGCGTCAATTCCGGCCATTGGCTCATCCATGATGAGCAGCTCGGGACGGCGAACGAGGGCGCGGGCGATGAGGACGCGCTGTGCCTGTCCGCCCGAAAGAATATTGAGGGGGGAGTGGGCGCGGTGAGCCATGCCGACGCGTTCGAGGGCGGCCATCGCCTTCGCGGTGTCGCCCGGAAGCGCCCACAGGCGCCGAGGCCCGAGCAAGCCGGAGCGAACGACCTCGATCGCGTTGGCGCTGATCGCGCCGCCCGAGGAGATGCGCTGGGGCACGTAGCCGATCCTGTTCCAGGGGACGCGGCGACGGGTGGTGACCGAGTGGCCGAAGAGTCGGGCGTCGCCGCTGGTAATGGGCGCGGTGCCGAGCAGCGCCTTGAGGGTCGTGGACTTGCCTGAGCCGTTCGAACCCGTGAGTGCCACGGTCTGGCCTGCGGGAATGCGCAGTGAGATTCCGTGCAGGATCAGATCTGTATCCCAGGCCACGTGCAGATTATCGAGACGCACGACGGCGGTCGCCTCCGCGTGGGAGGCTCCCGCCGTCGTGGGAGTGAAAGTCGTTGTCACTGGCAGTCAAGAGCTTTCGTCAGAGCATCAATGTTGGAGTTCATCGTTGCGGCGTAGTCCTTGGATGCATCGGTCTGGGACTCAATCGGATCTAGGACGGCTGTCGTGATGCCGAGGTCGTCGGCCAGGGTCTGGGCGACCTTGGGGTCGATGAGGGCCTCGGTGAAGATCGTGGTCACTCCCTGGTCCTTTGCTATCTGGGCGATCTCGGCCAGGCGCGCGGGGGAGGGGGAGGACTCGGGGTCGAGGCCGGAGATGCCCACCTGGGTCAGGCCCGTACGATCCGCGAGGTAGCCGAAAGCGGTGTGGGCGGTCACGAAGGTCTTGACCTTGCAGGTCGAGGTCTTGGAGACGAGGGTATTGCCCAGTGTGGTCAGTTCTTCAGACAAAGCCTTCGCGTTGGCCTTGTAGGTGTCAGCGTGGACGGAGTCGGCCTCGGCGAGCTTGTCGCCCACCAGCGTCGCGGCCTTCGCCATGCGCACGGGATCCAGCCAGAAGTGCGGGTCCGCGCTCATGTCGTGGTGGTGCTCATGGCCCTCGTGGTCGTGGCCTTCCGCCTCGCCGGACTGGGCCTCGTCGGTGCCCTCTTCCTCTTCTTCGGCGGGGTGATTCGCGTCGGTGCCGGCCTCAACCAGCTCAGCAGCGGAGGAGACGTCGATGACGGTCTTGGGGGCCTGCTGCTCGATCGCCTCGTCGACCGCGCTCTGGAAGCCTGCGAGGTAGACGACCGCGTCCGCGGAGGACAGGGAGTCGACCATCTTGGGGGAGAGCTCAAGGTCGTGGGGCTCGGCGCCGTCCGGGGTCAGCGAGGTGACGGAGACGTGCTCGCCGCCGATCTTCTCGGCCAGGTACTTCAGGGGGTAGAAGGAGGCCATGACGGTCAGGGTCTCGTCCTTAGAGGTGCTACCAGAAGACGAGGCTGTGGAGGTGCAGGCGGACAGGGCGAGCGCAGTGGCGGCCGCACAGGCGGCAGCGATGATTCTCTTCGACATGAGAATCATTCTCTTTGCAATTGAGAATCTTTGTCAAGTCATTCTTGGAGATCGGACCCCGTTGCGAGTGCTAGTGCGCGCGTCCGGTCGATGCTCGCACGATCAAATCGGGCGAGAACACGTAGTCGGCGTGCGTGGGCACGTAGTCGGGCGTATGTAGGGCTTCGAAGAGGCTGCGCACCGCCGATGAGACGATCGATGGGACGGGCTGGTGGATCGTTGTCAGTGCCGGATCCAGGTGGCCCATGAGGAATGAATCATCGAAGCCGATCACCGAGATGTCGCCCGGAACCGATAGGCCGAGTGAGGTAATCGTGCGGATCGCGCCGAGGGCCTGCAGGTCAGAGCCGGTGATGATCGCAGTGGCGCCGCGCTCGAGGAGTGCGTGCGTGTGGGCGGCCGCGGCCTCGTACGTGTAGAAAGTTTCTTCGATGATGGGGGAGTGGTCGCCGATGAGCTCGCCCATGACCTGGGTAAAGGCCTCGGCCTTGCGCAGGGCCGGGACGATGTGCGTGCGCCCCGTCAGGAGAGCGATGCGCGTATGTCCCAGTTCGTGCAGGTGCGCGACCGCCGCGCGGATGCCGAGCGCGTCCCCTGTGGAAAAGTCGGGTGCCGGGACCTCCGGGCGGGCGCCATTGATCGTCACAAAGGGGATCTCGCGTGCGGCGGCGTCGTGGTACGGCGCGAGGTCTGCAAGTAGATCTGCGTGTCGGCCTGAGACGAAAATGAGTCCGTTCACACGGTGTTCGATGAGCGAGGAGAGGTGATCGAACTCAGACGTCGCTCCCGGTGTCTGCGAACGGATGAGGGCGATGCCGCCCGCGCGCGAAATCTCCTCCTGGAGGTGGTGTGCGAAGGATGCAAAGATTGGATTCGTGAGCTCGGGCACGATGACGCCGATCGTGGGCGTACTTGGTGTGCGCTCGGCAGCCGGGCGGTCGTATCCCAGCTCGTCAATCGCGGTGAGGACCCTGCGGCGAGTGTCTTCGGAGACCTGTCCGACGCCGTTGAAAACCCGTGAAACAGTTGCAGTTGAGACGCCCGCGTGCATGGCGATGTCGGCCATGCTCGTGCGATTTTTCGTCATCGAATCAACGCTCCTTTGGGTCTTCGTGCGCGGCTGTTTCCCTATAAATGTAACAGCTTGCACACAATTGCGAAAATTGTTGCAGAAACAAAATCGAGGGTATTACAGTGAACCTTGTAGCGGGTCGCTGATGGAGGCGACCACCTGACCAACACAGGAGTAATAATGCGACGTGGCATCGCAGCACTCGGCGTCTTCGCGGCGGTTACCGCCCTGGCCGCCTGCAACAACGGAACGACCCCCTCTTCCTCGTCGTCCTCTGGCAACAGCGGCGATGCGGTGGCAACGCTGACCATCTGGGCGGATGACACCCGCTTCACGCAGGTTGAGACCATCGCCGAGGACTTCACCGCCAAGACCGGCGTGAAGGTGGATGTCGTCCAGAAGTCCGAGTCGGACATGGACACCGAGTTCACCACTCAGGTTCCCACCGGCAACGGCCCCGACCTGATCGTCATGGCCCATGACAAGCTCGGCGCGCTCGTCTCTAACGGCGTCGTCGCCCCCGTCGACCTGGGCGAGGCCAAGTCCCAGTTTGCCGACGTCGCCGTCAAGGGCGTGACCTACAACGGCCAGACCTACGGCGTTCCCTACGCCATCGAGTCCGTCGCCCTGGTGCGTAACAACGCGCTCACCAAGGATGAGCCCAAGACCTACGACGACATGATCGCCTCCGGTAAGACCACCGGCGTTGAGTACCCCTTCATTATCCAGATGGGCGACAAGGGCGATCCCTACCACTTCTACGGCTTCCAGACCTCCTTCGGAGCCCCTGTTTTCAACACGAACGCTGACGGCGAGTACACCTCCGAGCTGGCCATGGGCGGCTCCGGCGGCAGCGATTTCGCCAACTGGCTGAAGGCTCAGGGCGACGCGGGTGTGCTCTCCCCGTCCATCACCGCCGATATTGCCAAGCAGGCCTTCCTCGATGGCAAGGCTGCCTACACGGTGACCGGCCCGTGGAACGTCGCCGCCTTCCGTGAGGCTGGCATGGACGTGTCCGTCATGCCGATCCCCTCGGCTGGCTCGCAGGCCGCCCAGCCCTTCGTTGGCGTCCAGATGTTCTACCAGAGCGCCAAGTCCGCCAACCCGGTTGCCGCCAAGCAGTTCTTCAACTACCTGGCCACCCCCGAGGCTCAGACCCAGATGCAGAAGCTCGGCGGTCGCGCCTCCGCGATGCCCTCCGTTGCGCAGGCTTCGGACGATCAGGACATCAAGGACTTCTCGAAGGTTGCCGAGTCCGGTGCCCTCGCTCCCGCGATCCCCGCAATGGGTTCCGTGTGGAACTTCTGGGGCCAGACCGAGGCCAACATCGTGAGCGGCGCCGAGGCTCCTGCCGACGGCTGGGCGACGATGATCACGAACATCAACAACGCGATCGCCTCCAAGTGATCGTGAGCGCCGGGCGCTAGCCGCCCGCGCGCAACGCGCTCGCCTCCGGTGAGCATCGCCTCACACCCGACCGCCTCCCACGCGGCGGGCGGGTGTGAGGCCCTCTGATAGCAGCGCCGCTGAGCGGCGCGCGGCACCACCGGTGCCACCTGCTGCCGCCAGTCGGGGGCAGAACCAAGTCGCAATGACGCGCGAACGCGCACGTGTGGAGGACACGATGTCTGAGCCAGTGAAGGCTACGGAAAAGAAAAAAGAGGGGCCCAAGACCTCTCATGCAAATGATGTGACCAAGCGTGGTTTCTTCGTGAAGCTCATCCTGATGATGCTGATTGACGCCCTGGGACTCTACGGAGTCTTCACCGCCTACATGGTGAAGTCCTGGATCGTCCTCGGTGTTCTCGCCGCGCTGCTCATTGTCGTGAACTGGATTTACTTCTCCAAGCGGATGATCCCCGCGAAGTACCTGGTTCCCGGCATGGTGTTCCTGCTCATCTACCAGGTGTTCGTCATGGGATACACGGGTTACGTGTCCTTCACGAACTACGGCCAGGGCCACAACTCGACCAAGGAAGACGCGATCTCCGCCATCCTGAAAGCCTCCGAGCAGCGCGCCCCCGGTGCGGTCAACGTCACCGCCGCGGTCGTTGAGGATGGCTCCGGCCTCGGCCTCGTCATCGCAGATCCGACCACCGGCGCTCTCAAGGAAGGCAACCCCGACACCCCTCTGCGTGATGTTCAGGGCACTGTCTCCGCCGGCATGATCTCCGACGTCCAGGGCTACAAGGTCCTCAAGGTTGCGGACATCCTCAATCGCCAGACCGACGTCGCCGGGCTGACCGTTCCCGTTTCCTCCGACCCGAACGATGGGTACTACAAGACCGACGATGGTGCGACCGCCTACCTGGCCAAGTCGACCTACGCCTACGACGCCCAGGCCGATACCCTCACCGACACTGCTACCGGAACCGTGTACACGGCCGATAACAAGGCCGGTGTCTTCGTTGATTCCGTGGGCAACGAGCTCACCCCCGGCTGGCGCGTCTTCGTCGGCTTTAGCAACTACAAGAACATGGTGACCAGCAATGACCTGGGCGGCCCCTTCCTCAAGGCGCTCGTGTGGTCCTTCGTGTTCGCCGCTGCATCGGTGCTCTCCACCTTCGCGCTCGGCCTCATCCTGGCCCTCGTCTTCTCCGACAAGCGCATCAAGGGCCGCAAGGTCTACCAGTCCCTCATGATCCTGCCCTACGCCTTCCCGGCCTTCCTGGCCACCCTGGTGTGGAAGGGCATGCTCAACACGGACTTCGGCTTCATCAACCAGGTCTTCCTTGGCGGCGCCCACGTTCCGTGGCTCGATAACGGCCTGCTCGCCAAGCTTTCGATTCTCGGCGTGAACCTGTGGCTGGGCTTCCCCTACATGTTCCTCGTCTGCCTCGGTGCCCTGCAGTCCCTGCCGGGCGACATTGAAGAGGCCGCGAAGATTGACGGCGCCTCCGGCCTGCGCACCGTGTGGTCCATCAAGCTGCCGCTGGTGCTGCAGTCGACCGTGCCGCTGCTGATCGCCTCGTTCGCGTTCAACTTCAACAACTTCTCGCTCATCTACATGCTGACGGGTGGCGGGCCGAACTACCCGGGCCTGTCGGTGCCCGTCGGTGAGTCCGACATCCTGATCTCGATGGTCTACAAGATCGCCATCGACTCCGGATCCCCGAACTACGGCCTCGCCTCGGCCATGTCCATCGTCATCTTCGTTGTCGTGGGCGTGATTGCGTGGCTTGGCTTCCGTCAGACGAAGACCCTTGAGGAGCTGTGATGAGCGCTGCAACCGTTTCTAAGAAGCATGATGGAAGCACCCTCAAGGGTGCCCGCTGGTGGGCCGAGGTCGGCTGGCGTCACATCGTCGCCATCCTGACGATCATCTACTGCGTCATCCCGCTGCTCTACGTCCTGTCGGTGTCCCTGAACCCCGGTGCGACGCTGACCGGTTCGAACTCGCTGTTCTCGAAGATCTCGCTGGAGAACTTCCAGGCGCTGGGGAGCGGCAAGTACGCCATGTACTGGTCGTGGATTCTCAACTCCCTGATCGTGTCCACTGCGACCGCGATTGGTACGGTCCTCATGGGCGCCGCGGCCGCCTACGCGTTTAGCCGCTTCCGCTTCAAGGGCCGCCGCGCGACCCTGACCGGCCTGCTGCTGGTGCAGATGTTCCCGCAGATGCTGGCCTTCGTGGCCCTGTTCCTGCTGCTCCTGGGCATCCAGGACATCTTCCCGGTGCTGGGTCTGAACTCCAAGCTCGGTCTGATCTGCGTCTACCTGGGTGGCGCGCTTGGCTCGAACACGTTCCTGCTCTACGGCTTCTTCAACTCGATCCCGCGTTCGCTCGATGAGGCGGCCATGATTGACGGCGCGACCCACGCGCAGACTTTCTGGACGATCATCATGCCTCTCGTGCGTCCCGTCCTCGCGGTCGTCGGTCTGCTGAGCTTCATTTCCTCGCTCGGTGACTTCGTTATCGCCCGCGTGGTCCTGCAGGATCAGAGCCAGTTCACGCTGGCGGTCGGCATGTACATGTGGGCTGCTGACTCGCGTACTGCCCCGTGGGGCATCTTCGCCGCTGGCTCCGTGATCGCGGCCATCCCGGTGGTCCTGCTGTTCCAGTACCTGCAGAAGTACATCGTGTCCGGCCTGACCGCCGGCGCGGTCAAGGAGTAAGCGCTCCCGCACCCTCTCACCTAGCCGGCCCCGGCCTCGTCCCCTATCCCCGTGGGACGAGGCCGGGGCTGTTTGTGTGCGCGGGCGTGTTATGGTGGCGCCATGTGGATGCTCAGGCGCTGGTCCAGTGCTTCTTGTGGCGGGGTGCTGTGTCTTGGTGTTGTGCCCAAAGCGCAGTCCACTGTGGCAAATAATGGTGAAAACGCGGTGGTTGGGCAGTCTCAGTAGACGCAACAAAGCAGCCCAACACTCGCCTGGTGCCCGCCTGGCATTCTGTGGTCGGCTGGTTGTGGGCGGGGAGTGACTCGGTTCTGCCAGTCCCATGTTTGTCCTTGTGTGTTGGGGTGCTGCACCCGATCCGTAGGCAATGCACCTCTTCTGAAGGGGTGCAGCGCCCCTGATCGGGTGCATGGTCCCGTAACGGGTGCAGTGCTCCCGCGCGGGCGTTGCTTCTGGTGGTGTGGTTATCAGCCTGGGTCGTGGGTGCCTTCGGGCCTTGAGTTGTCTTCTGCTTGGGGTTCTTTGTGTGGCCTCGTGTTGTAGTTCCTCAACAACGTCGCATGCAATTCCCCGTCATATATTTCAAACATTGAAATCGCATCGTTGGAATCGCAACGTTTTAGGATGCTGTAGAAAGTTCGGGTGCTCGAATTGCATGCGACTTTTGGTTTGGGATGTGCGTGGGGCAAACTTCTGTGTGTGCTCGTTGACCCAAGGCGCTCTCCATAATGCTCGGGCTGATTCACCACTAAGGCTAGGACGCTCCTCAGGACGATTCGCCGCAATATCCGGGACGAATCAATCTATTGGGTTGTGCATCGAAGGGAGGTAATCCTGTTCATAGTCGGGCCTAGCTGCGTGGGTGGGGGGCTATTTTGTGTATTCGGGCGTGGGGCGCGATCTGAGGGCGTGTGATGGGAGCGCTTGACAGGTTAGTTGGTTATATGGTTCATTAGTCATGTAATGAACCGCAGAACCTGAAGGGAGGGTTTCGCATGGCACCCACGTTCGTCTCTGGGATCCCGATCTACGTGCAGATCGCCGACGACATCCGCGCGCAGATCCTGCGCGGTGCCCTGCGCGCTGGGGACCAGCTCACCTCCACCACGGAGTACTCCGCGACCTACCGCATCAACCCGGCCACCGTCGGCAAGGCCTTCGCCATCCTCGTCGACGAGGGACTCGTTGAAAAGCGGCGCGGCATCGGCATGTTCGTCGCCGAAGGCGCACAGCACGCGCTCGTGGCTGACGGGCTCGCCACCTACGTGGAGGAGACCCTGAACCCCGCCGTCGAATCGGGCCTGGCCCTGGGCCTGGACATCGACGCCATCATCGACCACGTCCGCGCCTACGGCGCCGACACAAACGCCAAGGAAGACTCATGATCACCCTTAACTCCATCACCCACACCTATCCGGGAGAGAATGAGGCGGCGCTGCGCGATGTCTCCCTCACCCTCGGAGACTCCACCATCACGGCCCTCTTCGGCCCCAACGGATCGGGCAAGACGACCCTCATGCAGATCCTTTCCGGCCTGCTTCCGGCCTCCTCGGGAAGCGTGTCCATCAATGGAACGGGCATGCGCCCCAACGACCTGCTCGCCTACTCGGTCATGGTCTCCTCCGACAGGGACTTCGACAACTCCTCCGCTGGGGCGCTGGTCGCCTACGCCTCGCTGCGCCCGACCTGGGACCAGAAGCTTTTTGACCGCTACGCCCGGCGTTTCGGCTTCCAGATGAAGCGTCGCAAGAAGGTGCGCAAGATGTCCTCGGGACAGGCCGCCATCCTCGCGGGTGCCGTCGCCCTGGCCTCGGGTGCCCCCATCACCGTCCTCGACGAGATTCAGGCACCCCTGGACGTGCCCACCCGCTACGCCTTCTACGAGGAGCTGCTCACCCTGGCAGCCGACGCCATGGAGGGACGACGCCCCCGGCGCACGTTCCTCATCTCCTCGCACATGGTCGCCGAGCTGGAAAACGTTGCCGAAGATGTCGTTGCGCTCAAGGGTGGACGCCTTCTCGCCCACGAGAGCGTCGAGACATTCACCTCCCGCATTTGCTCCATCACCGGCAACGCCGCCGACGTGGAACGCTTCCTGGCCGACCACCCCACCATCGGCGTCATCACCTCGCGAACGCTCGGATCCGCCCGAGAGATCGTCGTAGACCTGCGCGGACGGGGAATCTCCGACCGCGAGATCGCCTCCCACAACCTCACACTCTCGCCCTGCACCTTCCAGGACGCCTTCGCCTACCTCATCCAGGAGAACGACCAATGAGCACCGCAACCCCCGACCTCATCAAATCCTCCCCCTCGCCGCTGCGCGTCGGACTCGTCGGCTGGCGCTTCATCGTGGTGCTCTACCTGCTGATCGAGACCTTCCAGTTCCTCGTCAACTTCGTGGTCAACGGAATCGTGTACCTCTCGGTCTCCGACGCCACCGAACAAGTGGAACAGGCCGCCACGAACTCCGCCGCCGTCACGGGCACTTTCCTCTTCGTCTGCGGGGTCCTCAGCGCCACCGTCAACATGCGAGCCTCCGCCCTCAGCGGGGGGTCGCGCCCCGTGCTCACCGCGGCGAGCTACGTCCACTCCATCATCATCATCGGTCTGGGATCCCTCGTGTGGTGGCTCCTGATCGCTATCCATCCCGTGCTCTTCGTCATGGGACGCGAGTCCTTCCCACTCGGCATCGACTCGTGGCTCTTCGTCGTGCTCGCCTGGGTGGCCTGCGACGGGGCCGGGCGCTTCATCGGAGGGCTCTCCCGCTGCATCGGTTCAACCTGGAAGAGGGCATTCGTGCTCATGGCCGCGATCCCGCTAGGCATCTGCGCCATCGGCGCGCCGATCACGTGGCTGGTCCTCACCCTCGTCCACAAGTCCGGCTACCTGCCCCCGATGCACCCGGCCTTCTACCTGCTCGGCCTTATCTCGCTGACGGTCGTCGCATCCGGCTGGCCGCTAACCGCGGCAGGTCACATACGCCGCGTCGGCTGACCCGCGCCAACGCGCTGATACCCGATCCCGCCTGCCCCGCCCCGGCCTCGTCCCCTCACACGGAAGGGAAGAGGCCGGGGCGCTTTCTTGCTTCGGATTCCCCTGTGGTGGGATCCATGAGTGCGCGGTGGCCCGGAATCACCCGACGCAGTAGTTATCGGCTAGTATCGATGGCGACACGACAGCCAGTCGTGCCTCGCATACTCAAGGAGTGACAAGTGGCTAAGGGACCCTCCCGCCTCGACAATGTGATCAGCCTGGCCAAGCGCCGCGGCTTCGTCTTCCCCTGCGGTGACATCTACGGTGGCACCCGTTCCGCGTGGGACTACGGCCCGCTCGGCGTGGAACTGAAGGAAAACATCAAGCGCGCCTGGTGGAACGCCATGGTCCGCCGCCGCGCCGACGTCGTCGGCCTCGACTCCTCCGTCATCCTCCCGCGCGAAGTGTGGGTCGCCTCCGGCCACGTCAAGGCCTTCACCGACCCGCTCATCGAGTGCCTCAACTGCCACAAGCGCGCCCGCGAGGACCAGCTCATCGAAGAGCTCGCCGAAAAGAAGGGCGTCGAAGAGTCCTCCCTGACCACCGCCGACCTCGCCTGCCCGAACTGTGGCGTGCGCGGCCAGTGGACCGAGCCCCGCGCCTTCTCCGGCCTGCTCAAGACCTACCTGGGCCCCGTCGACGACGAGGCCGGCCTGCACTACCTGCGCCCCGAGACCGCCCAGGGCATCTTCATCAACTACGCGAACGTCATGAACGCCGCGCGCAAGAAGCCGCCGTTCGGCATCGGTCAGATCGGCAAGTCGTTCCGCAACGAGATCACGCCCGGCAACTTCATCTTCCGTACCCGCGAGTTCGAGCAGATGGAACTCGAGTTCTTCTGCAAGCCCGGCACCGACGAGGAATGGCACCAGTACTGGATCGACTACCGCAAGGCCTGGTACGTGGACCTCGGTATCGACCCCGAGAACCTGCGCGAGTACGAGCACCCCAAGGAAAAGCTCTCGCACTACTCCAAGCGCACCGTCGACCTGGAATACCGCTTCGGCTTCCAGGGCAGCGAGTGGGGCGAGCTCGAAGGCATCGCCAACCGCACCGACTATGACCTGACCGTCCACTCCGAGGCCTCCGGCGCGAAGCTCGACTACTTCGACCCGAACACCAAGGAACGCTGGACCCCCTACGTCATCGAGCCCTCGGCGGGCCTGACCCGTTCCCTCATGGCCTTCCTCATCGAGGCCTACCACGAGGACGAGGCCCCCAACGCCAAGGGCGGCGTCGACAAGCGCGTCGTGCTCAAGCTGGACCCGCGCCTGGCCCCGGTCAAGGCCGCCGTCCTGCCCCTGTCCCGCAAGCCCGAACTGACCGGCCCCGCCTCCGAGCTGGCCGACGAGCTGCGCGGCATCTGGAACGTCGACTACGACGACGCCGGTGCCGTCGGCCGCCGCTATCGTCGCCAGGACGAGATCGGCACGCCCTTCTGCATCACCTACGACTTCGACTCGATCGAAGACCACGCCGTCACCATCCGCGAGCGTGACACTATGGAGCAGGTGCGCATCCCGCTCGACAAGGTCAAGTCGTACCTGATCGAACGCCTGGGCTGCTGATTTGTCCATAGCCTCAACGTCCGCAGCGGCCCCGCTTCGCGTGGGGCCGCTGCGCCTGTGGACACCCGTCGTCCTGGCCCCCATGGCCGGGGTGACGGACGTGCCCTTCCGCCGCCTGTGTCGCATCATGGGCGAGTCGGGCCTGCCCGACCACCTGCGACCCACCGGCATCCCCTCCTGGGCGGCCGAATCGGGGGAGGGGGCCACGGCCTCGTCCCCGAAGAACAAAGGTCAGGCGTCCAACGAGCCGCGCCACGTGGCCATCCCGCGCGTGGACGCGCCCGCCGGCCTGTACGTCACGGAGATGGTGACCAGCCGCGCCCTTGTCGAGGAGAACGAACGCACCCTGGAGATGGTGCGCCCCGACCCCGCCGAGCGCGTGCGCTCCCTGCAGCTCTACGGCGTTGACCCCGCCGTCATGGCGAAGGCCGCGACGATGCTCATCGAGCGCGACCTCACCGATCACATCGACCTGAACTTCGGGTGCCCTGTCCCCAAGGTGACGAAGAAGGGCGGGGGAGCGGCCCTGCCCTGGAAGCGCGACCTGTTTACCGACCTTGTGGGTGCCGTCGTGCGCGCCTCGAACGAGGCCGGGGAGCGCGTGGGGCGCGAGATCCCCGTGACCGTCAAGATCCGTATCGGCGTCGACTCCGAACACGAGACCGCGACGGACGCCGCACTGGCCGCGCAGAAGCTGGGCGCCGCCGCGCTCACCCTGCACGCGCGCACCCAGAACCAGCACTACGCGGGTCAGGCCCACTGGGACGAAATCGCACGCCTGAAGGACCTGCTCGACATCCCCGTCTTTGGTAACGGCGACGTCTTCGAGGCTGCCGATGCCCTGGACATGCTCGAGCGCACCGGCTGCGATGGCATCAGCGTCGGGCGCGGTGCCCAAGGACGCCCCTGGATCTTCCGCGACATCGTCGCCGCCTACCACGGTGGGACGATCCCGCCCGGCCCCAGCCTCGCCGAGGTCGTCTCCGTCATCGAGCGCCACGCCGCCTGGTGCGTCGTCGACCAGGGCGACGAGGGGCGCGCGCTGCGCGAGATGCGTAAGCACATCGGCTGGTACCTGCGCGGATTCGCCGTCGGCGGCCCCCAGCGTCACGCTCTCTCTATGGTCTCGACCCTCCAGGAGCTCCACGAGCGCCTCGCGGACCTCGACCTCGATCAGGCGTTCCCGCCCGCCGCACGCGGACCTCGCGGACGCGCCGGCGGCGAGAAAACACCCCACCTGCCCGACGGCTGGCTGGACCACCCCTACCTCACGCAGAGCGAGCGAGATCGCCTGCACTTGGCAGAAATCGGATACTAAGCGAAGGAATCATGCCTCACTCATCTGCGCCCGACCCTGACCCTGCGCCCGGACTCGTCACCATCGGGAAAGCCGCCAAGAAGGCGAGCCTCGGGGGACGTACCCAGGTCATCGTCCCCGTCAGCGGAGACTCACAGTCCCTCATCGGGCAAGTTCAGGCAATGGCCACGTGCCGCGCGGACATCGTCGAGTGGCGGGCAGACACCTTCCTGTCCTCCCTTGTTGGGGCGCACTTCGTGTCCGCATCGGACGTGGAGGAAGACCTGGTGCGCATGGCCCGCTACATCGCGGATTCCTCGCCGCTGCCGGTTTTGGCGACCATTCGCACGTCGGTCGAGGGTGGCGAGGCCTACCTGGACGACGAGGAATACTGCGCCCTCGTGCGTTCGCTTGCGTCCTTCGCGGGCGGCGTCGACGTGGAGATCTCGCGCGACGGTTCCTCCGCGCTCATCGACGAGGTGCACGAGGCCGGCGCGATCGTCGTCGCTTCTTTCCACGATTTTGAGGGGACTCCCGGCGACGAGCAGCTCGCCGAGGTTCTCGCTGCCATGAACGTTGCCGGCGCGGACGTTCTCAAGTTCGCGTGCCTGGCCCACAGTGCTACGGACGCGGCCCGTGTGCTGGCCGCGCAGGCGTGGGCTCGCGAGGCCTACGACCGACCCGTCATCGGTATTTCCATGGGGGAACACGGCGCACCCACGCGCCTGGTGGGCTCTGCCCTCGGGTCCGCGGCCACCTTCGCGACCCTGCCCGGGTGGCAGGGGAGCGCCCCTGGACAATTCACCGTTGAACAGGTGCGCGCGGTCCTCGACATCGTTGAGGGCTCGGGGGACTAAGCCCGATCGCCGGGGCCAACGCGGCCCCGAAGCAAGCGACGAAAAAGAGGGGCGCTGGAGTGTTCTCCAGCGCCCCTCGCGCTTATTGTGTGCGGTTACAGCGCGCGTCGGTGATACGCGGGTTCTCAACAGCTGTGGGGGCGGGCCTTGCGGCCCACCCCCACAGCGTCAGCGAAACGCCGGGACGCTCACGCCTCCTTGGGGGACACGGTCACGACCGTGTCGGTGATACCCACCGGGCCGGGAGCGGCCGGGGTGATCTCGCCGAACTTCTTCTTGTTCGTGACGACCATGGGGGTGATCGTGTCGTAGCCGGCCTCGCGGATGACATCCCAATCAACCTCGGCCAGGACGTCGCCGCGCTTGACGACGTCGCCCTTGGCGACGCGCGGCGTGAAGCCCTTGCCCTCCAGCTTCACGGTGTCCATGCCGATGTGGATGAGCACCTGGACGCCGGAGGCGGACTTGATGCCGTAGGCGTGGCCCGTCGGGAACGCGACGGACACCTTGCCGTCACACGGAGCGACGACGACGGCGCCAGCGGCGGGGGAGACGGCGATGCCGGGGCCGAGCGTGCCGGTGGCGAAGGCCTCGTCGGCCACGCCGGACAGCGCGACCAGCTCGCCCGCCATGGGGGAGGTGAGTGTCAGATCAGCCACTGCCTCGTCGCTGAAAGCGGGAGCCGGAGCGGCCTCAGCGGCGGGAGCGGCGGGGGCAGCAACGGGAGCCGGAGCGGCGGCGGGAACTGCGGACACGCCAGCCTTCGCGGCCTCCTTCTTGGCGCGAGCCTCAGCCTTCTGCTCCTTCGTGCGGTAGTCGAAGAAGACGACCATCAGGAAGGCGGTGAAGAACGCGGCGGCAATACCCAGGCCGTAGACGGCCATGGGGGTGAAGACAGGAATCGTCAGAAGCGATGTGAACACAAAGGTGTTCGTGGTGGCGCCGCCACCGATGCCGATGACCAGACCGCCGACGACACAGCCGGTGAGCATGAGCGGGTAGATGCGCTTGAAACGCAGGTGGATGCCGTACAGGGACGGCTCCGAGATACCGCCGAAGAGACCGGCCGCCAGGGCGCCGGACGCGGTCTGGCGCATATCGGTGTCGCGGTCACGGATCGACAGGAAGAGCACGCCGGCGGTGGCGCCGAAGCACGCGAAGTTCCACGCGCCCATGGGGCCCTGGATGAAGTCCGAACCCGTCGAGGCGATGTTCGCCAGCTGCAGGGCGTTGAGCGGCCAGTGCAGGCCCAGCGGCACCAGGAAGGGGTAGATGATCGGGATGATGATCGCGAAGAGGATGGGGGCGTGGCCGTTGAGCCAGGCCAGGCCGCCACCCAGGCCGTTGCCGATCCAGATCGACAGGGGGCCGATCAGGAAGGCGGTCAGCGGCATGATGATGATGAAGGAGATGAAGGGGACGAACACCATCTGGACGTTCGAGGGGATGATCTTCTTCAAGCCCTTGTAGACGACCGCCAGGATCGGCACCATCAGCAGCGGCACGAAGACCTGGCCGCCGTAGTCGGCCAGCTGCAGGGGCAGGTTGCCGATCTGGGTGACGCACTGCTCGGAGCCGAGCGCGGTGGTCGTACAGGTCGTCTCAGCGAAGGAGGAGGTGTTGCTCAGGCCCAGGAAGTTGGGGGTGAGCAGCGACAGGATGACGGCGGTGCCGACCCACGGGTCGATGTCCAGCTTCTTGGACGCGTTGTAGGCGACCATCGCGGGCAGGAAGTAGAACACCGCACGCCACATGGAGTTGACGTAGCCCAGCCACGCGGGGATGACGTCGGCGCGCGTGTCGACGACGCCGAGGGAGTCGAGGACCGCCAGGAATGCCAGGATTAGGGAGGCGCCGAGGAGGACGGGCAGCAGCGGGCGGAATGAATCCGACAGGTACTCGAAGAACGCGTCGACGATGGCGTTCTTTCCGCGTGCCTTCGCGCGGGCGGCGGCCTTGACGTCGTCGTTCGAGGCTGCGGCGCCCGACTTCATTGACGGCAGGTTGTTGATCTCGTTGAAGACCGACTGCACGGCACCGCCGATAACGATCTGGTAGCGGTCCCCCGACTGCGGGACGGCACCGAGGACGCCGTCAATGGCCTCGACTCGGTCCTTGTCGACGATCGACGCGTCGTTGAGTTCGAAGCGCAGCCGCGTCGCGCAGTGGGTGAAGTGGGTGATGTTGCCGGGACCACCGACCGCATCGAGGATTTCCTGTGCCGTGTTAGACACGCGGGACTCCTTCCGTGGATGAGGATTCGACGCTGAATGCGACACTTGACAATTAGCATGTTTAAACAGTCAGTGACAGAGGCGACGGGCTATCTCACAGTATTTCGACGGTGATTTTGCGTGCTTTGACGGTAACGAGGCCGGGGCCCGTTCTGTGGGGGAGCTTCCCTAGTAAAATGGCCCCGTGAATGAGTTTTCCCTGGCAATCCCCGGTGTTGATGGTGGCGACGCACGTCGCCCGTACGTGTCCGCCGATTCCGAGCGTTGGGTGCCCGAGGACCACAAGTCCTCCGAGCGCACCGAGTTCGAACGCGACCGCGCGCGCATTCTCCACTCGTCCGCTCTGCGTCGCCTCGGCGAAAAGACGCAGGTGCTGGGCCCTATTTCGGATGACTTTGTGCGCACCCGCCTCACGCATTCCCTTGAGGTTGCGCAGGTGGGGCGTGAGCTCGGCAAGGAGCTGGGGGCGGACCCGGATGTCGTGGATGCGGCGTGCCTGTCCCACGACCTCGGGCATCCACCTTTCGGGCATAACGGCGAGCGCGCGCTGGACGCGGCAGCCGCCTCGATTGGCGGGTTCGAGGGCAACGCCCAGACCCTGCGCGTCGTCACCCGCCTGGAACCCAAGGTCATCGGCACGGGCGGCGTCCCCGCCGGCCTGAATCTGACGCGCGCGACCCTGGACGCGATCTGCAAGTATCCGTGGGTCAAGGCCGGGGGACCGGACCTGGCCAAATCGACCCGCAAGTACTCCGTGTACCCCGACGACGCGCCCGTCTTCGCATGGATGCGCCAGGGGGCGCCGGCCGGGCGGCGATGCCTGGAAGCCCAGATCATGGACCTGTCGGACGACATCGCCTACTCGGTGCACGACGTGGAGGACGCGGTCGCGACCCGCAAGCTGGACCCCGCAGACCTCTTCGATGACGCGCACTGCTCGGCTGTCGTGGCTTCGACCCTGGACTGGTACGGGCCCTCGGTGGCGCGCTCGGACCTGGAGGAAGCCCTCGAACGTATCGTCTCCATGCCCGTGTGGCTGCGCTCCTTCGACGGCTCCTATGCCTCCCTCGCGCACCTGAAGGACGCGACGAGTGAGCTGATCGGCCGCTTCTGTTCGGCGACCGTGGCCGCCACGCGCGAGACCTTCGGGCACGAGCCGCTGGGCCGCTACCGTGCGGACCTCGTCGTGCCGCGCCAGGTGCGCGCCGAGATCCAGATCCTCAAGGGCATGGCCGTCCACTACGTCATGAGCCCGCGCGAGACCGAGCCGGTGTATTACCAGCAGCGCACGCTCTTGGCCGACCTCGTCGACGCCCTCTACGAGGCCGGGGCGAACGCCCTGGAACCCGTGTTCGCCGCGCAGTGGCGCTCCGCCTCCGACGATGGCGTGCGCCTACGCGCGGTCATCGACCAGGTCGCCTCGCTCACGGACGTGTCGGCTTCCGCGTGGCACGCCCGCTGGTGCGGAATGCTATCCTCGCAGCTCTAAGCGTGATTGGACGCAGACGTGGGCGGGCATCGGTAAACTGAGGGACATGGCGGGTCTGATTCGCAAGGACGACATCGAAGCGGTACGTAACGCAGTGAAGATCGACGAGATCATCGGCGAGCACGTAGCGCTGCGACCCGCGGGCATCGGCTCCCTCAAGGGGTTGTGCCCCTTCCACGATGAGCGCACGCCCTCCTTTAACGTGCGCCCCCACCTGGGCATGTTCCATTGTTTTGGCTGTGGTGAAAGCGGCGACGTCATCTCCTTCGTGCAAAAGATGGATCACCTGCCCTTCACTGAGGCGGTTGAGATGCTGGCTGCGAAGGCCGGGATCACCCTCCACTATGAAGAGGGCGGGGCGCGCGTGCGTACCGAGGAACCGGGCAAACGCCAGCGCCTCCTCGACGCCCACCGCGTCGCCGAAGAGTACTACCTGCAGCAGCTGGCTTCCCCCGAGGCACACAAGGGCCGCACGTTCCTCGCCGAGCGCGGCTTCACCCAGGCGATGTGCGCGCATTTCGGGGTCGGCTACGCCCCGGCCTCGTGGGATTCCCTGACGCGCCACTTGCGCTCGAAGGGCTTCACGGACCAGGAGATCCAGATTTCTGGCTTGGGATCGCAGGGCAGTCGCGGCGTGTACGACCGTTTCCGCGGGCGCCTCGTGTGGCCGATCCGGGATATTACGGGCGCGACGGTCGGTTTTGGTGCCCGTCGCCTGGACGACAGTGACAAGGAATCGCCCAAGTACCTCAACACCCCCGAGACTCCGATCTATAAGAAGTCGCAGCTCCTGTACGGTCTGGACCTGGCGAAGAAGACGATCGCGACGGAGCACAAGGTCGTCATCGTCGAGGGGTACACGGACGTCATGGCCGCGCACGTCGCGGGCGTAACAAACGCCGTGGCCACGTGTGGCACCGCCTTTGGCTCCGAGCACGTCAAGATCATTCGCCGCCTGCTGGGCGACCATGCGGATCCGGCCGCCGGCGTACTCCTGTCCACGGGGCGCGCGCACGGCTCGGAGGTCATCTTCACCTTCGATGGCGACAGCGCCGGACAGAAGGCCGCGCTGCGAGCCTACGGCGAGGACCAGAACTTCGCGGCGCAGACCTTCGTGGCGGTCGCCCCGGGTGGGCAGGACCCGTGCGAGCTGCGCCTGTCTCAGGGCGACCAGGCGATCGTTGACCTGGTGAACTCGCGTATCCCGCTCTTTGAGTTCGCGATCCGCTCGGTCCTGTCCCAGATGGACCTGCGCAGCGCCGAGGGGCGCGTGCAGGGCTTGCGCGCCTCGGCCGGCATCGTCGCGCACATCAAGGACCGCGCCCTGCGCGGCGAGTACACGCGTCAGCTGGCCGGGTGGCTCGGCATGGACATGCGCACGGTCGAGCAGGCGATCCGTGCGGCGGGGCGCATCGAGGTCATCTCGCACGTGGCCCGCCCGGGAGAAATCGAGATGGCGGGGGCCGGCCGTCCCGCCCCCATGCCCGAGCGTCGAGGCCCCGAGGACCCGGTGAGTCGCGTCGAACGCCAGGCGCTCGAGGCCGTCCTCCAGCACCCGCTCTTCGCCGTGGGTTCCGGCTTCGAGGAGCTTGACGGGCAGTCTTTCACCGTGCCCACGCACCGCGCTGTCCACGACGCGATCCGCGCGGTCGGCGGGCTCGATGCCTTTACACAGATGATGCGGCAGGCCGAGGCCCACTTCGGCCCGGGCGAGAACGCAACGCTCGCGGCCTCGCGCCACTTCGTCCAGGTGGTCCTCGAGACCGCCGGAGAGATCATCGGCCCCGCCGTCACCCAGCTGGCCGTCGCCCCCCTGCCCGTCGCGGGCGAGGCCGACGTACGCTCGTACTGTCGCGGCGTGGTGGCCGCAATGGTGCGCATGGACCTGACCCGCAAGCTCGGCGAGGCCCGCGCGGCCCTGTCGCGCATGAACGAGGAAGACCCCACCTACTCCGAGACGTTCCGGGAGCTCATGCGCCTGGAGCAACGCCGACAAAACTACACCGAAAGGGACTAACCGATGGCTGAAGTTGAGAGCTTTACCCTGGACCACACTGCAGTGAAGGCGCCATACGTGCGCCTCATCAACGTGGAGGCTGGGCCGAAGGGCGACCAGATTTCGAACTTCGATGTGCGCCTCCTCCAGCCCAATGCGGGGGAGATCCCGACCTCGGGCCTGCACACGATCGAGCACCTGCTGGCCTCCCTGCTGCGTGACCGCATCGACGGCGTCATCGACTGCTCGCCGTTCGGCTGCCGCACCGGCTTCCACCTCATCATGTGGGGCACGCCCTCGGTGCGTGAGGTGACGCAGGCGCTGGCCTCGTCCCTGCACGCCATCGCCGAGGACGTCACCTGGGAGGACGTGCCCGGCACCGACGCATACTCGTGCGGCAACTACCGCGACCACTCGCTGTTCAGTGCCCGCGAGTGGAGTCGCGCGATCCTCGAGCAGGGCTTCTCCCTCGACGCATTCGAGCGTGTCGACGTCATCCACTGATTCCGGCCGTTCGCCTGGATATGGAAGCGGGACCCATCCGGTGAGGATGGGTCCCGCTGTCGTCTGAGGATGCGCGCGAGGGGGGCGTGCCCCGATGAGGAGCCCCGGCCTCGTCGATCAGTCGAGACCGACGGCGTCGCGCACGCGAGCCTCCAGTGCGTCCGCCTCGCGCTGACCGTCGGCGTCCAGCGGACCGTCGGCCGTCAGCACCGAGAAGAGTCCGTCCTCGCCGCGGCGCACCCACGCCGTCACCGTCGTCCCGTTACCCGCCTCCACTTGGGAGTGCAGGACGATCGAGCGGTTCACGAACTCGCTCGTATGACGCATGAAGTCCTGTGGGTCACCCTTCCCGCGCCCCGCCAGCGCAGGGCGGGCCGGATCCACCCACTCCAGGGCGAAGAGCGAGCCCTCGGCCTCCCAGCGCGCACGCGCCACGTCGTACCAGGGGAACACCTCGGGGGTAGGCTCCCCGTCCGTCGACGAGGCCTCGGCGCCGAACACGTACAGGCCCGACTTCGTGGCCACCATCCAGCGCCCGTCCTGAAGCTCCAGACCGGGGGAGCGGCGCTCGCGGGAGGGCAGGGCGGAGGAAAGAGAGTCAGGCAGAGTCGTCATGCGTTGATCGTATCCTTTCGGCAGAAATCGTGCGCACAGGCCTATGCGTACGTGAAGGCGTACGTTATGATGGGAGTGGAAAGGAAAGATCATGACTGCTGTGAGTGCTACCGCGGCCCGCTCAGACCTGTACCGGCTCATCGACACCGTGAACGAGGACTCGACACCCATCACGATCACCGGCCGTCGTGGAAACGCCGTTCTCATCGGCGAGGCAGACTGGTCCGCCATTCAGGAAACCTTGTATCTGCAGGGGATTCCCGGAATGGCGGATAGCCTGAAGGAAGCCGCTCGCGAAGATCTCGACGACGCCCTCGATGACGTGGAGTGGTAGCGATGTGGCGGGTCGTTTTCTCCAAGCAGGCCGCGAAGGATGCGAAGAAGCTCTCCGCCAGCGGACTCAAGGCGAAAGCTCAGAGCCTTATCGAGGTTCTGACTGAGGATCCGTTTGCGACGCCTCCCCGCTACGAGCGCCTCGTTGGGGACCTCGCAGGCATGTATTCCCGCAGGATCAACATTCAGCACAGGCTTGTCTACGAGGTCTTCGAAGAGGAACGCATCGTCCGCGTCCTACGCATGTGGACACATTACGAGTAAGCCGACACGTAGGTGAGAACGTCCACAGGGAGCGGGGGAGTGGGTCACATGCCGAAATCAATCGGCCACAATGCGGACTGCAGGCATATTCTGGCTCCATCTTTGTGAAAAACCACGACAGGAGACCTCATGGCATCGACGCAGCATACCCCCACGGAACTTGAGGCTGCCGGCGACCAGGTACTTCCCGCCGCCGATGAGCTGGCCGGTCGTTTTCCCCTGACCCACAACGCTCACCCGGCGACGCCCGAAGAGTACAACGAGATCATGTCGACCCTGGCCTTCGGCAAGAAGTTCACGGATCA
>CALHZX010000045.1 GCA_938040725.1 uncultured Actinomyces sp. | reverse complement strand
TGGTTGGGTACCCGCGCATTGTACGCGTGGGGATAGGCTTGAGTCATGACGACTTTCGTACCCGTCCCCGCCCTCGACCGTGACCTGATTGGGCGCCTGCGCGCCGACGTGATTGCTTCGGCGTGGACTGTTGAGAATCTTCAGAATCTGCTCAGCCAGGGCGCGATGTCGGCGCTGATGCGCGACTCGCGTCTGCCCGCGCTTGTGGAGCTTGTGGGGTCATCCGATCCTGCTGCGGTCCTCACGCGCTTCTTTATCCTCGGCCAGCCTGAGCGTGCTGCGGCCCTGAGTGAGGCGCTCCCGACCTTGGGTGCGGAGGGCTTGGAGGCCCTCGGCCTCGCGGCCACCATCGACGAGGCCGAGGCCGCCTCCACTCTCACGGCGTCCCGCGCCTGCGGTGCGCCCAAGCATGAGCCCAAGGAAGAACGTGAGGAGGCCTCGGCCCCGAAGACGCCGAGCCTGCCGACCATGCGCGACCCCGACGAGGACGCGCCCGAGACCGAGGTCGTGGAAGACTCGTGGATGCACGCCCTGTTCGACCTGCGTCCCCACGCCGCGACCCTGCCGGGCGGTGACCACGAGTGGTGGGTGGTCTCGGACCTGGGGGAGGTGCAGACCGGCAAGCCGCTGGCCGACGACCACGTGCTCGGCATCGGCGGCGCAACCCTGACCCTGCTGGAGATGACGGTGCGCGAGCAGGTTGATTCGGCCCTCGATGTGGGCTGCGGCTGCGGCATCCAGGCCCTCTACCTGGCCACGCACGCGGGCCGCGTGGTGGCGACCGACCTGTCGGCGCGCGCGTGCGCGCTCACCCAGTTCAACGCAGCCCTCAACGAGGCCGTCATCGACGTTCGCGAGGGCTCCCTCTTCGAGCCCGTCGAGGGTGAGACCTTCGACCTCATCGTCACCAACCCGCCCTTCGTGATCACGCCGGACTCGGTGCGCGGCGCGGCCGGCCTGCTCGAGTATCGCGACGGCGGCATGGACCGTGACAACCTGATCCGCGCGGTCCTGCGCGGCGCGCCCGCGTGCATGAACGAGGGCGGCACCCTGCAGATGCTCGCCAACTGGGAGATCCCCGCCGACCGCAACCCGGACACTCAGTGGTCGTGGCGCGTGGATTCGTGGTGTGATGGTCTGCCGGTGGACGCGTGGGTCGTCCAGCGCGATGTCCTCGATCCTGCCCGCTACGTGGACATGTGGATTCGCGACTCGGGCGGCCAGCTCATGGACCGCGCCGACTACGAGCGGGCCTTCACCTCGTGGCTGGCCGACTTCCGCCGCGCGGGCACGGGCGCGATCGGCATGGGTTTCGTGGCGCTGCGCAGACTCAACGAGGCCGAGGCCGCCTCGGGCGGTAAGCGCGCCTACGACCTGTCCCTCGATGGACACGCTCCGCGCGGGCGCGACGTGGCGTGGGCGCTGGCCTCGCTGCGCGCCCCGGAGCTGTGGGACACCGCGCTGACGCGCGCCTCGGACGTGCGCGAGGAGCGCCACTACATGCCGGGTAGCTCGGATCCGGAGCTGCTGATCCTGCATCAGGGCGGGGGACTGGGCCGTTCCGTGCCGGTCTCCTCGGCAGTGTCCGCGGTCGTGGGGGCCTCCGACGGGGAGCTGACGGTCGGGCAGATCGTGGCGGCCGTCGCGATGCTTACCTCCGCCGAGGTGGACGACGTGCGCGCCGAGGTCGAGGCGCCCCTGCGTGACCTGATCCGCTGGGGGTTCTTGACGTACTGAGCGGTGTTGTGTGCGTGGGCGCCGCGGCTGCGGGGGCAGCCGCGGCGCCTCGCTGTATCAGGTGGACTTTGTGGCGTCATTCTGGGCATCTTGCGGTTGTCGGCACGGGAGTGCACGAGGCCGACTCCAGATGTGGGTGCCCTGTGTTAGCCTGGCGGCACACTCACGCGAAGGAGCGACATGGACTACGAGCTGGCCTACCGATATGGTGCCCCCTCGCGCCTGGATGAGGGCGCGGGGCTTGCGCTGGCGACATCGGGAGGTTCGACCCCCGAGGGGGAGGCCGCGCATCCCTATTTTTTCTCGGGCTTCATGGAGCGTCCCGACGTGGTGGCCGCCGGCCTGCTCGCGGTCGCGCGTGTGGCACGCACCCGCTTCTACGTGCCGCCAGGCATGGTCGTCGCGCCCGGCGGAGGCTTGACACGTATCGGGATGCTCGACCCGGTCGTGACCAGCACGGCCGAGGGCCTGCGCTTCGAGTCCTTTAGTGTCTGCTGCGGCGTGTACGCGAGGCTCGACGTGGAGGCCTCGGCCCTGGACGCCACCCACTGCGCGGTCGGCGTGACCAACGTGGATGTTAATCAGCCGCTGCGCGCCGCCCTGGCATCCCTGCGCGCCGGGGAACCCCTGCACCTGGGTGTAGGCGAGGAGGGGCTGACGGCCACGACCCTGGACGAGGAGGTCACGGAAGAGAAGGTGCCGCTGTCCCTGCGCTGGCTCAAGGGATTCGCGGAGACACAGATGCTCTCCTCCGCGATGATGCCGCTGCACGCGTTGAATACTGCACAGGCGCGCGCCTTCATCCGAGGCCTGCCAAAGTCCAGTGCGACGGGCACGGTCATGTGGGCGGGGCGGGCCGTGCGCGGTCTTCGGTTGGGGACCCGGCCAGCGCCGGGGGCCGCGTGCGTCGCTGGCCCCGAGCGCTTGCGCGTGTTCGAGCCGCTCCTTCATCTCATCACCTCGCTCGAGGCCTACGGTCCAGACGTGGACGCGGGCAGCGAGCCGGTCGCCTCCCTGTGGGTCGCTCGCCTGCCCGGCGCGCGCCTGAGCGTGGGGCTCAGCCCCGCCAAGTCGCGCGGCTTCTCGGGGGAGGGCGCGGTTCTGGCATCCCTGGGGGATCCGCGCGTCGAGGAGGACGCCGACATGCTCTCCGCCCTGCTGTCCTTCGAGCCTCGCATCGACACGCAGCTTATGGCCGCCCGCTCCGGACTGGCCCCTGACCGCGTGGCCGGCGGCCTGGCCCTGCTGGCCTCGAGCGGGCAGGTTGGCTTCGACGTCACCGAGGGTGCCTACTTTCACCGGCCCCTGCCTGTACGTCCCGACGCGCTCACCGCTATGCATCCGCGCCTGGCAGGGGCGCGCACGCTTATTGAGCGCGGCGCGGTCACCCACGAGGAGGGGGCGCGATTCCGCGTGTCCTCGGGCGCGAACCGCTACCGGGTGGAGGTGCCCGCCGACCCTTACGCCATCGGCCATTACCGCTGCACCTGCCCGTGGTGGATGAAACACAGGGGCGGGCGGGGGCCGTGCAAGCACGTCCTCGCTGTCTCCATCATGCTCAAGGAGGAATCGTGAGTTCCACGCAATGGCTGCCCGACACCCTGGACGAGTGCACTGACTTTTGGCGGCTGCACCTGTGGGTCCGGCAGCATCCGGGCCAGTGGAGCCTGGAGCAGGTCTACCCGCGCATGCTCGAGATCAACGAGGGGCCGCCCACGGACGACGACCTGGCTATGAGCGCTCGGCTGTCCGACCCCTGGCTCGAGGGGATTGGATTCTTGCGCCTGGCCGAACTGCACGGCGACCTGTCCCTCGACCATGACGAGTCGTACCTAACGGCGCTGATCGGCCTCGAACCCGGACTGCAGCTGCCCCTCATGCGCGCCGATCGGGAGCTGCGCGAGGAGCTGGTGTGGGGGATGCTGCGCCAGGAGGGTAACCGCGGCGTGTCCCTGTCTGCCTCCGACCGTTCTGCCACCATGGGTTCGGAGCGGACGCCCGGCTGGTCGCGCACGCTCGCCGCCAGCATCGACGAGGGCCTTATCGAGCGCGACCGCCTGCTCGACGCCCTCCTCGACATGCTCGCCGCAGACCTACCCTCGGGGCGCGCCGGTTGGTATTCGCGCACCCTGCGAATGCTGTCCATGACCCTCGACGAGGCCGAGGCGCGGCAGTCGACTCTGTGTGCCCTCATGTCCGCGCCCGTCGGGGCGACCGTGACCCTGGTGGTCGGGCACCTATCCGCCCTCGCCAGGGCCGGTCGCCTCGACCTGGAGCTCTTTGCTCACAGCTGCGAGGGTGCGCTCATGGGGTCGAAGGCCAACGCACTCGCAGCCTTGACAATCCTGCGCGGTGGCCTCGGCGCCGTGGAGGGCACGGACCTCGAACCCCTGCTCGGCGTCGCGCTGTCTTTCCCGCACGCGCAGGTGCAGGCTCTGGCCATTGAGCTGGCGAGTGACGCGCTGCGATCGGGCCTCCTCGACTCCGCAGCGCTCGGCCGCCTCCTGTCGGACGCGGAGTTGGACCCGCTCGTCGTTGCCACGCTCGACCTCCTCGACCCAGGGCATGCGGCGACCGACCAGGCCGACCCTGGCCTCGTCCCCAAGGAGGACACTGGCGAGCAGGCTCCCGCCGCCTTCCTGCCGCCTCCCCGTGAGGTGAACGACCTGGTTCCCATGAGCGCCGATGACGTGGTCGGGCGGATCGGCGTCCTGGCGCAGGGTGCGGAGATGGGGCTCGAGTATGAGGCGCTGCTCGCGTTCCTGGCATCCCCCGAGTTCGACCCGAGCGCGCTGGAATCGTTGCGCCCGCTTGTGCGGCGCCTGACTACGCGCAGATTCGGGTACGAGCGTATGCTCGGATCTCTCCTGCAGATAGCCCTCGATGGGGGAGGGGAGGGCGCGGAGAACCCGCTGCCCGCTGGCACCGCCTGGTTGGAATCGGAAAACATGCCGAGCCTTCTGCGAGAGCGCATCATCGAAGTTGCGGGCCTGGTCGAGCGTGGACGGCGCTACCACCTCCTGGCCACGCCCACCGACGACCGCGGAGCCGTGAACCCGCTTGTCCTCGTGCGCCGCGCCCTGGACAACGGGGACGCCCCGCCTCTTCGAGCCGATCTTACCCAGGCGCTGCTGCGCGTAGACACCGAGCACCCGGACTGCGCCGCCGCGCTCGAGCTTGTGGAGGAGCGGGAAGCGGAGCTGCCCGCCGCTGCCCGTATCCGGCTCGCGCTCACGGGCGCGGTGCGCAGACGCGCCGAGGGCTACCTGTCCTCCCTCTCCGTGACGTGGGAAGGGCGCCCCGCCTATGAGTCGCGCAGCGGGAAGCCCAAGGTCGCGCGCGACGGATCGCCCGTCTACGCGTTCTTTACCCCGCGCATCGTCGGCGCAGATACGGGCGCGACAGGACCCGATCTGAGCGCGCTTGCGGATATCGCGAGTGCTTCGGGTGATTTTACTGCCTACCGATATCTCTACCCCGCGTCGGTGCGTCACTTTGCCGTCTGCCTGATCGCCTCGCAGTGGTATGTGCTTGACAGTACGCAGCTAACCAACGACTGCTATCGGGCCCTGTGCGAGCACGGCGGGCGCTGGGATTCGCTGTCTGCCCAGCTCCTCGGCCAGGCGATGGGCGAGCGCGAGGTCGAGTCGCGTGCGCTTGGCGTCGAGGCCGTGGCCGCGCTGGTGGCGCGCGGTGACCTCGCCTTCGACCAGGCCGTGGCTGGCTTCGCGGACATGGCGCACACCGTGAAACTGAACCGGTGGGCGCAGGCTTTCCAGGACCTGGGGGACGTGGACCCCCGCCTCGCACTGGACCTGGCGCTCGCGCTGCTGCCCGGGCTCGAACGCGGGCGCACGGGCATCGGGCAGCTGCTGGGCGTCGTCACCGCGCAGTACGCGCGGGCGCAGGCCGAGGGGTGGGCACCGCCGCTCGGCGAGGAGTGTATCGGCTGGCTCGGCCTTTTCCAAGGCTCCTCACAGGCAGCTAAGTACGCGCGCACACTGAAGGAGATGGGCCAATGACCACCTCCATGACCCTGGCCGAGCGCCGCGCGGCCCTCAAGCGCCTCCTCGCCTCCGGGGAGAGCGCCATCGACGCCTACGAGCGGGTGCTGGAAGGGGCCTCGGAGAAGGATCGGCGCTCCCTGTTCAAGTCCGTGCCCTTCGCGCGCCTCGTCCCCCCAACCGTCGAGTGGGAGTGGGACGCGGTCCCAGAGGACACGGTGCGCATGTGTGCGTTCCTGCGCGCCGCCCTGGCCGGGAGCGATGACGCCGGCGACGACTACGGTGCCCGGTGGGCGGGCCGCCGCGGCGGTGACCCGCGCGAGGGAGCGGACCTGGATCGGCTGCTCGCCGCCCACAGGCGCGGCGCGGCTGGGCGCAGCGGTGAGTGGCTCGAGGAGGCCGCCGGGAGTCCCGGCGGCGTTGCCTTCTGGCACACCTACCGCTCCCTCCTGGCCGAGCGTGGAGCGTACCTGACGTCTGCGCCCTCCCTGGAGTACTTCGCGCGCAGGATCATTCCCGCACCCCACCCCACTTCGGATGAGACGCAACTCTTCTTCGAAGAGAACCCGACCTTCCTCGACCACGAGTTCTGGCAGTTCTTCCGCGTCGAGGGTTCCCTGCCCGGCTCGGCGCTCTTCGTGTGGATGTACCGCGAGGACCCCTCCGCGCCCGGCGGTGACTTCGAGCGCCTACACAGCCACGACCTCGTCCGCTACATGGCGATGCGCTTCCCGCACCTGCGCCCCCGCATCCTCTCCGAGTGTCTGGCCGCGCAGCGGCGCGACTACTCCGCCTACAACGCCCGCGTCTTCTCGCGGGCCTGGGAGGCGCTCGAACCGACGCGCGAGGAAAAGCTCGCGGCGGCCTCGGACCTCATCGCCTTGCTCGGGGTCGAGCCCTCGCCGAGCGTGTCCCTGGCCCAGAAAGCGCTTCTGGGCATCGCCCGGGAGCTCACGGATGAGCAGGCAGACACCCTCGTGCAGGCCAGCACCCAAGTCCTGGCGCGCAGCGAAAAGAAGCTGCTGCGCGCCCATCTGCGGCTCCTGGCCGCCCTCGTCAAGGCCCATCCCGGCTGCGCGTCCGCGGTTGGCGACGTGGTCGCTGAGGCAGAGTTCCCCCTCGACCTGCGAGACCGCGCAGCCGCGCTCGTCGCGGCCCCCGCCGGTTCCGGGGACTCTAACGGTTCCGGGGGCCGTGGGGACGAGGCCGGGGCCGGGCCTGCGGGGACGTCTACCTCCGACGCGAGCGCCCAGGGACGTGAACCCGGGGAGGGGGCCCAGGCCTCGTGGACGTTCCCCGACGCCCCCGCCGCCGACCTGCCGCGCACCTCGCACACCGCCGAGCTGCCCGACGATAACGACGCGGCCGTCGCGGCGCTGCACGCCCTCTTCGAGGACGCGGCCGCGGGCGCCGCCCTGCCCGCGCTCCTGACGCGCATCAGCGGCGAGGGCATCGAGCTGGCAGAGGCCGACAAGAAGCTGCTCGCCAAATACTGGCGGAGTGCCCCCAACTGGAAGGGCGCCAACCAGCTGTCCTACCTGGCCTCGCGCCTCCTGCGCGACGTGGAGGTCAAGGACGCGCCCGAGGCCGGTCACTTCCGCGGCTACCGGCGCAAGGGCAGCGAGTGGGAGCAACACCGCGGCCCGGTCCGCCTCCTGCACGAGCAGTTGCGCGTCGCATTGTGCGACAAGCCTTACGACAAGCCGAACGGTCAGGACATGTACCGCTTCGACCCGATTCTGACCGAGCCGCTGGAACCCATCGAGGCGCAGTGGGAGCGCCAGATTATCCGCGCTCCCTACCAGAAGCCGGTTCGCGTCGTGCATGGCGATTACGACAAGACCGATGACATGCACGAGACGTGGGCGATCCCCGGGCAAACCCTGGCCACGGGCGAGGACTCGCTGGCGGGTGCCCTCGCCAACGTTGCGGGGGTGGCTCCCGAGTTCACCGGGCGGCTCCTGGAATCCGGGGACTACCGGTCGAGCGGCGTCGCCTACGCGTGGGCAGCCTGGGCCCTCCAGCACAACCCGGACATTCTGGCCGCCCATGCGATGCCCATCCTCCAGGGGGCATTTGTCAAGTTTCCGCAGGTCATCACAGCCTTCGAGGTCATCGTGCGCGCGCTGGGAGAGGGATGGCGGACGCCGGGTTCCCCCACCTACTCGGCCCTGGCGTGGGCGTCCACGGCCGCGCAGGCACACTACCGGGCCATCGCCGCCGAGGCCATCGCGCGCCTCGCGGACACCGGGCGATACGATCCGGCGGCCATGGCTGAGGAGATCGGCTACCTGCTGCGCAACGGGTGGTTCGGCCCCGGGCGGGTCACCCAGACGCTCAGCGACTGCGCGTCCGTCTCGGCGCTGGCCGGCTATCGCGTCGCCCAGACCATCGCCGCCCTACTGCCCTCCTTGGTCGGCGTCAGGGGCGCGAATCGCATGGTCGAGGCCCTGGTGGCGCTCGCGGGCGACTACGGCATGAGGGTGTGCGTGCCCGAGGAGCTGCGCTCCAAGATGAAGGGATCGAGCACGCTCGCCAAGGCGCTGCGGGCGCTTGACGCGCTGCCTGATGCTCCGACTGACCTTGCGCGCGAGGCGGCGGAGGCGCTCGGCGCGGCGCGAGCACAGCGGGGGTAGATGAGCGACGGGTGTCTCAGGTGCGTAGGTTGCTACTGGCCGTAGTGGAAGCGGCAGGCAACGATTTCGACCGTATCTTCGGTGATGCGATAAACCAATCTGTTACGTCCGTCGATCCGGCGCGACCAAAAGCCGGTGTATTCGTAGCGGAGGGGCTCAGGCTTGCCGATCCCCTCGTTCCCGTTGCGCTGGATATCCGCAACGAGAGCGTTGATGCGCTTGAGGGTCTTGCGATCCTCGAACTGCCACCAGACATAGTCGTTCCAGGCGTGTGGGGTCCACAAGACTTTGAGCATCGTTAGTTCTCCTCATCAGGGATGTCGATGAGATCGTGCTCTTCGAGGTTGCCGTGTCGCAGCTGCGCGATCGATTCGCGCAGGTGGCGGGCGTTCGCGGGGGACTGCATGAGGTAGACGGTCTCCATGAGGGACTCGTACTCGTCGAGGGCGATGATGACGGCGCTTTCGTGGCCCTGTCGGGTGATGACGATTTCCTCGCGGTCGTTGACGACCTGGTCGAGGACCTCGGCGTAGCGTGCGCGCGACTCGGTGTAGGTCATGGTCTTCATGGGTGCTCCTCTGCTCGCCTATGTACAGAACATTGTACAGGATGTGAGGCTGCGTGTCTCCAGTTGGCTGGTGATGTGCGGGAGTACTGCCTCCGTGCGGGGGCAGTTACTGCGGGACTGCTGGCGCGGAGCCAGCATCGCGGTGTCCTTCATCTGGGGGGAGAGGGGCGCACGTTCTGGATAGGAAACGCCGATCTGGATAGGAACCGCGATTCTGGATAGGTTATTTTCCTAACCAGAACGTCGTAAGCTATCCACTTCGTGGCCGCCCGTGTTCGCCCACATCCGCACGTAGGCCCGATGATATGCGCGTGGGCCCTTTCACCCGCACGCGGGCCCGATCAAGTGCGCGTGGGCAGCGCCGCCCATGCGCAGGTCATGGGGTTTACGTGCGTGCCGAGAGGTTAATGTGCAGTCCTTAGTGGCCGCGGTGGCGCGCTTTCGCTTTCAGGCGGGCGAGTCGTCGTTTCTCTTCAGCTTTCTTTCGTTTCTCCTGCCTGGTCGTGGAAGCTCGTTCTTGTGCCGTGCGCTCACGTTCTGCTTGAATCGCCGCCTGTGACGCAGTGGAAGGAAGCGCACGGCGAGCGAGGCGAGACGCTTGGCGCTGTGTGCGCTTAGGGTTGTGGTGTGTCGTCTGGCGTTGGGCCATATCGGGCGTCCAAGCGGCCTCGTCGAGGCGGCACAGGAGAGCGTTAGCGTGAGCGAGAAGGAACTCGTAGAACTCCGCGTCTGAGGGCTGCGCGCCGAACACGATTCTAACGGCGCGAACACGGTCGGCCTCGTGGCGCTCAATCACGCCGACCCAGAACTGACCATCGAAATATAGTGTGGACTCCGTCTTCATTACTCGTCTCCAGGTACACCACGGTGGACCCGATGACGCTGGATTCTACTCGGGGCAGCGACGGATGCGAGGCATCGCCCAGACTTCCTACTGGGCTGTGCGGTTTGCGTATCAGGACTGACGACTCATTCTACGTCCTGTGCGCGGGGGCGTCGCTACTGGACGATTGGCTTGCCGCCGATGGACATGGGGGCGCGGGTGCGCGCGTGCGCATCGAGGTCCTGCTCCCACGCCGACGCGTAGCGCCACGCCGAGGGCGCCAGCAGTCGCAGCGCGCCCATGTCGGCGAGCGTGTCGAGCAGAAGGAAACGGGTCGTCGGGTAGGGGGCGTCCCACGGGATCGCCGTCCACAGGCCCGACGCGCCGAGGAGGAACTCGCCTCGGTTACGGTCATGCAGGTCGTTGGCCGCAGTCTGCGTGTCTCCCTCGGCGGCCCACAGCCAGCGGGTCGTACGGAAGGCCTCCCAGACCTCGTCCCACGAGGAATACGAGTGCTGCAGCGCGCGGCTGATGAGCGCGAACGTGTCCCAGGCCTCGTCCTCGCTGAGCCAGCCGAGGCCCGCGCCCGCGCGAGTCAGGTTCGCCGCGCGCAGGAAATCCCACGCGGCGAAATCCAGGGTCTGAATACCTCGGTCGTTGTCCAGGAAACGGCGGATGCGCCAGCGGCTCTCCCAATCCTCCATCGAAGAGTCGGCCGTCTTGTTCAGGCGGGCGATTTCGGACTCGGCCCAGCCGGGCCTCGCGCAGCGCTCGCGCAGCGACGCGAAACCCTCGCGTTGCCCCGCGCGCAGGAGCGAATACAGCTGGCGGATGAGCCCCTCTCGGTCCGTGATCCCCCAGTCGTGCTCCATCATGGTTTTTGTGGCCTCCGGGGCCGATAGCCTCAGCTCGTTGACCGGGTCGCCGTTACACAGCGCGTACACCATGGACGGGGCGAGCAGGCGCGCCCGAGGGTCGGTCGCCATGTCCTCGCGTTTGCCGTGGATCTTCGGGGTGTGGTGCTCGTTGAGCTTGTTCCAGTCCTTCTCCTTGCCGGCCTTGCGCACGTCACGCGGCGCGGGAATGGCGCCCTTCGCGCGCGCGGCCGCCTGCTTGACGTAGTGATTCAGCAGGAGCACGACGACGCACCCGATGGCGAACCACACGGGGAAGGGGATATCGGACAGGAAACTCGCGTTCACGCTCACGATTCTGCCCGATGATGTGCCCGTCACACAAACGATGAACGCGATGGGGACATGGGACGAGGTCGGGGCTTGCCCCTATGTATAGGTATCGCCGGATGAGCCCACCGGCGCCTCGCCTGGGCGCGCCCGCGCGCGAGAATCCGCCACGGCCTCGTCAATGTCAAACCCGGGCGGCGTGAGACGCGCGAAAGCGGCACCGGTACCCAGATGAGGGTGGGACGCGGTAAGGTCCATCCCAGATGCCTCGCCGGGTGAACCGCGAGTGAGGGTGCTACAAATACTGGGGAAGCGACGGAAGGGACCGGCAATGTCAGCGACGAAGCTCGTGATCGTGGAGTCTCCTGCGAAAGCAGCCACCATTGAGGGATACCTGGGGCCCGACTACCACGTGACCGCCTCCATCGGCCACATCCGTGACCTCCCGCAGCCCTCCGAGCTGCCCAAGGACATGAAGAAGGGGCCGTTCGGCCGCTTCGCCGTCAACGTGGATGACGGTTTCGCGCCGTACTACGTGGTGAACCCGGATAAGAAGAAAAAGGTCACCGAACTGAGGAAGCTCCTCAAGGAATCCGACGAACTCTTTCTGGCAACTGATGAGGACCGCGAGGGTGAGGCCATCGCGTGGCACCTCCTGCAGGTTTTGAAGCCGAAGGTTCCCGTGCGTCGCATGGTGTTCCACGAAATCACGAAGGAAGCGATCCAGCGCGCCCTGGAGAACACGCGCGACCTGGACACCGACCTCGTGGACGCGCAGGAGACTCGCCGCATCCTCGACCGCCTCTACGGCTACGAGGTCTCCCCCCTCCTGTGGCGCAAGATCCGCCCCTCCCTGTCGGCGGGTCGCGTGCAGTCGGTGGCCACGCGCCTCGTGGTCGCCAAGGAACGCGACCGCATGGCCCACGTGAGCGCCCAGTACTGGTCGATCGACACGGCATTCACGTCGGCGGGCCAGGCCTTCGGCGCGCGCGTGGCCTCCGTGGACGGCCACGCCATCGCGACCGGTTCCGACTTCAGCGAAAAGGGTGAGCTGAGTGCGAAGGCGGCCAAGGCCGGCGTCCTCCACCTGGACGAGGCCACGGCCCGCGCCTACGCCCGCGCGCTGTCGGACGCCCCGGCCTCGGTCATCGACTCGGTGACCCGTAAGCCCTACCGCCGCCGCCCGGCCGCCCCCTTCACGACGTCGACTCTCCAGCAGGAGGCGTCGCGCAAGCTGCACTGGAACGCGTCCTCGACGATGCGCACCGCCCAGTCCCTCTACGAGTCCGGTTACATCACCTACATGCGTACCGACTCCACGGCGCTGTCCAGCCAGGCGATCCACGCCGCCCGCGAGCAGGCCACCCAGCTCTACGGGGCCGAGGCCGTGGCCGACTCCCCGCGCCTGTACGGCACCACCTCGAAGGGTGCGCAGGAGGCGCACGAGGCGATCCGTCCCGCGGGTGATCACTTCCGCACGCCGGGCGAGGTGGCCGGTTCCCTGTCGAAGCAGCAGCTTGCCCTGTACGACCTGATTTGGAAGCGCACGGTCGCCTCGCAGATGGCCGACGCCCTCGGCTACACGGCGACGATCCGCGTGCTCACCGGCATCGAGGTCGACGGTGCGCGTCACGACGTGCTGTCCTCGGCCTCGGGCACGGTCATCACCTCCCCGGGCTTCCGCCTGGCCTACCAGGAGGGCCGCGACCAGGGGCGTTACGACGCGGAAAAGAACGACGCGGAGAAGACCCTGCCCAACGTCGCCGAGGGTGATCCTGCGACGCTGACCGAGGCCACCCCCGACGGCCACGAGACCCAGCCTCCGGGCCGCTACACGGAGGCCACGCTGGTCAAGACCATGGAGGAGCTCGGCATCGGCCGTCCCTCCACCTACGCGGCTACCATCCAGACGATTGGGGACCGCGGGTACGTGACGCACCGCGGCCAGTACCTGGTGCCCACGTGGCTGGCGTTCTCCGTGACGCGCCTGCTCGAGGAGAACCTGGCGAACCTGGTGGACTACGACTTCACGGCCTCGATGGAGGGCGACCTGGACCGTATTGCCGCGGGCGAGGAGAACGGCACGGACTTCCTGACCGGCTTCTTCTTCGGCCCCGACGGCACGGGCGAGCACGGCGGTCTGCGCCATGACGTCGCCTCCCTCGGCGACGACATCGACGCGCGCGCCGTCAACTCGATCGACCTGGGCCGCGGCGTGACGCTGCGCGTGGGCCGCTACGGCCCCTACATGGAAAAGGCAGACGGGACGCGCGCGAACGTGCCGCCGGAGGTCGCCCCCGACGAGCTGACGGACGAGCTGATCGACCAGCTCTTCTCCCGCGCCGCCGACGACGGCCGCGAGCTGGGCGTCGACCCCGCGACCGGCCACACGATCATCGTCAAGGACGGCCGCTACGGCCCCTACGTCACCGAGGTCCTGCCCGAGGCGGCCGAGGGCGCCGAGGAGGGTGCGAAGAAGACGAAGAAGAGCGCCGTCAAGCCTCGCACCGCCTCGCTGTTCAAGACCATGGACATCGCCACCGTCACCCTCGAGGATGCCCTGTCGCTGCTGTCCCTGCCGCGCGAGGTGGGCACGGACCCGGCCTCGGGCGAGGTCATCACCGCGCAGAACGGCCGCTACGGCCCCTACCTGAAGAAGGGCACGGACTCGCGCACGCTGGCCTCCGAGGACCAGCTGCTGACCATCACCCTGGACGAGGCCCTGGCCATCTACGCTCAGCCCAAGACGCGCGGCCGTGGCACGGCCCGCCCGCCGCTGCGCGAGTTCGGCGAGGACCCGATCTCGGGCAAGAAGGTCACCGTCAAGGATGGCCGCTTCGGCCCCTACGTGACGGACGGCGAGACCAACGTGACGGTGCCGCGCGCCGAGACGGTCGAGGACCTGACGGCCGAGCGCGCCTACGAGCTGTTGGCGGATAAGCGCGCTAAGGGCCCCGCCCCCAAGCGCACGCGCAAGACGGCCGCGAAGAAGACGACAACCAAGAAGACGAGCGCGAAGAAGACCACCGCGAAGAAGACGGCCACCAAGAAGGCCGCGACGAAGAAGGACAGCTGATGGCAGCGCGAGGAGTGTTCATCACCTTCGAAGGTGGCGACGGCTCGGGGAAGTCCACGCAGATCCAGTCGGTGCGCGACTGGTTTGAGAGCCGTGGCCGCGAGGTCATCGTCACCCGTGAGCCGGGCGGTACCGAGCTGGGCACGGAGATCCGTCGCCTCGTGCAAAACGGCCCCGAGGATGTCGACGCGCGCACGGAGGCCCTCCTGTACGCGGCCGACCGCGCCTGCCACGTCGCTACGGTCATCGCCCCCGCCCTCGAGCGCGGCGCGGTCGTGCTGGGGGACCGCTACATTGACTCCTCGCTGGCCTACCAGGGCGCGGCCCGCTCCCTCGGCGTGGACGAGATCGCCTCCCTGTCCGCGTGGGCGACCCGCGGCCTCTACCCATCCCTGACCTTCCTCCTGGACCTACCCCCGGAGGTTGGCGCGCGCCGGCGCACCGACGCCCCGGACCGCATGGAGCGCGAGTCCATGGACTTCCACGAGCGTGTGCGTCACGAGTACCTGCGCCTCGCGGACGCCGAGCCCGACCGTATCGTCGTCATCGACGCGGTGGGCACCGTCGACGAGGTCTTCTCCGAGATCCGCGGCGTCCTCGTCGAGCGCTTCGAGGGTGGTTCCGTCACCATCGATGAGGCCGACGACGCTTCCGGGTCCGCGGAGGCCACCCCGGCCTCGTCCGAGGCCGCCGCTGCGTCCGAAGTGCCCGCAGAGTCTGAGGCGGCCGATTCCCCTGAGAAGCCCCGCGAAAACCGCGCGGACAAGGGCAGTGCCCGCAAGCCCGCCACCATGGTGGGAGCCCTGGGCGAATCCCAGGGCGCGCTCTGGGATGAATGATGAGTGTCTGGTCCTCGCTGGTCGGACAGGAAGCGGCGGTCGCTAAGCTCTCCGAGGCTGCGGCCTCCGCACGCGCGATCGTCGCCTCCCGCGGTGGTGCGCACGCCTCAGACGACGCGCGTTCCATGAGTCACGCGTGGCTCATCACGGGCCCTCCCGGCTCGGGTCGCTCCGTCGCCGCGCGCGCCTTCGCGGCAGCCCTGCAGTGCACGGGCGAGACCGTGGGGTGTGGAGCGTGCGCCGGATGCCGCACGACGATGGGCCGCACGAACGCCGACGTCGTCTTCGCGGCTACCGAGACCTCGATCATCAACGTGGAGACCGCGCGTTCCCTCGTGCTGCAGGCGCAGTCCTCGCCCTCCCAGGGGCTGTGGCGCGTCATCGTCGTCGAGGACGCGGACCGCCTGGGCGAGTCCGGCGCGAACGCCCTGCTCAAGGCCATCGAGGAGCCGCCCGAGCACACCGTGTGGCTGCTGTGCGCCCCCAGCCCCGAGGACATGATCGCGACGATCCGCTCGCGCTGCCGCCACCTCGGCCTGCGTATCCCGACCGCGGCCGCGGTCGCCGACCTGCTCGTGCGCGAGGACGTCGCCACCCCTGAGGTCGCCCTCGACGCCGCCCGCGCCGCCCAGTCTCACATTGGCCTGGCCCGCGCGCTCGCCCGCGACCCGCAGATGCGCGAACGCCGCCGAGCCATCATCACCGCGCCCGCGTCCGTGCGCAGCGTCGGCGAGGCCGTCATGGCCGCCGACCGACTCCTCGAGACCGCGAAAGCCCAGGCTGACGCGCAGGTCAGCGAACGCAACGCCCGCGAAAAGGCCGAACTGATGCGCCAGCTCGGCATGGACGAGGGCGAGAGTGCCCCCAAGGCCTCGCGCATGATGATCCGCCAGCTTGAGGAAGACCAGAAGCGCCGCTCCAAGCGCGCCCTCACCGACGCGATCGACCGCGCCCTCATCGACCTGCTCGCGATCTACCGCGACGTCCTCATGGTCCAAGTGGGCGGGGACGGCGAGCTCATCAACACGGACCTGTCCGACCTCGTGCACGAGATTGCCCAAGACTCCACACCCCGCCAAACCCTCGTGCGCGTCGACCATATCGAGACCGCACGTAAGCGCCTCGTGTCAAACGGCAACCCCCTGCTGGTCTTGGAAGAAATGGCGATTTCGCTGCGTCCCCAAGCCTGAAAACTGACCCGGCGTTTCTCCGTTAGAATCGGGGCCATGAAGACTCGCTCCATCGCGGCCGGCGCCGTCGCTATCCTCGCCGTCGTCGCGATCGTCCTGACCGTCATCGGCTACTACGGAACCCAACGCAGGGGACCGGCCCCCTCCGCGACGGCATCGGCCACGTCCGCGCCTCTCCCCGTGTCCGCGGGGTCCGTCCAGGCGTACTACGACCAGGCGATCGAGTGGGGCGTGTGCGCTGACGGCACCTTCGACACTTTCCAGGGCGTGAACTCCTCTGACGCCAGCGAGTACCAGTGTGCGTTCCTGAAGGCGCCGCTGGACTGGGAGAACCCCGACGGAGACCAGATCACGCTCGCGCTCGCGATCCACCGTTCCGGCGTCGAGAGCGCGCCCGCCCTCTTCATTAACCCGGGCGGCCCCGGTGGCGCCGTCGTCACCGCGCTGCCCTACTACGCGGCGCAGGGAATCGGCGAGGCCATCGTCAAGTCCTACGACATCGTCGCCCTCGACCCCCGAGGAGTCGGCGACTCGACCCCCGTCTTCTGCATGACCGACGCGGAGAAGGACGAACGTAACGCCGGCGAAGACGAGGACATCGACACCGGCGACGAATCCCCCCAGTCCGCGGTCGCCGCCGCCCAGGAAGACTCACGCACCGTCGCGGCGGGCTGCCGCGAACACTCCGGTAGCCTGTTCGAACACATCGACACCGTGAGCGCCGCCCGCGACTTCGACATGGTGCGATCCGTCCTCGGCCAGGAGACGCTCAACCTCCTCGGCTATTCCTACGGCACCTTCCTCGGTGCCACCTACGCGGGCCTCTTCCCCGAGCGCGTCGGCCGCTTCGTCCTCGACGGCGCCCTCGACCCCACCCTCAGCGTTAACGAGGTCTCGGCCCTCCAGATGCGTGGCCTGGACGCCTCCCTCCAACACTGGATCTCCGACTGCGCCACCCAGTCCACTTGCCCGATGGGACGCAGCCTCGACGAGGGTATCCAGACCGTGCGCTCGTTCCTCGACTCCCTCGAAGACAGTCCGATGCGCACGAACGACCCGAACCGTCCCCTCACCGAAAACCTGGCCGTCACCGCGCTGACCGGCGCCATGTACAACACCCAATGGTGGCCGCAGCTCACCCAGGCGTTTGGCATGGCGTGGCAGAAGGGCGACGGCAGCGGCTTGCTGGCCATCGCCGACACCCTCAACTCGCGCAACCCCGACGGCACCTACCAGGACAACTCCTTCGACGCGATCAACGCGATCAACAATCTTGACTACTCGCCCGAGGGCACCATCGAGCAGTGGGCCGCCCAGGTGGAGACGCTCAAGAAGGAACTGCCGATCCTCGGCAAGTACGTGGGCTACCCGTCGGCCGGCCTTTCGGCGTGGCCGACGAAGCATGTGCCCCGCTCGCGTATCACTGCGCAGGGCGCCGCCCCCATCGTCGTCATTGGCACGACGCACGATCCGGCGACCCCCTACTCGATGGCTCAGGGCCTGTCGGGCCAGCTGTCCAGCGGTGTCCTGGTCACCGTCGAAGGCTGGAACCACACCGCCTACCGTCGCGGCGCCAACCAGTGTGTCACACGCGCCGTCGAGGACTACTTCGTCAAGGGGACCGTCCCCACCGACGGCCTCATGTGCCAGTAGGGACGTGACTCACGACATCCCGTTGTGGGGTGTCCTGGTTTGCGCTCGGCGCGATTTGTCCAGTAGAGTTGTGCCGTTGCCTGCACGCCCCGGAAACGGTGGAACGGCAGGCGCGGCCGCCTTAGCTCAGTCGGCAGAGCGATTCACTCGTAATGAATAGGTCGTGGGTTCGATTCCCACAGGCGGCTCAGAAGCGTCCACCCGGTTCCGGGTGGGCGTTTTTGTCTATGTGGGCACCGGGGCTGCCTGGGGTGCGCTGGTGTTCCGGGCGCCGTCGGGCCTGGCCGCTGTGTGTGCCCGTGGGCGGTGGCCCGCCCGTGAGCCGCCCGCGCTGCGAGCTTCGCTCGGTGCGTCGGCTCGTTGTCCGGCCAGGCCCCGCCACCGCCCACGGGCGCCGCGGCAGGTCCCTCCGGACCCCAGGTCTGGCTCGTTGTGCTGGGATTTTGGGACGCTCCGATGCGGGTTGTTGCAAACGTCGTCAATCGGACGGCTTTTTCGCTGAAAATAGTGGTTTTTGGGCGCAGATTGACGACGTTTGTAACAGGAGTCCTCGGAAGGCGCTCTAAATTGCTCCGGTTTGACGACGTATGTAACGGATATTGCCCACGGGTACCGCGGCCGCGCCACACCACTGCCCGCGGGCGCCGCGGCCAGGCCCTGTCGCGCTCTTTGTGCTGGGGGCTGCGGTGATGCGCTGGCGGTCCAGCGTCTACACGCGCGAAAAAGTTCTCCCTGCTTGGTCTGATGGTGGGTGTGAGCGCGACAAAGTTCGCCCTGCGCACGAAAAATGGCCCAAAATTGGCGTTTTGTGGCGTGCGGGGCGAGTTTTTTCGCGGAAATGCCGGTGGAGGGGAGGTGCTGGGCGAAGTTTTTCGCACCAACCGTTGCAGTGCCAAGGTCTTGTAGACGATGCGGCGCACTTCAGGCTGGCTGCGATGGGGGTTTGCGCCATGCGAAGCCCTCTAACGGCGTGTCGGAGCTTTGGATGGCGTCATTCCCTCCGATTGGTGGCGGTGAGCTAGCAGTTTGCGGTGGTGTTGTGGCCAAACTGCAGACCCATTGGGTGAAAAGACTCCAAAAACGGCTGGTTTTGCTGAATGGGTCTGCGATGCACCTCAATCTCTTGTTGCGCACAGCCCAGCATGTACAGGCATCAATCGCTTGACATCTTGTGAATCATGCTATACGACGGTTCTATCTAGCAATGAAGCTAAGTCTGGAAGGGGCTGATCATGATGGATGGACTCATCTCATTTGGTCTAGGACTCTTAACGTTTGTTGCTGCTTTCTGCTTGGCTGGTCTAGCGCGAGCGATGCGAAATGACAAGCTGCCTCCGAATATGTGGGCAGGAATCAGGACGAAGGCAGCATCAGAGTCGGAGTCGTCCTGGTATCAGGTTCAACGAGCAGTTTCAGTGCCGCTCTTTTGCTTAGCCGTTGCTTATGCAGATTCAGGTTTATTCTTTATCCTTCAAGGAATCTACCACGAGATTTTTTCTATACTAATTCCGGTAATTGTGTTTAGTGTGCAAAGTCTAGTCGGAATTATATGGATGTACAGGGCGAGCCATAACTCCACTCCATCGCAAAACCAGAGTAGAGCCAGTGAGTTGTCCGAGAGAATCAAAGCAACATGAATGGGGTCATCGTATCTGCATCTCGCAATCGATGCTGACGTATTTTGTTTTAAGTGAAAGGATGCAGAAGCTGTGAAGCCGGTATTTACTATTGCCCCAGTTAGGTCGCGCATTGATAGCCCCATTCATATAACAGCCGCAGGCCTCGTTCCTGGAGAACGGGTCACCATTCGAACGAAGGTTATGGACGGCGCGCTGAGGGAGTGGGAGTCCCTCGCTGTTGTCGACGCTGACGATGCCGGTGTGGTCGATCTGTCCCGGATGGCTCCTCTTGAAGGCTCGACATATCGGGGTGTTGATGGGGAGGGGCCGCTGTGGTCAATGCGGGGGCCTGATCAGTCGAAATTTTTCACACGCAACCTTCCTGTCGAGTTGGAGTATCACTCTGACATATGTCGCGGGGATAGTGTTATCGCTTCAACCCGCTTTCGCAGGCATTTCGGTGATGGCGTCATATGGGGGCAGGTGCATGAGCCTCCCGTTGTCGGCACATTTGCCCACCCCAACGATGGCTTGCCGCATCCAGGCGTCCTTGTGCTGCATGGTTCCGACTCTGTCGACCTGGCTAGCGCGGCCACACTACTCGCGTCTGAAGGCTATTCCGTTCTGGCCCTCAGGTGGTTTGGGATCGAGGACCGGCCTCCTCATATGGTCAACGTTGACCTGAATGATATTGATTGTGCCGTAACACGTATGATCAATGACGAATTTGTAGTAGGGGACGAAATTGCCGTGATTGGGCTGTCTCGCGGCGCTGAGCTGGCGCTCGAGGTGGCTGCGCATAACGCCAACGTGGGATTGACCATTGCGCTTTCGCCGTCGTCCATCAGGCAAGCTGGGATGGGTGAGAATTACTCGTTCAAGGATCCCGCATGGGTCCGAAATGGGGAGCCCCTCGAGTGGGTGCATGGTGGTAACGGATTCGGAATGATGCTGTTGTTCCTATCGTCCGTCATCCGACGAAAGCCCATGCGTCAGACGCGCGGCTTCCTGGGCGCTCTCAATAAGAACGTCGAGGCTGTCGAAAGATCAACTATTCAGGTGGAAAACTGCAAGGGTCCCATGACTCTGATTGTCGGGGATGATGATGGGCTATGGCCGTCTCAAGAATATGCTGATCGCATTGCTGGCAGGCTGAAGGACCTCGATTGGCCGGGCACTGTGAGGGTTGAGTGTGTGCCTGGTGCAGGGCACTTTGTTGGGTTCCCCTATGCTCTTCCCACCTTGCCGCCAATGTGTATTCTCAAGCCCGCTTCAGCTCTCGCCTTCGATTTCGGTGGGTCAGTTGCGGCAAATGCCGACGCAGCCAGAAAGGTATGGCGCATCGTTCAGGAAGAGTTGTCTCAGTGGAGTGGCATTGTTAGCCACTGATAAGTGATACGAGAAGAAGTCAAGGGGTGTGGTCTGTCATGCTTGAGCAAGACTGGTCGGATGGGAACGGTTGCGCGTGATGGCCTCGACCTTCCCTGCACCTAACTCTGGAGAGCTGATTTAATCTGTGTCGCTTCGGGCCCCTCTGTTTTTCCGGGGTGGTGTGTGGTCGCGGCGCCTTCGTCGGGGCGTGTTGGCTGCGCTCGGACGTATGGGGTAACCACGGCCTCGTGGAAGATTGGTTAGGCGAACCTGGGTCGAAAAATGAAAGCGTCAATGACCTTAAAACGCTGAAATCCGAGGATTATTCCCTCACAACTTAGAGATAGTGAAACATTTGACTAAAGGGCCGTTAGCACTAGAAATCCCGGGACTAAAGGACCAAGATAGATGTGTCTGAAGGGCACAACCCCACAAGGGAGAGCCCCGTACCGAATACATATGCAGAGGAGAAACAACATGACCGTTGAGTCCACCGGCTTCAAGGCTTCCGACGTTCTCGCAGGCAACCTGCAGAAGGTCCTCACCGACGTGACTGCTCTGTCCCTCGTGGGCAAGCAGCTGCACTGGAACATCACCGGCGAGGGCTTCCGCTCGCTGCACCTCTACCTCGACGAGGTCGTGGACATCGCGCGCGAGGCCTCCGACGAGATCGCCGAGCGCATGCGCGCCCTCCAGGTCGTCCCCAACGGCCTGCCCGAGGTCGTCGCCCAGCGCAACACCCTCCCGACCGTCCCCGAGACGCTCATCAAGACCGATGACGCCGAGGAGCTCGCCGTCGCCGCTATCAACGCGACCGTCGGCACCATGCGCGATGTTCACGAGAAGGTCGACGCCGAGGATTCCGCCTCCGCCGACATCCTCAACGACTACATCCGCCGCTTCGAGCAGCAGGCGTGGTTCATCCGTTCGCAGAACGGCCAGGCCTGAGCCTGACTCCTCCGTGAGGAGGTCGCGAGTCGCCTAGGCTCGCATCACATACAAGGGTGCCCCGCCTGTCGCAGGCGGGGCACCCTTGTATGTGCGTGCAAGCATCGTGGTGGAGACATGTAAGGGGTGGGCGTCTAGTCGCCGGCGGAAGGTGGGCGGTGAACCTATCGCATGCTGGCGTGACCTGCGGCGCGTGGGTCGTACCGGGGATTGGAGGCCGCTGCAAGTCCTTGACGCTACCCGAAGCGAATTAGCCCGGGCCTTTGCGAGCATCGCGAACAGGTCTCGGGATGTGACACAGCGTCAGCGACATGGGAGAACGCGAACATTAGGCTGGTGGCGTGACGAACTCCCAGGACGTAGCAGCCACCACCTCGACCTCGATCCGCGCACAGAGCGGCGAAGCACACACCGGCGAAGCACACACCGGCGAAGCGCACACCGGTGAAGCCCGCCCCACCCTCGTCCTGGTGAACCTGGGGACGCCGACCGCGCCCGAACCCGGTGCCGTCCGTTCCTTCCTGCGCGAGTTCCTTTCCGACCGCCGCGTCATCGAGATGAGCCCGCTCCTGTGGAAACCCATCCTGGAGGGCATCATTCTGCGCGTGCGTCCGCGCGAGGTCGCCGGCAAGTACCGCAGCATCTGGATGGATGAGGGCTCGCCGCTCATGCACTACACCCGCGAGCAGGCCCGCCTCCTCGGCGAACGCCTGCCGGGCGTGCGCGTCGAGGTCGCGATGCGCTACGGGCAGCCCTCGATCGGCTCGGTCCTGGACCGCCTGCACGCCGAGGGTGTGCGCCGCGTGGCGATCCTGCCCGCCTACCCGCAGTACGCGGCCTCGACGGTGACGACGATCAACGACGCGGTTGCCCAGTGGATTGGCCGCAACCGCGATGGATTCGAGCTGCGTCTGCACCGCTCCTTCCCCGCCGCCCCCGGGTACATCGACGCGCTCGCGACCGCCCTCGAGCGCCATTGGGAGCGCGTGGGCCGCCCGAACTTCCTGACGGGGGACCGCGTCGTCGTGTCCTTCCACTCGATCCCGGTCGCCATGGACGAGGCCGGGGACCCCTACCGCGCCGAGTGCCGTCATACGGTCGCGGCCCTCGAGTCGCGCCTGGGCCTGGCGATGGGGTCCCTGACGGCAACCTTCCAGTCCGTGTTCGGGCGCGCCGAGTGGCTGGGCCCGCAGACGATCGAGGAGATGGCCGAGCTGGGCGGCGCGAAGTGCCCGCGCGTGGACGTCATCTGCCCGGGCTTCATGGCGGATTGCCTGGAGACGCTCGAGGAGATCGACCAGCTCAACCGCGAGACTTTCGTCGAGGCCGGGGGTGGGGACTTCCACTACGTGCCGTGGGGTAATGACTCCGACGGTGCGGTCGCGTCCCTGGAGGAGCAGGCGCGCATCGCTCTCGCGGGCTGGGTGTAGGCGCGCTGTCACAATCGACCGGCGGTCGGAACCCTTGGGTGGATGCGGCCCCGGCCTCGTAGCGTGGAGGCATGAACACGCCTGACTGTACGACCTTCTCCACGCTGGTCATCCACGCCGGGTTCGACCCCGACCCCATCACGGGTGACGTGGTGCCTCCGATTCACGTCGCATCGACGTTCGTGCAGGATCGGCCCGGCGAGCTGCGAGAAGGCTACGAGTATGGGCGCTGCGGCAACCCGACGACCAACGCGTTCGCGGGCGCGCTCGCGGCCCTGGAGGGGGCGACGCACGGCTTTGCGTTCCCGTCGGGCATGAGCGCCGAGGATACGGTGATCCGCCTGCTGGCACGCCCCGGCGACCACGTCGTGCATTCGACCGACGTGTACGGGGGCACGCACAAGCTCCTCAGCGTCATCAAGCCCGCCGAGGGCATCACCTCCGAGGCCGTGGCCCTCACCGACCTGGCCGAGGCCGAACGCGTGATTCGCGGGTCACGCCCGCAGATCGTGTGGGTGGAGACGCCCTCGAACCCGTTCCTGCTGGTTATGGATATCGCTGCGATTGCGGCCCTCACGCACGAGGTGGGCGGCCTGCTGGTCGTGGACAACACCTTCGCGACGCCGGTCCTGCAGCGCCCCCTCGAGCTGGGCGCGGACGTTGTCGTGCATTCGACGACCAAGTACGTGGGTGGTCACTCGGACGTGATCGGCGGCGCTTTCGTCCTGCGCGATGGCCTGGAGCTGCCCGCGCACGTCGAGCCTTTCTTCGGTGAGCGTGACGCGGCCGCCGAGGCTGTGAAGCTGCAGATGGCCCTCGGGCACGTGCCCTCCCCGCGCGACACCTACCTGGCGCATCGCGGCCTCAAGACCCTGGCTCTGCGCGTGGAGCGCCACTGTGAGAACGCGCAGAAGGTTGCCGAGTTCCTGGCCACCCACCCGAAGGTCACCGCGGTTCACTATCCAGGGCTGGCCTCGGACCCGGGCTACGAGCTGGCGCGCGCCCAGAACCCGGCCGGTGTGGGTGGCGTGCTCTCCTTCCAGGTTGCCACCGAGGAGGCGGCGATCGAACTGACGACGCGCACGCACATTTTCGCTCTGGCTGCGTCCCTGGGTGCGCCGGAGTCCCTCATCGAGCACCCGGCGATCATGACCCATTCGACGCGAGTCGGCGGCGTGGGCGGCGTGCCCGGCACACTCCTGCGCCTTGCGGTCGGCCTGGAGGATGCGCAGGATCTGATCGCGGACTTGGATCAGGCGCTCGCGCAGATCTGATGCCTCGCTGATGCCTCGCTGATGCTTCTCTGACGCCCGGTCCTCCCAAATCTCGCACGTAATTTAACTAGGTCAGTTTTTGGCTGCGCCCAGAAACGTTGCAATTCCGGGCATCTGATTTCAACAGTTGAAGTATTGGTGACCGAATTACGTGCGACTGTGAGGGGGGAACGAGGCCGGGGCGCCGCTCAGCGGGCCCTGCGGTCCGTTGATGCCCGGCGGCTCAGCCAGGTCGCGGCGGCCGTGGCGCCGCCGACGGCGAGGACCGTGGGCACGAGGATCGTCGGGCCCTGGCCGGTGAACTCGATAACCAGGATGAGGCCCGTGAAGGGCGCCCTCATGGAGGCGCCAAGGAATGCTGCCGCCCCGATGAGCGCGAAGGCGGCGATCTCGGAGCCGGGCCATGCGGTCGCCCACGGCAGTCCGATGACGGCCCCCAGTCCCGCGCCGAGAGCGACTGCGGGGGTGAGGACGCCGCCCCAGCCTCCCGTGCGGATTGTCAGGAGCGTCGTCGCGGTCTTCGCCAGAAGCACCAGGAGAGCGAACGCGAGCCCCATGCCGGTAGCCCACGTCGCATCGAATTGCGTCTGCGCGCTGGCCTGCCCGTTACCCACGACGGAGGGGACCCACACGGACGTCACGCCGACGAGGAAAGAAGCGATGGGAAGTGCCACGAGTACGCGCCAGTCGCGCGGACGCTCGGCGCTGATCCGTGCCACCGCCTTCTTGAATGCCCATCCCGCGGCACCAAGCGCCGACCCCATGAGCGCGCTGAAAACCGTCAAGGACAGCGACGGCGTGAGGGTGGGGACCGTGTAGAAGAAGGCCGGCCTCGTGAATCCCGTGGAGACGAGGACGGCGAGGCCCGAGGTGAGAAACGCAGGCGCAACGGCCCGCCCCGAGCGGGAGACGAGGAGGATCTCGAGCGTGTAGATCGCGCCCGACAGGGGGATCGAGTAGACGGCGGCCAGGCCCGCGCCCGCCGCGCAGGCGACGATGATGCGCCGGTCCTCGGGGGTCAGGCCGAGCCGATCGGCGACGGCCGCGCTGAAGGCAGCGGCCATTTCGCGCGGTGCGACCTCACGTCCGACGGATGCTCCCAGGCTCACGATGACGATCTGAGTGAGGGCATGCCAGGAAGCACGCAGGGCAGGCATGGGTGTGCCGTCGACCGCGGCCGACACGGAGGTGATGGCCTTATCGCGGCGGAACAGCAGGAACCAGGAAAGGGCGCCGATCAACCCGCCGAGGGTGAGAACGGTGATGCGTCGGTTCGGGGACGCGGCGCTCGCGGCTTCGAGCAGCGTGCCTGCGTCCATGTTCCAGGCAGCCGCTTGGATCCAGTGAAGGATGTGCTTGCACGCCAGGCCAACAAGGCCGGCGATAACCCCGGTGAAGAGTGTTGCGACCGCGAGGCGGCGCGTGCTCACGGACATGGCGTGTCGGAGTCGAGGCGCTCGCTCACGCGCGAGAACAGGCCGGTGAGCATGTCGATTTCCTCGGGCGTGATGTCGTCGAGGAAGAGGCGGCGGATGATGTCGCGCTGGACCAGGGCGGCCTCGTCGAAGAGGGCCTTGCCGGCCTGAGTCAGGGAGACGAGGCCTCCGCGGCCGTCGCCTTCGCACGGGCGGCGCTCGATGAGGCCGCGGGATTCGAGGCGCTTCATCGTGTGGGTGAGGCGCGAGCGTGAGAAGACGACTTGGTGGGCCAGGCGGGAGGGGCGGATGCCGTCCTCGCCTGCGCGGTCGGTCATGAGAAGCACGGAGTATTCGGGCATCGACAGACCGGCCTGGCATTTGAGGGCGGCTTCGATGCGCTCGGTGAGGCGAGCCGTCGTCGTGAAGTAGAGCTCCCAGGCCGCCGCTCGGGGGTGGTGTGCTCGGCTCACTGGGTCTCCTCGTATCGTGTGGCATGTCGACGGGGCCGAAGCGGCCTCGGGCGTCTACGAGTATAACTTTCAATTACTCCGATCAATAGATCGATGCTGCGTAGCTCACGTTCTCACGGTGAATTGTTAATTGGCGGGAATTGTATGAATTGCGATATCCTCATGATAGGAATTGACTTTTTCAGAAATTCCCCGTCTCTTTTTCTCTGAAAGGACAGACAGCATGAAGAAGACGAAGAAGATTGTGGAAGTCGTCGACGATTTCGACGGCACCCCCGCAGATCAGACAGTCCGTTTCGCATTCAATGGTGCGTCGTACGAAATTGATCTGAACCGCGCCCACTTTGAGGAATTTGCCGAGGCCATTCAGCCCTACATTAAGGCTGGTCGTAAGACGGGGACGACCCGCCGCCGCGGCAACGCCGGCAACCCGACGCAGCGCCTCGAGAACGCGAAGATCCGCGCCTGGGCGAAGGAAGAGGGACTTGACCTGTCCGATCGTGGTCGTATTCCCGCTCCGATCGTTGAGGCCTACCGTAAGGCTCATGCCTGATTTGTGACGCAATTGCGGGCGCGCTGAAAGGCGTGCCCGCAATTCCTTTTACACACATGAGGGGCGGCACGCGTTATGCGTGCCCCCCTCATGTGTAGTGGATGTCAGTCCTTGGTGACGGCGTTATTCGCGCCCGAGTCGGCGCCGGTCTGCGGGGCGTTGCCCTCCTCGTACTGAACCGAGTTGTTGGAGCCCGTGAAGGACACCTTCTGGACGGACTTCACGGCGATGGCGTTCGCGGAGCCGTTGACGGTGATCTCGGAGACGGCCTCGCCCTCGATGTGGTTGTTCGAGCCGTTAATGACGACGGTCTTGGTGCCCGCGGGGATCTCGACGTGCGTGTTGGACTCGTCGATCGTGAAGGTGCCGGCAGCGTCGGACTTGCCGGAGTCGCTGGATGCGTCGGTCTTGGTGTACGTGCGCGGGTTGCTCGAGGCCTCGGGAGCGGAGGAAGCCGCGGGGGCGGAGGAGTCGCCGCCGGACACGTTGGCGGTCTGGGAGCAGCCGGTGAGGGCCACGGTGGCGACGGCGAGAGCGGTCGCAGCGATGAGAGAGGCTGCCAGGGTGCGTCGTGTGATGATCATGAACCTAACCGTACGGGACAATACGAGGGGCGCACGCTGTTCCAGTGATCATCTAAAACCGCGGAATCTCAAGGATGTCAGGGGTATTCTGAAGGCGACTCAGGGGGTAATCAGGGTATCGCCGGGGTCTTTGTCTGTACAAGATAAGGGGGCTCGTTTCGCGGTGTTGGGGTGGGGCCTCGTCCCCACTTGGTCCCGCGTCCAAGCTGTGGCGTGATCAACCCCACGGGATGTATGAGGGGTGCCTCCACCTGTGGAAGAATGGAGACATGAGCTACAAACTGGTGCTGCTCCGCCACGGCGAGAGCGAATGGAATGCAAAGAACCTCTTCACCGGTTGGGTGGATGTTCCGCTGTCGGACAAGGGCCGCGCGGAGGCTACCCACGGTGGCGAGCTCCTCAAGGAATCCGGCGTTCTCCCGGATCTCCTGTTCACGTCGATGCTGCGTCGCGCCATCATGACCGCGAACCTGGCTCTCGACGCCGCCGACCGCCACTGGATTCCCGTTGAGCGCAACTGGCGTCTCAACGAGCGTCACTACGGTGCGCTCCAGGGCAAGAACAAGAAGGAAATCCGCGACGAGTACGGCGAGGAGCAGTTCATGCTGTGGCGCCGTTCCTTCGACGTGGCTCCGCCCGCCATCGAGGCTGGCTCCGAGTTCTCGCAGGATCAGGATCCCCGCTACGCCGGTGAGCCCGTTCCGATGAGCGAGTGCCTCAAGGACGTCATTGCGCGTCTGCTGCCCTACTGGGACGAGGCCATCGTTCCTGCGATCAAGACCGGTAAGACTGTCATGATCGCCGCGCACGGCAACTCCCTGCGCGCCATCGTCAAGCACCTGGATGAGATCTCCGACGAGGACATTGCCGGCGTCAACATCCCCACCGGTATTCCGCTGGTGTACGAGCTCGACGAGGAGACCCTCAAGCCCATTAAGAAGGGTGGCACCTACCTGGATCCCGAGGCCGAGGCGAAGATCGCCGCGGTCGCCAACCAGGGCAAGTGACCTGACGCCAAGCCCCGGCCTCGTTGTGAACTGCGCCCCGTAAGTTGGACGCGTTTAATGGTAGTCGTTATGCGGCTTCCT
>CALHZX010000044.1 GCA_938040725.1 uncultured Actinomyces sp. | reverse complement strand
CACACGATCAAGCAGTACGGCCCCGACCGCATCGCCGGCTTCTCGGTCATCCCCGCCATGTCGATGATCTCCTACGGTGCAGGCGCCCGCTTCCACGAGCTCATTGGCGGCACCATGCTGTCCTTCTACGACTGGTACGCGGACCTCCCGCCGGCCTCCCCGCAGGTCTTCGGCGACCAGACCGACGTGCCCGAGGCCGGCGACTGGTTCAACTCTCAGTACCTCATCATGTGGGGCACGAACCTGCCGCTGACCCGTACCCCCGACGCCCACTTCATGGCCGAGGCCCGCTACCACGGCCAGAAGGTCGTCGTCGTGTCCCCGGACTTCGCGGATAACACGAAGTTCGCGGACGACTGGTTGCGTGTCCAGCCCGGCACGGACGGCGCCCTGGCGCAGGCCATGGGCCACGTCATCCTCAAGGAATTCCACGTCGGCAAGCGCGAGCCCATGTTCCTGGACTACATGACGCGCTACACTGACGGCCCGTTCCTCGTGGAGATCGGCGAGGTCGGCGAGGGCGCCCACGAGGGCATCGATCCAGCGACGCTGGTTCCCGGCAAGTTCCTCACGGCCGCCAAGATGCCCGAGGGCACGACCGAGCGCACCGAGAACAACGAGTTCCGTCCCCTCGTTATCGAGGCCGACGGCACAGTCAAGGACCCGGGCGGCACGCTCGCCGATCGTTTCGGCGAGGAGGGCGCAGGTCACTGGAACCTCAACCTTGATGGTGTCGAGCCGGTCATGTCCATCATGGACACGAACGAGTGGGAGCCCGTCGAGATCGCCCTGCCGCGCTTCGACCTGCCGGCAGCTGACGGTCAGGCCTCGGTCGGTGGCGGCTACGTGAAGCGTGGCGTGCCCGCGCGCCGCGTCAACGGCCGCCTCGTGACGACCGTGTACGACATCATGCTGGCCCACTACGCGGTTGAGCGCGAGGGTCTGCCGGGCCAGTGGCCCACCGACTACATGGACGCCTCCACGCCGGGCACCCCCGCGTGGCAGGAGGAGTTCACCTCGGTTCCCGCCGGAGCCGCCATCAAGATCGGTCGCGAGTTCGCGCAGAACGCGGTCGAGACGCAGGGCCGTTCCATGATCCTCATGGGCGCTGGCACGAACCACTACTACCACTCCGACCAGATGTACCGGACGTTCCTGGCCCTCACGGAAATGTGCGGCACCCAGGGCCGCAACGGCGGCGGTTGGGCCCACTACGTGGGCCAGGAGAAGGTCCGCCCGATCATGGGTTGGGGCTCCTTCACCTTCGCCCTGGACTGGGCGCGCCCGCCGCGCCAGATGATCTCCACCGGCTGGTACTACATGACCACCGACCAGTGGCGCTACGACGGGGCCCCGGCCTCGGCCATGGCGAACCCGATCAAATCCTCGCACCTGGACGGCAAGCAGCTGGTCGACACGCTCGTCGAGTCGGTTCAGCGCGGCTGGATGCCCTGCTATCCGACGTTCTCCAAGGGTTCGACCCAGCTGGGTCGCGAGGCTGCCGAGGCCGGCATGGCTCCGGCGCAGTACGTGTCCCAGGAGCTGCGCGAGGGCCGCCTCCAGTTCGCGATCGAGGACCCGGACGCCCACCACAACGTCCCGAAGATCCTCGCGAACTGGCGCACGAACCTGCTCGGTTCGTCCGCGAAGGGCACCGAGTTCTTCCTGCGCCACATGCTGGGCACCGGCAACGAGGTCAATGCGCAGGAGCTGCCCGAGGGCTCCCGTCCCGCGACCGTTAACTGGCGTGACGCTCACCCCGGCAAGCTCGACCTCATGTGGGTCGCGGACTTCCGTAACACCTCGACGACGCTGCACTCCGACGTTGTGCTGCCGGCCGCCACGTGGTATGAGAAGCACGACCTGTCCTCCACGGACATGCACCCCTTCATGCACTGCTTCGACGAGGCCGTGAACCCGCCGTGGGAGGCGCGCACCGACTTCGAGGTGTTCCAGACGCTGGCGCACCTCGTGGGGCGCCTGGCCGCTGACCATCTGGGAACGCAGACGGACGTCGTCGCTGTCCCGCTGGGTCACGACTCCCCGGACGCCATGACCATGGCGGATGGTGTCGTCCCCGAGCAGACGTGGACGCCCGGCAAGACCATGCCGAAGCTGGTTCCGATCGAGCGCGACTACACGCAGGTTGGCTACAAGTTCGACCGCATGGGCCCGCTCCTGGAAAAGGCTGGCCTGGCCGCTAAGGGCGTCGCGTTCAACGTGCAGGAGGCTTTCGAGGAACTCGGCGACCTCAACGGCCGCGCCCCCATGGACGGCAACGCCGGCGAGGGTGCGCCCCTGTGTGACACCGCGATCAAGGCGGCGAACATGGCGCTGCGCTTCTCGGGCACCACGAACGGCTCGCTGGCCGTTCAAGGCTTCCGCACGCTGGAAAAGCGCGTCGGCAACGAGATGGCGTTCCTGGCCGAAGGTGACGAGGAAAAGAAGATCACCTACCAGGACACCGTCCTGCAGCCGCGGTCCGTCATCACCAGCCCCGAGTGGTCGGGCTCCGAGCACGGCGGCCGCCGCTACAGCGCCTTCGTGCAAAACGTCGAGTGCCGCAAGCCGTGGCACACGCTCACGGGCCGCCCGCAGTTCTACGTCGACCACGACTGGATGATGGACATGGGTGAGTCCCTGCCGATCTTCCGTCCGCCGCTCGACCTGGCGCACATCTACGGTGAGCGTCCCGTCGGCGACCACCGTCCCGGTCAGCCGGGTCAGGCCGAGGTCGCGGTGCGCTACCTGACGATCCACAACAAGTGGGCCATTCACTCCCAGTACTACGACAACCCGTACATGCTGACGCTGGGTCGTGGCGGCCAGACGGTGTGGATGAGCCCGGCCGACGCCGAGAAGATCGGCGTGCGCGACAACGAGTGGATCGAGGCGAAGAACCGTAACGGTACCGTGTCGGCTCGAGCTGTTGTCTCCCACCGCATCCCGGAGGGCACGGTGTTCATGCACCACGCCCAGGATCGCCAGATCAACACCCCTCTGAACGAGGAATCTGGCAAGCGCGGCGGCACGCACAACTCACTGACACGAATCTTTATTAAGCCGACCCACCTGGCCGGCGGCTACGCGCAGTTCGCCTACGCGTTCAACTACTACGGTCCCACCGGCAATAACCGCGACGAGGTCACGGTTATTCGTCGCCGCTCCCAGGAGGTGCAGTTCTGATGAAGGTCATGGCTCAGATCGCGATGGTGATGAACCTCGACAAGTGCATCGGCTGCCACACCTGTTCCGTCACCTGTAAGCAGGTGTGGACGAACCGTGAGGGTACCGAGTACATCTGGTTCAACAACGTCGAAACCCGTCCCGGCGTGGGCTACCCCCGCGGCTGGGAGGACCAGAAGAAGTGGAAGGGCGGCTGGAAGCGTACCGCCACGGGCCGCCTCGTTCCCCGTCAGGGCGGACGCGTCGCCTCGCTCGCGAAGATTTTCGCGAACCCGACGCAGCCGACGATGAAGGACTACTACGAGCCGTGGACCTACGAGTACGACAAGCTGCTCCAGGCGCCCGCGAACTCCCGTGCGATCCCGACGGCCCGCGCGAAGTCCACGATCACGGGCGAGCACATCGACAAGCCCGAGTGGGGCCCGAACTGGGACGATGACCTCGGCGGCTCCATGGAGACCCTGGATCAGGACCCGGTCCTGCACCAGATGAACCTCCAGGTCGCGAAGACCATCGAGGACGCGTACATGTTCTACCTGCCTCGCATCTGCGAGCACTGCCTGAACCCGACCTGTGTGTCAGCGTGCCCCTCCGGCGCGATGTACAAGCGCACAGAGGACGGCATCGTCCTCGTTGACCAGGATCAGTGCCGCGGCTGGCGCATGTGCGTGTCGGCCTGCCCCTACAAGAAGGTCTACTTCAACCACAACACGGGCAAGGCCGAGAAGTGCACGCTGTGCTACCCGCGCCTCGAGGTCGGCCAGCCGACGATCTGCTCGGAGACCTGCGTGGGTCGCCTGCGCTACCTGGGCGTGCTGCTCTACGACGCGGACCGCGTCACCTGGGCCGCGTCCCAGGAAGACGAGCGCGACCTGTACCGCGCCCAGCGTGAGATCCTGCTCGACCCGAACGACCCGCAGGTGGTTGCCCAGGCTCAGGCCAACGGTGTTCCCCACTCGTGGATTAAGGCCGCCCAGGAGTCGCCGATCTGGAAGCTCATCACCGAGTACGAGGTCGCCCTGCCGCTGCACCCCGAGTTCCGTACCCTGCCGATGGTTTGGTACGTGCCGCCGCTCTCCCCGGTCGTCGACCAGGTGACGGCGTCCGGCAGCGACGGCGAGGACCACAAGGTTCTACTGTCCGCCATCTCGCAGATGCGCATCCCGCTGGAGTACCTGGCCGGCCTGTTCACGGCCGGAGACACCGCTCCCGTGGAGCTTGCGCTGCGTCGTCTCGCCGCGATGCGCTCCTACATGCGCGACGTCTTCGTCGACAACCCGACGAACGAGGAAATCCCGGCCTCCGTGGGTATGACCCCGGAGAAGGTCAAGGAGATGTACCGACTGCTGTCGATCGCCAAGTACGACGACCGCTTCGTCATCCCGACC
>CALHZX010000043.1 GCA_938040725.1 uncultured Actinomyces sp. | reverse complement strand
GCGCACTGGCTCATGATGAGGCTGACGGTGATCTCGTTGTCGTCCGGGTTGGACACGAAGTCCTTGAGCATCATCTGCGCGAGGTTTAAGTCGATGCGCTCCTGGTACAGCGACGCCCACGCGCCGATGCGCACGAGCGCGCCCTCCAGCTCACGGATGTTCGAGGAGATGCGCGAGGCCACGTATTCGAAGACCTCAGGGGTGACCTCGAGGCCCTCGGCGTCCGCTTTCTTGTGCAGGATCGCGATGCGGGTTTCCAGGTCGGGCGGCTGGACGTCCACGAGCAGGCCGGAGGAGAAGCGCGAGCGCATGCGGTCCTCGAAGCCCTTGAGCTGGGCCGGGGGCAGGTCCGACGTCAGCACGATCTGCTTGTTGGCGCTGTGCAGAGCATTAAAGGTATGGAAGAAGCCTTCGACCGTCTGCTCTTTGTCGCCGATGAACTGAATGTCGTCGATGAGCAGGATGTCGAGCTCGCGGTAGCGGCGGTGGAACGCCTCGACCTGGGAGTTGTCCGTCTTATTGAGGCGAATCGCGTTGATGAACTCGTTCGTGAACTCTTCGGAGTTGACGTAGCGAACCTTCAGGTGGGGCATCATCGACAGCGCGTTGTGGCCGATGGCCTGCAGCAGGTGCGTCTTGCCCAGCCCGGAATCGCCGTAGATAAAGAGGGGATTGAAGGCCGTTCCCGGGCTTTCGGAGGCTGCCAGCGCCGCGGCGTGTGCGAAACGGTTCGAGGGGCCGATCACAAAGGTGTCGAAGGTGAACTTTGGGTTCAGGTGCGTCGGGCCCGAGTCGGCGTTCGAGGAGGCCAGGGCGGGGGAGTGGTGCTGTTCGCTGCCCTCGTGTTCCTCCTTCGACGAGGCCGGGGCGGGCGCAGCGGGCGCGGGTTCGGGGGTAACCGGGGTGGGCTCTTCCTCTTCTTGTGTGACGACCTCAATCGAGGGGTCGACGGTGATTGCGATGCGTACGGTGCGGCCCAGGTGCACGGACAGGGCGGTCGTCAGCTTTGACTGTGCCTTATCTTCAATCCACTGCTTGGTGAAGTCGTTGGGGACGGCGAGCAGGATCGTGCCTTCGATGTTGCCGAGGGGGCGTGCGGAGCGCAGCATCGACGTGGCGACGGGCCCCAGTTCGTTCGTGGGGACCGCATCGAGGGCCGCAGCCCACGCGCGTGTGAGGGAATCCGACTCCACGGCAACCTCCGGTCACAAAACAGGTGAGTTCGGTCACGACGTTTCGGTGATGTGCGTGACGCTTGTACATGCATGCAGTGTAGTCCGCGCACATGTTATGCACAGACTGGGGATGAAGCTGTGGAGAACTATCACAGAATCACAACCCTGTAGTTACAACTTTGGGTCCGCATCAGCGTGCGGAAAGCAAAAATACACACAGCCTGTGGATAACTTTCGTCATCCACGTTCTGTGGACGAGTCCAATCCACAGCGATTTGCACAGCTGTGGATACTGTGTGTGACGCGGTGGGTAACGTCGCCGCATTGACGTCCGCCCCCAATCCGCTTAATCTTGGTCTTTGTTTGCGCCCATTTCGGGCGTGCGTCCCCGCTATCGCGCGTGCTTACGTGTCGATAGCCCAACCAATACGAGTGGGAAACCACTCCCCGCCGAGGAGAATTGCCGTGACCACCAAGCGGACCTACCAGCCCAACAACCGTCGTCGTTCGAAGACGCACGGCTTCCGTCTGCGCATGTCGACCCGCGCCGGCCGCGCCATTCTGGCTGCCCGCCGCCGCAAGGGCCGCGCCAAGCTGTCCGCCTGAGACAC
>CALHZX010000042.1 GCA_938040725.1 uncultured Actinomyces sp. | reverse complement strand
TCGTCGGAGACCGACGCCAAACCCGACTCCTCCACGTGGATGGCGACGCCGCCGCGCTCCTCGGACAGGGAAACCTCGACGCGGGTCGCATACTCGTCCGGCAGCTCGTCGTCGGCCAGCGGATACCAGCGGAAGGCAACGACATCCATCGGATCATCGTCGACCTTCTCGATCAGCCAATCGCCGGCGTCCGGGTCGCTCACGCGATAGATGCCGTCGTCCCCGAGGCTCACCTCATGGTCACCCAGCGGGCCATCGTTGACCCACCAGCCCGGCTCCGACACGAGCGCCCACGCGGCCTCAATGTCGCAGTCCACGACCACGTCGGTCTCGACGCGATCCAGGTCGTCCTCAACGTCGGCGTCAGAAGTCATGTCAAAGAAGCTCATACACCAACGGTACCGGCTCGGGCGGCCCTAGGCACGCGAATGGGCACCCGAACGGGAGCGTATTCGCGCACGTCGTCACACATGCACGAGGCATTGGGACGCCGCGTTTGCGCGCATACGACGAGGCCGTGGCAGGCCCGCAGGACAGCGGGAGTGGGCCACGGCCTCGTTGAGGGGAGGGCGATCAGCCGAGACGCGTGATGCGGTAGCGCCAATCCACGGGACCGACCTCGAGGGTCTCCACGCGGTAGTGCTGCTCGGAATCCTGCAGGTGCGCAAACAGCGGCTCGGGCTGGTGAGGCGCGCAGATCTGGATGTTCTCGCCGACGGGCAGGTTATCGACCGCCGCGAAGAGGACCGCGTGGCGCACGACGCGGGGGATCGAGTGGATGACCAGCTCGTCCGCGCCGGGGCGGTGAATGACGCCGGCGCCGCCAGCGTGGACGTTGCCCGCAGACGGGGCTCCGTCACCGCAGCCGCAACCGCCCGCGGTGGAGGCGATGGGCTCGGCGGCCATCTCGTGGGGGCGCTCGGCGGGGGCTTCGGCGGCCTGCGCGCCGTGCCCGTGGCCACCGCCATGGCCGTGGCCGTGTCCGCCGCAGCCGCAGCCTCCACCATGCTGGTCGGGAGCCTGCTCGGCGGGAGCCGGAGCCTGCTCAGCGGCAGCGCGCTCCTTCTTACCCTCGCCGCCGCAGCCGCACCCGCAGCCGTCGTCCTTGGAGGGGACGGTGTTGGCGTCGACCAGCTTGAACATCTGACGGTCAGTCATGTCTTTTCCTTATCCTTCGGCCCGACGGGCCATTTCAGCGAACCTTACCCAGTGTAGGCATGCCTCAGCCAAGCATGCGCGTTCACTTAATGAGGAACTCGGCCTCGACCTCGACGCTCACGTTGAGGGGCAGCGCGGCGACGCCCACGGCGCTGCGCGCGTGCTGGGTGCCGAAGATTTCGCCGAACAGTTCGGAGGCGCCGTTGATGACGCCGGCCTGGCCGTAGAAGTCGGGGCGCGAGGACACGAAGCCGACGACCTTGACGACGCCCGCGAGGTTGTCGATGCCGCCCGCTGCTGCGGCGGCTGCGGCAAGGGCGTTGAGGGCGCACACGCGTGCGGCGTCCTTGGCGTCCTCGGGGTCCGCGCCGTCCTCGCCGACTGCGCCGATGCACACGGGCTCGCCGTTCACGACGGGGATCTGGCCGGAGGTACGCACGACGCCACGGTCGATGACGGCCGGCACGTACGCGGCGACGGGGGTGGCGACGGCGGGTAGTTCGAGGCCGAGTTCGGCGAGCTTCTCGGAGGGGAGCATGTGAGGTCCTTTCGTTCTTATTGACGAGGCCGGGGCCTCGTCCTCCTGTTCCAGTTTAGTTGCGCTGATCCCGGGGGTGGTGAGCGAGGGTGCGGGCGTGAGATACCGGCCGAGGCCTCGGCGAGGAAGAGTAAGCGCAGGTATAGGCGTGCGCCCCGCGTGTCGACAATCACGCGGGGCGCACTATTCAGGAAGCCTCAGCCCTGGGGAGCGGCCGGGGCTGACCGCCCTGACCCGGACCGCCCGCCGGGGGCTGACCGCCAGTCGGCGGCTGGCCACCCTGTCCCGGACCGCTGACCGGGGGCTGTCCGCCCTGGCCACCGGGGCCCATCCCCATGCCGCCGCCCTGGCCGGCGGTCGCCTCGGTGGCAGTGCCGTCGACGCTCACCGTGTAGGTGGAACCGTTGGTCATGCCGGAGGTCGAGTAGATGACGTTACCGAAGGCCTTCAGCGAGGTGTAGGTGCCCAGGACGGAGCCGGAGGAGTCGGTGATCGTCACCGTGGATCCAGCGGAGCCGGTCGCCGAGGCAGAGACCCAGCCCTGGCCGTCGGTCGTGGTCGGAGTCTCCACCATCTCGTTGGTGGCGAAGGCGACGACCGTGCCACCCGTGATGCTCATGGCACCGTTGCTGTCCAGGGCGCCGTTCGCGCCGGACGCCGGGCCGTAGACGGTCGTCGTGCCGCCGCTGATGGTCAGCGAGCCGTTGGAGTCGAGGCCGTCGCCGTTCGCGTTGACGGTCACGGTGCCGCCGGTGATGGTGAGCTGCTCGCCGGTGTCCTCCATCGAGCCGCCGCCGTCAGCCATGCCACCCGGGCCCATCTGCTGGGTGGTGTCGGTGGTGGTCGTGGTGGTGTCGGAGCTGGACTCGGCGGCGGCCAGGCCAGCCTCGACGGTGATCGAGCCCGAGGCGTTGATACCGTCGTCGGTTGACGTCAGGTCGACGGTGCCGTCGGAGATCGTGATGAGGCCGCCCTCGAGGGCCTCATTCGACTGGGTGACGGTCACGGTTGCGCCGTCCAGGACGGCCGCAACCTCGGTGTGCACGCCATCGTCGCCGGAGGCAGCGCTGATCGTGCCGGAGCTCAGGCGCAGGGCGCCGCCCGAGTGGATGGCGTCATCCCCGGCGTCGATGGTGGTCACTCCGCTGTCGACGATGATGTAGGTCTGAGCCTTGATGCCCTTGGTCGAGCCCGTGGAGGGCTTGCCGGCCGAGGCACCGCCGCCCGAGGCGATCGACAGGGTGCCGCCGGTGACGATCGCGTCGGTGGACGCGTCGATGCCGTCGCCACCCGAGGTCAGGGTGACGGTTCCGTCCGCGATGTTGACGTAGCCCTTGGTGTCGTCGTTGTCCTGGTCGGACTTGAGGGCGTCGCCGCCGGAGTTCACGGTGACGGTGCCGCCCGCAATCGTCAGGGAGTCCTTGCCGCGCAGGCCGTCATCCGAGGCGGTCGCGTTGATCGTGCCGCTCAGGACGTACAAGTCGTCCTTGGAGGTGATCGCGTCCGAGGCGCCAGAGGTCACGGTGATCGTGCCCGACCCGGTGATCGTCAGGTCCATGTCGGCGTAGATCGCGGCGTTCGCGTCCTCGGTTCCGGTGTAGGTGCCGTCGGTGATCGTCGAGGCGCCCTCAAGGGACAGGACGAGGTCGTCACCGCTGGTCGCCTCGATCGCGGCGCCCGTGGACGAGGTGATGGTCGCGTTGTCGAGGATCAGGACGACCCGGTCCTCGGCTCCTGCGGCCACGACAACCTTGCCGGTGAAGGAGCCGCTGAGCTTGTAGACGCCCGCCTTGGAGATGGTCAGCACCCCGTCGCTCACGCTCACGGCGTCGGACGAGGAGGTCGCGGTCGTGCCGCTGAGCGTCACGTCGACGGCGTCCGAGGCCTTCCAGTCGCTATCCTTCACGTAGGAGGCCTTCGCGTTCGAGGCCAGGGCGTCGGCCGCGGTGGGCGGCGCGGTCGTGTCGCCGTTGGTTCCGGAGGCCGCGACGACAGCGGTCGCGCTCGTCGCGGTGGAGCCGGAGGAGGTCACGCCCGAGGCGCCGCAGGCGCCCAGCGCCAGCGTTCCGACGAGGGCGATCGCGCCGATCGTCCGAGCGGGGGTCCAAAGTTTCTGAAGGGCTTTCATGTGTATGCGTCTTTCGTGTGCTTAAGGCTTGTGTTTCTTATGCTCAGCGCTTTCGTTTCGCGTGCTGTCGAAACTGCGGACGCCGGTGTGGCGAAATCGGAGGGCCGGTGTGGCGTCATCCGCGCATGGTGTCCGCCTGCGCATGGTGTCCGCCTGCTTGATGGCCACCAGCCCGATGGCCATCTGCATGACGCCCGTCAGGCCACCATCGCAAGGGGCGCGTCTTGCGCGAGCTCGGGGACCTCCACGTATTCGTGAAAGTAGCGGTCCAGCGTGCGGTGCCACTTGTTCGCAGGCAGGTCGTGCATGGCGGCCATCGGGGTCCCGTACTTGGAGATTGTCACGGGTCGCACGCCACCCTCCCACAGGAGGTGGTCCACCACGGATGGGGTCGCACCCGACTTCGTTTCGATGATGACCAGGTCAGGTCGAGTGACCTCGGTGCCGTCCGTGCGCAGCGAGCGCCACGTCAGCTTCGTGTCCACCGTCGCGCGGCCCTGCCCACCAGGCAGGAGCAGGGTGTTGCGCTCATACGATCCAGCCAGGACCGGCTCGAGGGCTGGCACCAGGTGGCCGTAGCCCGTCTTCTCGACCTTGCCGGCCGCCCACTGGCGGCACTCACCCGCGAGAGGAGCCCCGGCCTCGTCCCAAGAGATCGGCATGCGCTTCTTGACGGTCACGCCGCGCGGGCCGCTGGTCTTGACCTCCAGGAACGAGGCCTTGGACGAGAGGTAGGAGCGGGTGCGGACCTTGAAGCGACGGCGGCGCTTGAGCGCAGTCAGGCGGTACGAATCCATGTCGGGCGTGTCGTAGTAGGTGGAGGCGTAGCCCTGGGACACCTGGCCGTCGATGTTCAGGACCAACACGTCCTCAGGGAGGTGGCTCAGAATCGCCGAGGCCGTGGCGGCGTCCAGCGCGTACTTGCGGTCCACTCGGGTCAGCATCGCCGCGCGCTTATTCAGTTCATCGAGGCCGATCGAGTCGAGGTCGGCGAGAATCGAGTTCAGGGTGGCGTTCATGAGTCGTGTCCTTGGTAGTGGCGGTCTACGAGGTGGTGGCGGTGCGTGCTGGCGGGCCGGGGCGAGGCCGGCGGGTCAGGCGACCTTCGAGCGAACGTCCACGAGAGTCAGATCATTCACGAGGTCAAGCTTGACGACATTCACCGACGCGACGGACGCGCCCAAGCGCTGCTCGAGGGCCGTCTTCAGCTCCGCCGGGTCGGCGATCGCGCGATCCAGCTGCACGGTCTGCGAGGTGTAGCGGCCGAAGATCAGCTTCGAGTCACCGAAGGCCAGCGCCACGAGGATCAGGGCGATGAGGCCACCAAGCAGCGGGGTCACCGCCGAAGACATGCCCGTCAGCAGGCCGAGAGCCAGCGACGCGAAGTAGTAGGCGATTTCCGTCTGCGAGATCTGATCCGAACGCAGTCGGATAATCGAGAGAACACCGAAAAGGCCGAGGCCAAGGCCCGCGCTCACGGTCGAGTTCGCGAGGATGATCGTGACGGCGAGGACGCCGACATTCACACCGAAGAACGCTGCGACCAGGTCGGCACGGCGGTGCCGTGGGAAGTAGAGGCCGAACACGAGGGCGGCCATGGCAACCAGGTCAATGGCGATCAGGATCAGGGCGGTCATTGGTGTCTCCTTTTGTCGATGCACCAATTTCCCCACGCGACCCTATGAAGAACCTATGAAGCTCTCATATTTCTCATATGACTTTTGGGAGTATTGCTGTGTGGCGCCGCTAGTGTTTCGGGCGCCGGAGGACCCGGCCAGGCCCCGCCACCGCCCACGGGCACCGCAGCCAGAACTCCTCATCCGCGTCTAGGCGCCACATGCGCGACAAAATTCGCCCTGCTCGCCTCCATCAGCGCCCACGCGCGAAAAAGTTCGCCCAGCGCACACAAAACACCCCAAAATCGGCCTTTTTTCGCCTGCTGGGCGAATTTTTTCGCGGTTTGGCCCGGAATCCACTCCTGCTGGGCGAATCTTTTCGCGCCGATGGGGCCACAGCTGCCTCACAACACCTGCCGACCGCCTTACCTGAAACCGACGACATCAATGCTCGCGGATCACTACCGCGAGATGAAACCACTGACACCTTTGCTCGCAGAAAAAGAGCGCTTCCAGGCCATTTTTCACCCGCAAAGGCGTCACCGGTTTCAGACACCCCTCCCCAACCGCCCACAAAGGCGCTGCCGGTTTCACGAACTCTCATCAATGTCCCAACAGAGTTGCCCCCGGGATCACCCCGCCAGGCGCTACACCCACAGCACAAACCTTGCGTGGCGTGCGCACATGCCACAACGCCGGTGGCACACTGGCCACATGACTGACACCCCCACTCCCGAAGCCCGCACGAACGAGCCGGCCCAGGCCTCGTCCCTCCCGTCCCTGGCGATCACCGGCGCGTCCGGGAACGTCGGCGGCGTGGTTGCCCGCCTCCTGTCCGAGAGCGGCCTGTCCCTGCGCCTGCTCGCGAACACGCCGTCGCGCGCGCCCGAGCTGCCGGGTGCCGTCGCGGTGAAGTGCTCGTACGAGGACACACTCACGACGCGCGGCGCACTGGAAGGTGTTGACATCCTCTTCATGGTGTCCGCGCCCGAGAGCGAGGACCGCCTGGACAAGCACCTCGCTTTTGTCGACGCGGCGGCCGCCTCCGGTGTGCGTCATATCGTGTACTTGTCGTTCATGAACGCGGCGCCCGACGCGACGTTTACGCTGGCGCGCACGCACTTCCACACGGAGGAGCGCATCAAGGCGTCGGGCATGACGTACACGTTCTTGCGCGATAACTTCTACGCGGACTTTTTCGTGGCGCTGCCGGACGAGGAGGGCCGCATCCTCGGACCCGCGGGCGACGGGCGCGTGGGCGTGGTTGCGCGCGAGGACGCGGGGCGCGTGGCCGCCGGGGTCTTGGCGGATCCGGGGCGTTACGAGAATCAGACTCTCGACGTGACAGGTCCCGAGGCCCTCACCCTCGACGAGATCACCGCGATCCTCACCCGCGTGTGTGGCCGGCCCGTCACCTACGTGCGCGAAACCGTCGAGGAGGCGTACGAGTCTCGCAAGAAGTGGCCGGCCGCCCAGTGGGAGTACGACTCGTGGGTGTCGACCTACACGTCGATCGCGCGCGGCGAGATGGACGTCGTCTCCACGACCGTGCGCGACGTGACGGGCCGCGACCCGCTCACCTTCGAGGAGGTCGCCCGGGCGGCGCTCGCGTC
>CALHZX010000041.1 GCA_938040725.1 uncultured Actinomyces sp. | reverse complement strand
CACTTCCGCGTGGAGGAGGCGCACGAGGCCGCCGACGGACGCCGCGTCGTCGTCCTGCTGGTTGACGACTCCGGGAGGAGGAGCTGCGAGGTGTTCGACATCGAAGACGGCCTGATCCGAAGAGAACACGAGTTCCTCCTGGGGTGAGGCGGCCCAGGAGCCAGACAGGACCCGACCGGTGGTCGTACGCACCGGTCGTCGCTCATCCACGCGCCTGTTCTTCCATCCCTGACTGCGCACGCCGGTGTCGTGCGGAGGTACGCGATCAGGATTGCTGAGGGCCGAGAGGACCACGACGCTCCGTGCCCTCAGGCGCATCAGGTTCCCTGCCTCGCTGGCCTTGATGTCGGTCAGACGGGACATCGAAGGCGACTTTCCCACGTTTTGACGGGAATTTTTCTCGCCGTTATCGTGGGCGGGGGCTGAGTGAGCGCCGACCGCTCCTCTGACCGTCGGCCGCGGGCGCTCAATCGTCCAGGGGCGACGCGAGGGCGCGCGGCCTCTCTTCGGCGATCTCGAGGGGGCCGGGCGGATCGATTCCCTGACGATCAGAAAGCGAGGAGAACGCATGAGTATGTACTTCGGAGACGTGTCGCTGTGCTACACCAACTCCCTGGCAATGGCCCTGGACTCCTTCGGGTTCGACGTGCGTCCCGAGCGCCTGGAAGCCCTCATGGTTATGGGCAACGGGGCGAGCGTCGTGGAAGACGACCCGCACCATCCGATCGTCTTCTTCGACAACGGGATGCCCGACGCGTCCATCAGTAACTGCCTGCGCATTCTAGGCTTTACGTGGGAGGAGTTCTTCGTCGAGGAACCCGTGGCCGACCTCGCCGAGGTTCGGGATCGACTCACGTGCATGCTGGAGAAAGGCCCGGTGGTGGCGGGCCCCCTGGACATGGGGCTGCTCACCTACAACCCGAACTATCAGGGCCTGGGCGGGGTCGACCACTTCGTGTGCGTTCTCGGTCTCGACGGCGGTCGCCTACATCTGCACGATCCGGCTGGCTTCCCCTGCATGAGCATGGACTTCGACGACTTCGCGAAGGCCTGGGAGGCGCGGACGATCTCCTACAGGCGCGGGTCGTTCTCCATGTGGGGCGGCTTCACGCGGGTGACGGAGCCGGAGGGTGAGGAGGCCTACCGGGAGGTCTCCGCGATCATGAGAAGACGCTACGAGGCAGGCGAGGCGGGCGTCATCCGCTCCTACGCCGAAGCCATCAGACGCAACGGCATGAGCCCGCAGCAAAAGGGGATCCACCAATACTTCAGTTTCCGCTTGGCTGCGGCCAGGAGCCTCTACGCTGCCCGATTCCTGGCCGACCACGACCCGGAGCGGGCGGAGCTAAAGGGGCGGATCGCCTCGCTGTTCGGGCAGGCGCACCTGCACAACCTGACGGAGGACAACCTCGCCTTGGCAGACACGCTGGGGAGGATCGCTGAGCTGGACGAACGCTTCAGGGAACTGTGTATCCTGAGAGGGTGACCGGGGAGCGCCTCGCGACGGGGAGGCGGCAGACACATCCGGCACCGTGACTCCCGTGTGAAGAAGGACGGTGGGGAGCGATGACGCGAGTTCGCGTGATTCACGAGGCCGACCTGCCCTGGTCGGTATCCCAGGT
>CALHZX010000040.1 GCA_938040725.1 uncultured Actinomyces sp. | reverse complement strand
TCGGCGGCATCGCCGACATCCGCGACGAGACCTCCGGGCGCACCGGCCAGAGGCTGGTCATCGTCCTCAAGCGCGACGCCGTCGCCAAGGTCGTCCTCAACAACCTCTACAAGCGCACCAGCCTGCAGGAGAACTTCTCCGCCAACATGCTCGCGCTCGTCGACGGCGTGCCCCGCACTCTGTCCATCGACGGCTTCATCCGCCACTGGATCACCCACCAGATGGACGTCATCGTGCGCCGCACGCAATTCCGCCTGCGCAAGGCTCTCGAACGCCTGCACATCCTCGAAGGCTACCTGAAGGCCCTCGACGCCCTCGACGAAGTCATCGCCCTCATCCGCCGCTCCCCCACCGTCGACGAGGCCCGCGCCGGCCTGATCGACCTGCTTGACGTGGACGCCATCCAAGCCGACGCCATCCTGGCCCTCCAGCTGCGCCGCCTGGCCGCCCTCGAACGCCAGAAGATCATGGACGAGCACGCCGAACTCAAGGCCCGCGTCGACGACCTCAACGACATCCTCGCCAAGCCCGAACGTCAGCGCGCCATCATCTCCACCGAACTGTCCGAAATCGTCGACAAATTCGGCGACGAGCGCCGCACCCGCATCCTCCCCTTCGACGGGGAAATGTCGATGGAAGACCTCATCCCCGAAGAGGACGTCGTCGTCACCATCACCCGCGACGGCTTCGCCAAGCGGACCCGCACAGACAACTACCGCTCGCAGAAGCGCGGCGGCAAGGGCGTGCGCGGCACCCAGCTGCGCGGTGACGACGTGGTCGAACACTTCTTCGTCACCACCACGCACAACTGGCTGCTCTTCTTCACCAACCTCGGACGCGTCTACCGCACCAAGGCCTACGAAATCCCCGAAGGCGGTCGCGACGCCAAGGGCCAGCACGTCGCCAACCTGCTGGCCTTCCAGCCCGACGAGCACATCGCACAGGTCCTCGCGATCCGCACCTACGAGGACGCGGACTTCCTGGTTCTGGCCACCAAGCGCGGCCTCGTCAAGAAGACCCCGCTGAGCCTGTACAACTCGCCCCGCTCCGGCGGCATCATCGCCATCAACCTGCGCGAGGACGAAGACGGCAAGCCCGACGAGCTCGTCTCCGCACAGACCATCATGGCCGACGAAGACCTCATCCTCGTCTCCCGCGACGGCCAGGCCGTGCGCTTCACCGCCACCGACGACCAGCTGCGCTCCATGGGCCGCTCCACGTCCGGCGTGCGCGGCATGAAGTTCCGCGGCGACGACGAACTCCTCAGCATGGAAGTCCCGCGCGAAAACACCGACCTGCTGATCGTCACCGAATCCGGCTACGCCAAGCGCACCCCCGTCGAGGAATACCCGACCAAGTCGCGCGGCACCCTCGGCGTGCGCGTCGGCAAGCTCGTCGACGAACGCGGCGGCCTCGTCGGCGCACTCGTCGTGCGTCCCGATGAAGACGTCATGGTCATCACCGAGTCCGGCAAGCTCGTTCAGGTCAACGCCTCCGACGTGCGACCCACCGCCCGTAACACCATGGGCGTCATCTTCGCCCGCCCCGACGACGGCGACCGCATCATCGCGATCACCCGCAACTCCGACTCGGGCGACGAGGACGAGACCGACGATTCCGAGAACACCGAGGCTGTGGAAGGGACCGACACCCCCGCGGACGAGGCCTCGGCCCCCGCAGGCGGCGACGAGACCGCAGCCACCGACAACTGACGCGCGATCACGGGACGAGGCGGGGGCCTCGTCCCGTGATCAATCTGCCAAAGCGGCGCGGAGCCAGCGCCGGTCCCAGGTGATGCGGTAGCCTGGCAGATAGGAAGTGCGACCTGGAAGGAAACCCATGAGCGACCACGTCTCGAGCATCCGCAGCGACGCTCCCCGCCGAGTTGACCTGGCCATCGCGCGCATCGACGCGTGGACCGTCATGAAGGTGGCGTTCCTGCTGTCCGTCGCCCTGGGTATCGCAATGGTCGTCGCCACGATCATCCTGTGGCTCATGGTTGACGCCATGCACGTGTTCAGCCAGATCGAAGACTTCCTGCAGACCGTCGGCGCCGGCCGCTTCGCGAACCTGCTCGACTACGCCCGACTGCCGCGCGTCATCTCCTACGCGACCATCGTCGCCGTCATCAACGTCATCCTGCTCACCGCCCTGTCGACGCTGGGAGCCATGCTCTACAACGTTGTCGCCTCGCTGGTGGGCGGCGTCAAGGTGTCCCTCATGGATGAGTGAGGGCACTCGCGCAAGGGGTCGGCTGGCGCCGGCCCCTTTTGCTATGCCCGGCGAGTGTTCTCGCGCTGCCTGTGGCCCCGCATGATCTCCGGTGTTGCTTCGCTCGCCTGGTTTGCGGTGTTGCTTCGCTCGGTGTGTCGGCCTCCTTGCTTGTGTTCTTGTGTTGCCGCTGTTGTTCTGGGCGCTGTCGGGCCTGGCCGCCCGCGAGGCTAGGGCCTCACTTCGTTCGGTGCCGCGCCTCGGAGCCTGGCTATGTTTTGGGTTGTTGTATGTGGCCCGGTTGTGGTGCTCAATCATTAATTTCGTATGCAATTCTCGTGAGAGTATTTCAGGTATTGAAATCTAATCGTTGATATTCTGCGGTTTTGGGCTTGTGTTGGTTCGTGCTGTGGGGGAATTGCATGCGAAATTTGTTTGGCCGTGGTCTTGCCGCCCGCACGCCCGCCGGCACTGCGGCCGGGTTCTTGTGGTTCCTCGGGTGCCCTTTACACCTGTCGCGCTTGGAGTGCTGTTGTGTCGGCTGGTTCGATTTCTGCCTCGTGTTCGGTACAAAATTCTCCCTGCTCAGTGTTGTGCTGACCAAAGCGGTACAAAACTCTCCTTGTGTGGGCAAAACGTGCCGAATAGGGCCATTTCGGGTGTGCGTGGAGAGTTTTGTACCGAAGTGGGGCGGCCTGGTTCTTGTTGGGCGAATAATGTCGTGCAATTCCCCCAATCGGGTGGCGGTGAGGTCGGAACTCGAGGTGGTGCGGCGCTCAAAGTGCGGACCGTCTCGGAGAATAGTGCCGAATATGGGCTGCTGTGGGCGACGTGGTCCGCGTTGTGGGCACATCGGGGCCTGTCATAGCGCGTTGCTTGCACGTGAACCCGCTATTGCGAACGGTAACCCTCTATCTCGCACGTTAACCCCTTAATGCTCACGTAAACCGTTGAATATGCGTGTGGGCGGCGCCGCCCACACGCAGGTCATCGGGCCCACGTGCGAGTTGTCGGGCCCACGTGTGGATTAGCGGGCCCACGTGCGCGACAAACGGCCCAAGTAGCCACCTGTGGGAGCGGCGTCGCTAGATGCTGCCAATCCGCGTTGGGTGTGCCCGCAGTGCGGCACGAACAATGTGGCGCAGAAGGCCGCCCGATCGCGACAGATGATGCCCATCGAATTCCAATGAGGCATCCTGGAGGCGCCACGCATACGGATTGTGGCTCAGCGGACCGGGCCACCCAGATGCTACGACGGTCGCCAGTGCAGGCAAGGGCAGGAGCGGGCTCACCCACGAACCAGCCGTCACGTAGATGCGCATGAGCTCGTCAATGCCGTCGAAAAATCCGTCGTCGATAACAGCAGCAGGGAAACCAACGGGATCGAAGGCATGCACGAGAGAAAGTGCCGGGGGAGTGGTAGCCGCCGCCGCATAGAGCGCACAATTGGCGCCCTTCGAGTGACCGAGCACCACGACCGGCCCCTTCGCGCGCGACGACGCATACGCCAGGTAGTTGGCGGCCCACCGCTGCGAGTCCGTCGGAAAATCAAGGCCAAATCGGGCATCCTCCGCCCACCCGACCGCGCTCGCATCCGTGCCGCGGAAGACCACGTAGGTGGCCCCTGCCTCGTCGATGAAGGTGGCGGCGCCAAACTGAGCGAGCGGGCGCGTCCCCAACCGAGTGACCGCATCGCACACGCGCAGGCCCCCGAATCGTGCGCTGGAGCCGGCCGCTTCGAGGAGTGGACGATCCTTGTGTGTTGGTGATGAATAGCGATACAGGGAAGGGATGGACGAGGCCTGGGCGACTTCCCAGAGCGGGCAGCCGCGCGGGGAACGAGGCCCGGGTAGCGCATGGAAATCCACGTAGACCAGGCAGGAGAGGGCGAGGGCGTCGGCGGGGGAGAGGTCCGCCTGAAGTGGCGAGTGAGCCTGACGAACGTAGTCAAGGATCGTCGTCACGACGTTGTCCCTCCTCCTGTGAGAGCGGGTGAGATTGTGTCGTGTTCGACGTCACGAACTCTCGATTTTGCCGGATGGCCCTGTGCTGTGTACTATATCCGAGTGCCCGCAAGGGTGCCGGTTGGGCCTATAGCT
>CALHZX010000039.1 GCA_938040725.1 uncultured Actinomyces sp. | reverse complement strand
GATCTTCGGCAAGGTCGTCGACGAGGACTCCAAGCGCGTCGTCGACGCCATCGCCACGACCCCCACGGGCGCGAACGACCGCCCCGTGACGGAGCAGGTCATCAACTCCATCGAGATCGTCGACTGACCCTCTCCCCTCATCATCGACGAGGCCGGGGCCGCCCCCGCTGCTGCGTGCAGTGACCGGGATGGTGCGCCCCGGCCTCGTCCCTTACCCCCGCCGAAAGGGAAGCTATGAGCATGCCGAGCTACGGCCAGCGCTCTGACCCGCGCGCCGCCCCGAACTGCCCGCGCCACCCGGGCGTGCGCAGCGTCGACTACTGCAAGCGCTGCAACCGCCCCATGTGCGTGGACTGCGCGATCCCCACAGAGGTCCGTTCCATTTGCGTGGACTGCTCCTCCTCGAAGAAGGGGTGGATGCGTTCCCCGTCGCGCGCGGCCGCCGCTGGCACGCCGGTCGTCACCTACGCGATGATGGCGATCTGCGTCCTCATGTATGTCCTTACCTGGGTGTCGCCTGCCCTCACATCCTCGCTCGCCCTCGTGCCCGCGCAGCTGATGGCCCACCCGTGGACAATCCTCACGGGCGCGTTCCTGCACGGCGGCCTGCTGCACATTCTGTTCAACATGCTGTCCCTGTACTGGGTGGGCCGCGCGATCGAGCCGGTGATGGGCTGGTGGCGTTTCCTGATCGTCTACCTGGTGAGCGCGCTGGGTGGCTCCGCTTTCATTCTCTCGTGGTGCCTGATCCAGCCCACCGAGATTTTCGTCAGCACGGTGGGCGCGTCCGCCGCCGTGTTTGGCCTCTTCGGCGCGGTGTTTGTCCTGCAGCGCCTGGGTGGGTCCGACACGACCGCGATCCTGACGCTGCTCGGCGTCAACCTGGTCTATGGCTTCATGGTCAGCGGGATCTCGTGGCAGGGGCACATCGGTGGCGCGATCGCCGGCGTGGCCGCCACGTGGGTTTTGGTGCGCCTGGCACGCCCGCGCTCGGGCGTCACGGAGGCCGCGCAGAATCGGCGCCAAGCGCTCGCGGCCCTCGGCATGATCGCCGGTATGGTCGCGCTAAACGCGCTCGCTTTCCGCGTCCTGTACGAGGTCTACGGCGCGTGACGCTTTCACGACCGACAGGCGCGTCGTATCTAAGGGTGGCCTAATATAGGGAGGGTCCGGTAAAGCATGCCGGACCCTCCCTCATGCTTCCCATAGGAGAGACCATGACCAGCCCCTGGGACCTGTACGACCAGCTCATCGACGAGATCCCCGCCGACATCACCGTCACGGCGATCCATACCGACGGCAAGTGGCGCCGCGTCGCCTCCAGCGAAGACGGCGTCGGCATGGCCTTCGGCATGAACGTCCAGTCCCGCCCGCGCGCCACAGAGGATCCCTCCGACCTCGTCGGACGCCCCCTGCGACACGTTGCCGCACTCGCCAAGTCCTGGAACTTCGAAGACGCCGGCATTGGCATGGCCGCCGTCAATGCCTACCACTCCCACCCCGTCCGCGCCCTCGCCCACGGTTTCCGCCCCTGCAAAGAAAACAACTGGGCGCGCACTTTCCACCCCTACGCGCCCCTCGTCGCCGGCAAACGCGTCGCCGTCATCGGCCACTTCCCCTTTGCGCCTGCCGCCATGCCCGACACTGCGGAACTCAACATCCTCGAACGCAACGTCTTCGAGGGCGACTACCCTGACTCCGCCTGCGAATACCTCCTCCCCGAGATGGACTACGTGTTCATCTCCGGATCCGCGTTCGTCAACAAGACCATGCCGCGCCTCCTCGAACTCGCCTCCGACGCCCACACCGTCGTCCTCGGACCCTCCGCCCCGGCCTCGCCCGCGATCCTGCGAGCCGGAGCCACGACCGTCATGTCCTTCGCCAGCGCGCACCCCGCGCGCCTCGAAGACGGGCTGGCCGGACGCTCCCTCCTCGGCATGTACGACGCGGGCATGAGGGTGCAACTCAGCAGGCCGTGACCCGCCAGCTGCACTCGTGACCCGGCGGCTTCGCTTCGACCCGACAGCCGGCCCCGGCCTCGTCGATCTAAACAGTGGGGCGTCCCGGCCGCAGCCGGAACGCCCCACACTCACGTTTATCGCGATACTACCCGCGCTCAACGCCAACGCAGCGTCATCAGGAAGCCCACCATCATCGTGCCCAGGCCAACCGCGATGTTCCACGCGCCCAGCTTCGGCACCGGGTAGGTGCCCGACGAAATGTAGTAGACGACAACCCACAGCAGGCCCAGGATCATCAGGGCCACGAACGTGGGAGCCCACCAGGCCGGGCTGAGCGGAATACCGTCAGTCCAGTTCTGGATCTCGGTGTCGTCCTCGACCTCGTGTCCATTCTTCTTACGCTTCTTGGATTCGGCCACGTCGGGTCCTCTCTGCTGGCCCGCGCGGGAAGAAAACCGCCCGGCGGTGATGAATTAGTCGCGACACTAGCGTAGTCTCGGACGTGGAAAGTGCCAAAGCGCAGCGCCACGGGAGGGGGAAAGATGCGCCCACGCAACGTGCGCCACATCGTCGGCGTCCTCGCCGTCACCGTCGCCTCCGGACTCCTTTTCTCCGTCTCCGCGCTCAACGAACGCAAAAACCCCGCCGCCACCTCCGACCTAACCACCCTCGTGCGTAACCGCCAGGAACAGGTCAAAACCCTCGACAACGAGGTGTCCGAGCTCGACGCGCAGGTCCAGAGCTTCTCCTCCGCCGACCCCAAATCCGGCGTCCCCGACGAAGACGCGTTCACCGCCCGCTCGACCCGCCCCGTCTCGGGACCCGGCGTCCAAATCACGCTCTCCGACGCACCCCCCGGACAGATCCCCGAAGGTGCGACCCCCAACGACCTCGTCATCCACCAGCAGGACATCGAGGACACCATGAACGCCCTGTGGAGCGGCGGCGCCGAGGCCATGACCGTCCAAGGCGTGCGCGTCACCTCCCGCACCGTCATCCGCTGTATCGGCAACGTCATCCTCGTCGACGGCACCAGCTACTCGCCGCCCTATGTGATCCAAGCAATCGGTGATCCTGCCACCCTGCGCGCGACGGTTACTGCAAACCCACGTATGGTGAATTACCAGGTCTACGTGACAAAGTACGGCCTCGGGTGGGACATGCAGACCAAAGACTCCCTGAGCTTCGCACCCGCCACCACCTCGCAGACAGTCAACTACGCAACCGTGGAGGAAACGAATGGGTGAACACGTCGCGCCAGCCTCGCCGCGCTCCAACATCTTCTGGAACACCGTCGGTGTCGTCGGCGAACTGCTCATCACCTTCGCGTTTATCGTCGGCCTCTTCTCCGTCTGGCAGCTGTACTGGACGACCTACGAAGTCTCCGGGCAGGTCTCCCAGACCATCGCCTCGTACGAAGAGAGCCACCAGCCCGCCAAGCGCACCCTCGGCGAAGTCCGCACCGACGACCCGCCCGAGTTCACGCGCGAAGTCGGCGACGGCGAAGTCTACGGCCTCGTCCACGTGCCCACCTGGGACTGGATGAAGATCCCCCTCGCCGAAGGCACCACCTCCCACGTCCTCGACCAGGGGTGGGCCGGCCACTACGACATGACCACCCAGCCCGGCGGCGTCGGCAACTTCTCCGTCGCCGGCCACCGTCGCACCTACGGTAACAACTTCCGCTGGATCGACCGCCTCGCCCAGGGCGACAAGGTCGTCGTGGAAGTCGACGACCACTACCTCGTCTACTCCATGGTCTCCTCCG
>CALHZX010000038.1 GCA_938040725.1 uncultured Actinomyces sp. | reverse complement strand
CAACCCAACAAATGCCGGCAGTCAACTACAGCCAACAAACAACCCAACAAATGCCAGCGGGCAACTACAGCCAACAAACAACCCAACAAATGCCAGCCGCAGGCGGATACGGGCAGGCGCAGCCCGGCTACGCACAGCAGCAGGGTTATTATCCTCCGGGTCAGTTCCCGGCAAGCCCCTATGGCGGACAGCCGAAAAAGAAAGGGCCAAATACCGGTCTCATCATCGGCGTGATCGCCGCTGTCATCGTTGTGATACTCATCGCCGTCGTTGCAATCATCGCGCTGAACAGGGGGGATTCCTCTGACGACTCCTCGGCCTCGCCCAGCGCCTCACCGACGACCTCGACCAGCACTACCCCATCAGCTTCACCGTCCTCAACCCCTCAACCGTCGACGTCCTCCTCTTCAAAGCCGACACCGAGCCAATCCTCGCCTTCCTCCAGCGCCTCCCCCAAACCCACGCCGTCTCAGAGCGCTAGCGCATCAAGCACCGTGTCCGCTGACGAGGAATACGGCGTGAAATCTGAGTGCAAGAATGCGATGACACAGTTCGTTCAGCAGGGCAAGCTGGAAAACTGGACCGTCGAACGCGACGGCGTGAATTCCAACGGAGAGAAGCAATACATCTCCAAGGGCCAAATTAACGGCACACTGATCACCGGCGAGACGGGGGTCTACAACTTCACATGCACCGCGGTCTACCACCAGGACTCTGGGCTGTACGAGGCCTGGTCGACCATCGAACACAAGTAAGCCTGGCTGCGAGCACAAGCGATGCTGTACCGTCCCGAACTGCTTCCTTCCGGACGCTACGAAGTACAGACGTGGTGGAAAAACGCAGTCCTCTACCAGATCTATCCCCGTTCGTATCAGGACACGAACGGGGATGGAATTGGTGACCTCGAGGGCATCTGTTCGCGCCTGGACTACCTGGCAGATCTGGGCATCGACATAGTGTGGATCTCCCCTATCTATCGATCTCCACAGGCAGACAACGGCTACGACATCTCGGACTATCAAGATATCGATCCGCTCTTCGGGGACCTCGCAGCCTTTGATCGTCTGGTCGCACGTGCCCATGAGCTCGGTATGCGCATTGTGATGGATCTCGTCGTCAACCACACGTCGGTCGAGCACCCGTGGTTTCTCGAGTCTGCCTCGTCCGTTCATTCACCGCGCCGCGACTGGTATTACTGGCGTGACGCACGCCCAGGCATGGAACCGGGAACGCCCGGTGCGCAGCCGAACAACTGGGAGTCGTTTTTTGGTGGGTCGGCCTGGGAGTTCGACCCGCGATCAGGCCAGTACTACCTGCACCTATTTGCCAGCGAGCAGCCGGATCTGAACTGGGAGAACCCCCGGGTGCGCGAAGCCGTCTACGAGATGATGAACTGGTGGCTGGACCGTGGCGTTGACGGCTTCCGAGTGGATGCCATCGACGTGATCTCTAAGGTACCGGGGCTCCCCGATGGTGGCCCGGCTCGTGCCCCATTCGGTGTCGGGCATGAGCTCTACGCAGATGGCCCTCGCCTGCACGAGTTCTTACAGGAGATGAACGCGCGAACGTTCGCCCACCATCCGGGTACCTTCACGGTCGGCGAGGCCTCGAACGCGTCTCCTGAGTCGGCGCTGCTGTTCTGCGCGCCGGAGCGCGGTGAGTTCAACATGCTCATTCAGTTTGAACACATGAATGTGGGGCTCGAGGACGGGAAGTTCTCACCTCGCCCCCTCCAGGAGGGCGAGCTCGCCGATGTCTTCACTCGTTGGCAGGATACGCTCGGGGAACGCGGCTGGAACGCTCTGTATCTGGAGAACCACGATCAGCCTCGTTCGATCGCCCGATTCGGCGATACTGAGGCGTATTGGCGAGAGTCGGCTACGGCCCTCGCGACGACTTACTTCCTGCAGCGCGGGACACCTTTCATCTATCAGGGTCAGGAAATAGGGATGCTCGGAGGTTCTTTCTCGGCCCCCTCTGATTTCCGTGACGTTGAATCCCTCAACTATTTGGCCGGTTTTAGCGACAACCACGTGCCAGCGGGGGTGGCTGCGATGTCGCGTGATAACGGGCGCACCCCCATGCAGTGGGACGACTCCCCTACCGCCGGTTTCACCTCCGCTCATCCCTGGATCAACATCCCGCCGTCGGCTTCTGGGATCAACGTCGCGGCGCAAGTGCAGAATCCCGGCTCAATCCTGTCGTATTACAAGGCGCTGATCGACGCTCGCCACCGCATTCCCGCGCTGACTGACGGCACATTCGACCGGATCGACGTCGGTGATCCCGCACTCTTCACGTACTGTCGCCGCACGTCGCACAGCGAGGTTCTCGTGATGGCGAACCTCTCGGGTAGCGCTCGTACGCCGCACTTCCCCTCCCCCGACGAGGCGTGGACGCCGTCACGCTGGACACTGTACCTGGGCAATGTGGACGAGCCCCGTGCAGGTGGTTCTCCTGACGGGCAGAACGAGGAGGATTGTTCCCTCCCCCCATGCGCACCGATGAGACCGTGGGAGGCTCGCGTCTACGTGCGCACTGCAGCCCCCTCATAATTGGAAAACATGGTAGGGGGCGCATCATTATCCACGCATATCCATGGGGTTGTGCCCGTATCCCAGCGAATAGCCAGCCCGCGCTTGCCCTGCTATCTCACCACTCTCGCATCTACTCGGCGCCCGACACATCACAACGGAAGATAAAGGTGGGCGGGATGAGCATTGCTCATCCCGCCCACCGATAGGCGCTCACGCGCCCCGAATCCTCTTCGCGATCAGTGGCTGCGACGCTTGGTGGCCACGAGGGATAGACCCGCGATCGCGACGACGCCAGCGAGAACGCCCAGGCCGGCAGCATCGGTACCGGTCTTCGCCAGCTGCGGGGCGGGCGACGGGGCCGGTGACGGAGTCGGAGCAGGAGTCGAGGGCGTGGCCGACGGGGTCGGAGTCGGCGCCAGAACGTTGGTGAGGGTCAGCGAGTAGACCTGATCATCGCTCAGTGTGAAGGTGGCCTCACGATTGTCCGCGGACAAGCTCACACCATCGGCGGTCTCGAAGACTCGGCTCTCACCATCAACCCACGTGATGTCAGCTCCGGCGGGCAGGTCACCCTCAGAAACAGTGACAACGGTGCCCAGCGGGAGCGACGTGGGGTAGGTGTAGGTTTCGCCGGCCTTGAGGGTCGCCTCGAAGGTCTTGTTCACCGAGGGATCGGCGTCGTTCTTGAGCGTTATCGACAGCGTGTACTCGAGGTCCTTCGCGGACTCGGGCAGGTCACCCTCAACCTTCTTGGTCACAGAGAACGTCTGGTGGGCGTAGGCGTCAGCGGATGCGCCGTAGCGCAGAACCTTCGTGATGGGCTCCGTGACTTTCACGCCCGCAACATTGAAGTTCACGGTGTTCGAGAAGAGACCGTTGATGTCGCCAGCGCGCTTGGCGCCCGGGACGTGCGCAGGCAGGAGGATGATGGCGGACTGGTTTGCCGGAATTTCGGCGAGCGTGACGGTCACTTTGGTCGGCGTGCAGTCGACCTGCGCAGCGGCACCGAAGGCACCGTGCGAGGTGTCGTTGCCCTGGTTCAAACCGGCGGACGTCATCGGGTCGGTCACGAGGTAGGTGTGATTCTTCGTGTACTCGTTCACCACATCGCAGTTGAAGTTCCAGGCGGAACCCGCGGGGACCTCGTCGATGATCGATGCACCGGAGACAGCTGCATTGCCCGCAGGGAAGACGACACGCCACATAATGGCCTGGTTTTCGTCGCCATCCGAGTTCTCGGGAAGGGTCAGCCACCCATCCTTCTGGTAGCGCGCCACGCCGGGCGTACGGCGCAGCATGGTCAGCTCGCGCTCCACCTTCTTACCCAGCTTAACCGTGTAGGTCTCATCTCCGGGGCCCGTGTAGTTGGTGAGGCCGTTCGTAGAAACGTGGCCGTACCACTGCGCGGCAGACTCGACCTTCTCGTTGAAGACGACGGTCACCTTGCCGTCAGTACCCCAGGTACCACAGCCGACGACAACACCGCTATTGGAGATAACCTCAAACTGGCGGGTAACGTTAGGGCGCAGGACGCTCTGACCCGTTGCGGAGTTCACGATCGACGCGTCGTAGGTGAAGTAGTCGCCCGCCTTCACGCGTCCCTCGGTCTGCCACGGGAGTTTGATGCCCAGGTCCCACCAGTCACCAACAGCGTGGGTCTCTCGACCGCTGTGGTCCACGAGCTGAGCGTTGTCCCAATCCAATGTGACCTTGTCGCTCACATCCGTGGTCGGCTTCGGGCAGCTCAAGGGAGCCGCGGACGCAGGGGCCTGAGCGCCAACAAACTGCGCCAGACCAAAGAAACTCAGAACCAATGCGAAAGTCGCAAGAAGGACACCGAAGTGACGGCGCTTCAGGGCAACCATAGAAAACTCCTGTCAACGGGATGAGCGACGGCGTCGCCGCATACCGGATCAGTCTATGCCAATCACCTGCAATACGGTCAAGAATGGAAATAACGCGTTCTGAAAACACCATAAAAGGCCGGATCGACAAAAGCGATTCTCGCTAAGTTTTGGAGCTACATTATAAACTGACAAAATTTATTGTCCGGGCGTGTCACCACCCCACAAACGGCAGTGACGAGCATCCGACAAACGAACCAACTGTTCAGTAAACAAACCGAACAGATAGCAGGAAACACTGAGCTCGAACCGATGCGCCAATAAGCCTCCCGACCACGCGGACAGTCGACGCTCATCCAGCGGGCCGACCGCGCCATCAGGAACCCCAACACGACAGAGGAGCGAGAAGCGACAGCGCACGCCCACTACCCACACACGACAAAACTCCCACCGGAACGGCGGGAGCCAGATATACAAAAAGCCGGATCGTAAGATCCGGCTGACTGGTGGGCGATACTGGGATCGAACCAGTGACCTCTTCCGTGTGAAGGAAGCGCGCTACCCCTGCGCCAATCGCCCGAGGTGGGTACGGGATTCGAACCCGTGTATACGGCTTTGCAGGCCGCTGCCTCGCCTCTCGGCCAACCCACCACACCCAATGGGATCGAGTGGATTCCCGATTGAGAGCGGATGACGGGACTCGAACCCGCGACCCTCACCTTGGCAAGGTGATGCTCTACCAACTGAGCCACATCCGCGTGAACCGCATGTGCGGCCGGGCTAAAGCCCGCCGATCCTGTTACCAGGATGACCGTGGGCGATACTGGGATCGAACCAGTGACCTCTTCCGTGTCAGGGAAGCGCGCTCCCGCTGCGCCAATCGCCCGAGCGGATGACGGGACTCGAACCCGCGACCCTCACCTTGGCAAGGTGATGCTCTACCAACTGAGCCACATCCGCGTTTCTCAGAACGTCAACCGTTCTTCGCAACGGGTAAAACCTTAACAGACGATCCACCCCGAACGCAAAACCAAAGAGCCGTTATCCAAGTCACATGATCATTTTTGCGCGGATTATCGCCCGTGTCGGCACATTCGTGGGAGGCTTGACGATATGGAAACGCGACCTGGCAAGGCCTACCCCCTGGGTGCCACTTTTGATGGAACCGGTACGAACTTCGCGATCTACTCCTCGGTCGCGACGTCTGTCACGCTATGCCTCTTGGATGACGATCTCAATGAAATGCGCATCCCGATGACGGAGGTCGACGCCCACGTGTGGCACGTCTACGTGCCACACGTGCGCGCCGGACAGCGCTACGGATACCGCATTGACGGCCCATGGGACCCCCAAAACGGCCTACGATGCGACTCCTCGAAGCTCCTCCTTGACCCCTATGCGAAGGCGATTGAAGGGCAGCTGACAGATTCTCTTGACCTTCTGTCCTATCGGGTGGATGACCCTCTCACACTGAAGGGCGGCGACTCCGCCGACGCGACGATGCATTCGGTCGTCGTCAATCCCTTCTTCGACTGGGAAGGCGACCATAGCCCCGGGCACGACTACTCGGAGTCGATCATCTACGAGGCCCACATCAAGGGCATGACCATGCGCCACCCGGATATTCCCGAGGAGCTGCGTGGCACCTATGTCGGCATGGCCCACCCTGCGATCATTGAGCACTTGAAGAAGCTTGGCATCACCACGGTCGAGCTCATGCCGATCCAGCAGTTCACGAACGATACGACGCTGCAGGCGAAGGGGCTGTCGAACTACTGGGGCTACAACACGATCGGTTATTTTGCCCCGCACAATGGCTACGCGGCGACGAACGAACCGGGCGCGCAGGTCTCTGAGTTCAAGGCGATGGTCAAGGCGCTGCACGCGGCCAACATCGAGGTCATCCTTGACGTCGTCTACAATCACACGGCCGAGGGCAACCACATGGGACCGACCCTGTCGTTCCGCGGCATCGACAACCCCTCCTACTACCGGCTTGTCGACGGGGATCGGCAGCACTACTTCGATACGACAGGCACGGGTAATTCTCTTCTGATGAGTTCCCCTCAGGTCCTGCAGCTCATCATGGATTCACTGCGCTATTGGGTCACGGAGATGCACGTCGATGGTTTCCGCTTCGACCTCGCCTCCACCCTGGCCCGTCAGTTCGCCGAAGTCGACCGCCTGTCCGCTTTTTTTGATCTGATCCACCAGGATCCCATCGTCTCTCAGGTCAAGCTCATCGCAGAACCGTGGGATGTCGGCTCTGACGGCTACCAGGTGGGCGGCTTCCCGCCCCTGTGGTCCGAGTGGAACGGCAGGTACCGCGATACGGTGCGTGACTTCTGGCGCGGAGAATTCTCCTCGTTGCCCGACTTCGCCTCGCGCCTCGCCGGTTCCTCGGACCTGTATGGCTCGACGGGTCGTAAACCGATGGCCTCAATCAACTTCGTCATTGCACACGACGGCTTCACGCTGCGCGACCTCGTCTCCTACAACGAAAAGCACAATGAGGCGAACCTCGAGGGCGGTGCGGATGGTGCGAACGACAACCGTTCGTGGAACTGCGGCGCCGAGGGTGACACAGACGATCAGGACATCATCGAGTTGCGCTACCGACAGCAGCGTAACTTCCTGACGACCCTCATGTTCTCTCAGGGCGTGCCGATGATCGCTCATGGTGACGAGCTCGGGCGCACCCAGCGCGGCAACAACAATGCGTACTGCCAGGACAACGAGATCTCGTGGATCGACTGGGATCTGGACGAGCACGACCATAAGCTTCTGCAGTTTACCCGCCACCTCATCCACCTGCGCCGCGATCACCCCGTCATGCGACGCCGCCGTTTCCTCGAAGGACCGGCCGAGCGCGGCGGCGAGTCGGAACTCGGCGAAATCGAGTGGTTCACCCCCGGCGGTACCCACATGACGGAGGATGAGTGGAACCAGCCGTGGGCGCGATCAACGATGGTGTTCTACAACGGCGACGCCATTCGAGAGCCCGATGCAAATGGGCGCCGGATCCTCGATGACGATTTCCTGCTGCTTCTGAACGCGGCTCCAGAGCCCGTCGATTTCACGCTTCCCGACGCAAAGTACGGTCACATCTGGCACACCGTTGTTGACACAGCAGGCGATGACGATCGCTCCGAGTACCACTCGGGAGACGTGGTGCACGTTGGGCCGCGCACGTCGTTCATCCTGCGCAACCCGCGCGGGCTATAAACAAGTAAGACAAACCGCCAACTTCCGGGTACGTGTACCGACTATTTATCGACCTGGGGGTTGGCGGCGCGTCTGACCCAAAAGGCGCATGGACACCCGTACGATTTGATTTGTGAATGAAAACGCGGTGCCCGAGGAGTTTATGCGGGCTCTGCTGTCCCTGCGGCAGGCGGACCACCTGCCGCACATCCTCCTCGAGGAGGTCCCCCCGCCTCGTCGTTTGGCGCCCTACACGGCTGCACTCGCGATGCGGACCACGGACGAGGACGAGGCCGGACAGCCCCTATCGAGTGGTCGCATGGTGATCCTGCACGATCCTATCGAGCAGCTCGGCTGGAACGGTACGTTCCGCATCGTCTCTCAGCTGCGTACCCAGGTGGATTCCGAGATGATCGGCGATCCTATGTTGTCGGAGGGGATCTGGGGCTGGACGCTCGACTGCTTGGAGAGCGCAGGGGCAGGATTCCATGACATGACAGGCACCGTGACGCGGGAAATGAGTGAAGCTTTCGGTGGTCTCGAGCTGCGCGGATCATCCCTGTTCGTTGAGGTCCGCGCGTCATGGACACCGTACAGTGAGTATCTTGGTGAGCATCTGTCCGGCTGGGCAGATGTGATGCGTCGTACGGCAGGGATTGTGCCTGCCCGTCATCTCGAAGGAGTCTGAGTGCTGGTCAACAATGGCGGCGGCTTGCCGCAGGGCGATACGGATAATCCGGAGCTTATTGCGCAGCCGCGTGGGGGGACCCCTGCCGTCATTGACACTCGGAAGGATCTTGAGGCAGCGGCCCGCGCGCTGAGCGGCGGTACGACCCCGATTGCCGTCGATGTTGAGCGGGCTCAGGGTTTCCGCTACGGCGCAGGCCCCTACCTCGTCCAGATTCGACGTGAGGACGTGGGTACGTTCCTCATTGATACGCATGCTCTTCCAGATGTCTCCGTGCTTCAGCCGGGCGTGGAAGACGTCTGGCTTCTGCATGATTGCCTGCAGGACTTGCCGAATCTTCGCCAGGTTGGGCTTCGTCCCCCGGCTCTCTTCGACACTGAGATTGCCGCACGCCTGATCGGTCTGGAGCGTTTCGGCCTGGCGGCTGTCGCCGAGCAGATTCTCGGCCTGGGCCTCGTGAAGGATCATCAGGCATCGGATTGGTCGGTCCGCCCCCTCCCCAAGGAGTGGCTGCGCTACGCGGCCCTCGACGTCGAATTGCTGACCGAACTCTACTATCGCCTGTCGAAGAAGCTCGATGAGATGGGCCGCTGGGAGTGGGCACAGCAGGAGTTTGCCCATGCGTTGTCGGTCGCTCCTCCCGCCCCTAAACCCGATCGGTGGCGTTCCGTACCTGGCGCCGGAAAGATTCGATCACGCCGCGGCCTCGCGGTCCTCAAAGCACTGTGGGAGACGCGCGAGTCGATTGCTCAGCGTATCGACCTGAGCCCGGGCCGCCTCGTTCGCAACGCAGCCCTTGTCCGCGCAGCCTCAAATCCTCCGCGTAATAGGCGCGCCCTCATGAGCATCAGCGAGTTCCGCTCCCCCGTCGCCCGCCAGTACGAAGACGAGTGGATGCGGGCACTGGCCAGCGTGTCCGCTATGACTGATGATGAGCTTCCCCCCAAGCGCAAGCCCGTTCAGCCGGGTTCTATCCCGGAGCCTCGCCAGTGGAACCGAATCGACGAGGCTTCGGCCGCGCGCCTGGGAACGGTGCGCAACGCTGTCGCCTCGGTCGCGTCGAGTCTCGGGATCGCGCCCGAGGTGGTCCTGGCGCCCCAGGTGCAGCGCTACCTCGCGTGGGCTCCCCTGGACCCATCGCGTCCGTCTGGCGACGAGGTGGAAGAACGCATGGTCAATCGCGGTGCGCGCGACTGGCAGATCGATCTGACGCTCGACCCAATCTGCGACGCGCTCGGCGTCTGACCGGGGATCGTTAGCGGGCGGAGAGTCGCTCAATCAACTCACGCACGACACGCTCAATGCCGTCGCTGTCGTAGCCGAAGCGCGCGATCAACGCCGCCCGATCACCGTGCTCGGGGAATCCCTGCGGCACGCCGAGGCATCGTACGGGCACGCGCGCCTCCGCCAATGCATCGCGCAGCGACCAACCGAAACCGCCCTGGACGATGCCATCCTCGACGCTGACCACGCAATCGTAATCGTGAGCCATCGTTGTCAGCTCCTGCGGCACTGGGATCATCCACTGCGGATCCGCGACGGTCACGCTCACACCGTCAGCCACCAGGCGACGCGCGGCCTCAATCGCATCGGGTGCGCATGCTCCGGTACCGACGATGAGAACTCGAGCAGGCGAGTCCGCCACGGCCTCGTCGAAAAGAATATCCACTCCCCCGACGCTACGAAGCGCGGGCATGGGTTTTGGCAGAGAACCCTTGCGGTATCGGATGACGGTGGGTGCATCGTCAACATCGAGCGCCTCACGCACACGTGAGCGCAAGCTATCCTCATCGCGGGGCGCGGCCAGGCGTAGGCCTGGGATCAGGGAACACATGGCAATATCCCACACGCCGTTATGCGACGGACCGTCCGCACCCGTCACGCCGGCGCGATCCAACACGAGCGTCACTCCCGCACGATGGAGAGCAACATCCATGAGGAGCTGGTCGAAGCCACGGTTCAGGAACGTCGCATACAGCGCGACAACGGGATGTGCACCCTCGTATGCCATGCCGGCTGCGGAAGCCACGGCCTCGGCCTCAGCGATGCCGACGTCGACCACGCGACCCGGGTAGGCCTCGTGCATCGGACCCAAACCGACCGGGCGCATCATCGCCGCAGTAATGCCAACAATATCGTCGCGCGTAGCCGCCTGAGCGCAAATCTCATCGGCGAACACTCCGGTCCAGCCAAAACGCTCAGGAGCGACGGGCAGGCCAGTCTCCGGGTGGATCGGTCCAACGGCGTGGAAGCGATCCGCGATATCTTCCTCCGCGGGAGTGTATCCGCGTCCCTTCTCCGTGATCATATGAACGAGGACGGGCTCGCCCAGAGAACGCGCCCGGCGAAGCGCAGTCTCCACCGCAGAAATGTCGTGCCCGTTGACGGGCCCAATGTATTTCAGACCGAGATCTTCGAACATCACCTGGGGAATGAGAGCATCCTTGATACCCGCCTTCAGGCCGTGCAACGCGTCGTAGGCCGCGCGGCCGGGCGTGCCGTGACTAAGGAGATGCTGTTTTCCCCAGGCAAGCGCCTTCTCGTAACCAGCGGAGGTGCGCAAGGCATCAAGATGATCGGCGAGCCCACCGATCGTCGGCGCATACGAGCGCCCATTGTCGTTCACCACAATCACGATGCGACGATTCTTCGCCGTCGCGATGTTGTTGAGCGCCTCCCATGCGAGGCCGCCGGTCAGCGCGCCATCACCGATCACACCGACAGTCCACGTACGGTCACCCCGGCGGTGCTTTTCCCGCGAAATACCATCCACCCACGCGATCGACGCGGACGCGTGCGAAGACTCAACGACGTCGTGCTCAGATTCGGCGCGCGACGGGTAGCCCGACAGTCCACCCGGGCAGCGCAGCGATGAAAAATCCTGACGGCCCGTCAGCAGCTTGTGCACGTAAGCCTGGTGACCCGTATCAAACACAATCGTGTCCTGCGGGGACCGGAACACCCTGTGCAAACCGATCGTTAGCTCGACGACACCCAGGTTGGGGCCAAGGTGCCCGCCCGTGCGCGACACGTTGGCAATCAGGAACGCGCGAATTTCCGCCGCCAAATCGTCCAGCTGCTCGCGTTCCAAGCGACGCAGCTCACGCGGCGCACTGCAGCGCGACAGCAGGTCGCGCGACTCTCGTGTTCCAGACATAGCAACCAGTGTAGTTGCCGAAGCGTCTCACCTACAGATCAAAGTGCATGTCAGCTACCTTCGACCCGCGCAGGCGACAAGCACGCGCACTAAGATAGACACTGTTGGCTCGCCGTACCGCTTAAGGAGGCACTATGTCCGTCACCGTCGCACCCCACGGCCTGTGGGAGTCCCCCATTTCGGGCGATTCCTTCACTGCCCGTTCGGTCACGCTCTCCCAGGTTCGTATCGATGGACCCGATACCTACTGGGTTGAAGGACATCCACTCCAGGGCGGTCGCGGCACGCTGCTGCGCCGTCGCGCAACGGGTGAGACGGGCGAAGTTCTGCCCCTGATCGATGGTTCTCGCCTGCCCGACGTCGGCACACGCGTGCACGAGTACGGCGGTAAGGCGTATGCCGTTCACCATGGCGTCATTGTCTTCTCCGATCAGACCGATGGCCGCGTGTACGCCTTTGATACGGCCGATCCGCGCCGCGTCGTGCGCCCGCTCACGACCCTGTCGAAGGTCCGTTACGGCGACTTCTGGATCGCCGACGTGCGCGAACTCGTGTACGCAGTCGCCGAGGACCACTCAGCTCCGGGCGAACCTGTGAACAAGATCGTCGCCATTCCGCTCGATGGTTCCGCCGCCCGCGATGACAGCGCAATCATCACGGTGTTCGAGGGCACCGACTTCGCGCAGGCGCCCACGGTGTCCCCGGACGGGACGAAGATCGCATGGATCACCTGGAACCACCCGAACATGCCGTGGACGTATTCACAGCTGCGCGTCGCCTCCCTGACCTTCGAGGGCACCATCGACCAGGAGGTTGTCCTGGTGGATCGCCCGGACGTGTGCGTCTACGAGCCACGTTGGACCCTTGACGGTGACCTGATCCACGTGGATGATTCCTCCGGCTGGGCAAACCTGTACCGCACCCAGGGCTTCGTGTGGAAGGAAAGCGAGGACGCGAACGCGTGGACCTCGCGACTGCGCACCCGTGCGTTGCACCCCGGACACCGCGCATTCTCGCACCCGCACTGGCAGCTCGGCCTGCACTCCTACGATAATTACGACAACGACTACCTCGTATGTTCGTGGGCTGAGGACCAGGTCTGGCACATTGGAACTGTGCGTATCGACAACGGCATGGCCGAAGAGTGGGCGACCGGCTGGTGGCCCATTGGCAACGTGGCAGCCGCTGATGGCCGCGTTGTTTTCCTCGCCGACTCCGCCACCCATACGCCCGCCATCATCGAAGTGTCGCGTGGTAAGACCAAGGTGCTGCGTCCTTCCTCGGAGGCCGAGGTCCCGACGGCCCTCGTCTCCACGGCCGAGATGCTGACGTGGAAGACCTCGGACGGTGAAGAGGCTCACGGCTTCTACTACGCGCCCGTGAACCCTGATTTCACCGCCCCTGAGGGTGAGCTTCCGCCCCTCATCGTGAACGTACACGGCGGCCCGACCGAAGCGGCACGCCCCGGCCTGCAGGTGCCGTTCCAGTACTGGACCAGCCGCGGATTTGCTGTTCTGGACGTGAATTTCCGCGGTTCGACCTCCTTCGGGCGTCCCTACCGGCAGCGCCTTAACGGCAACTGGGGGGTCATGGACGTTCAGGACTGCATTGACGGCGCCCAGTACCTCGTTGATCTGGGGCGCGTCGATCCCAAGCGGATCGCGATCCGCGGCCGTTCCTCCGGTGGCTTCACCGTGCTCAACGCGCTGGCATCCTCTGACGTGTTCACCGCCGGTGCTTCCTTCTCGGGCATCGCCGACCTGGCGAAACTGGCCGAAACCAGCCACAAGTTTGAGTCGCACTACGATGGCATTCTGCTCGGTACGGACGATCAGTCGGATCCGGTGTGGGCGCAGCGCTCGCCGATCAACCGAGTGTCTAACATCAAGGCGCCCCTCATGCTCCTGCAGGGCACTGCAGACCCGGTGGTCCCCGCCTCGCAGGCCCAGGAAATGTACGACGCGCTGCGGGCGAACGGCAATGTTGTTGCCCTCAAGCTGTATCAGGGTGAGGGACACCGCTTCCGCTCAGCCATCAACATCAAAGATGCATGGCAGTCGGAGCTGTCCTTCTACCGGACCATTTGGGGCATCGCCACTGACGCCCCCGTTCACGTGGAGATTGCGAACCTGTGACACACACAGCACAGTCCCCGCAGTCAGAGGAACCGGCTGCGGGGACTCGCTTACGCGTCGGCCATACGGTCGCCGCGCATCGTTCCCTGCTCGGCGTCGCCGCCGCACTCGTTGGCGGCGTCGTCGGCGCGGCAGCCGTCCTGTTTAACCTTGCGATCCGCGCATGGACGTGGGTGTCGACGGGGTTCGACGAGTACACGACCCACATCGGCCAGTTCCACGGCCTCTGGGGGTGGGCCCCTTGGCTCTTTCTTCTCCTCTCCCCCGCTATCGCTGGTTTCCTCTATGGACCGCTGATCCAGCGCTTCGCGCCTTCCGCGAAGGGCCACGGCATCCCCGAGGTGATGCTCGCTGTGCGTCGTAAGGGTGGGCGCATCCCGGGACGTGTTGCGATCGTGAAGATCCTTGCGTCGGCACTGACTATCGGCTCGGGTGGGTCCGCCGGCCGCGAGGGCCCAATCGTTCAGGTCGGAGCGTCGCTGGGTTCCACTATTGCCTCGTGGCTGCATATGCCCGTCTCCCGCGTGGTCTTGCTGGCCTCGTGCGGGTCGGCGGCCGGCATCGCGGCCACATTCCATGCGCCTCTCGCGGGTGCCGTCTTCGCTCTTGAGGTTATTCTCGTCGAATTCACGGCCGAGACCTTCGGTTTCGTCGTCCTCTCAGCCGTCACGTCGTCGGTGGTTGCGCGTCTCCTCCAGGGCGACGAGATGGTTGTGCGCGTCGCCGACAACCTGACGTTCGCGTCGATGTCGGACATGTGGTGGGTTGCTGTTCTCGGTCTCATCGCTGGCCTGTGCGGCTTGGGTTTCTCGAAGCTCCTGTATGCCTCAGAGGACGCGATTGACTGGGTGTGGGCACGCACGCACCTACCCGAGTGGGCGCGTCCGGGCGTGCTCGGCCTCGCTCTCGGCGCGGCTCTCGTTGCTTTCCCGTATATGTACGGCTCAGGTTATCCGCTGGAGGAGGAGGCGATCGCGGGGAACTTCTCGATTGCCTTCCTGCTCGCCCTCATGCTGGGCCGCGCAGCATTCACCTCGTTCACCATTGGCATGGGCGGTTCGGGCGGCGTCTTCGCGCCCACGCTGTTTATTGGCGCGATGGCGGGCGCTGCCTTCGGAGACCTCGTCTCTCCCCTGTCGGATTCTCCCGTTGGTGTTTTTGCCGTGGTCGGCATGGGTGCCGCTTTCGCGGGCGCCGCACGTGCCCCCATGACGGCCGTGCTCATCATCGTGGAGATGACTGGCCAGTTCTCGCTCATCCTGCCGATGATGCTCGCGGTCGTGATCGCGACGGGCGCGTCGCGTTTCTTCACGCGCGCGACGATCTACACGGAGAAGCTGCGCCGCCGCGGTGACGTGCTTGACGACCCGGTCGAGGGCACTCTGCTGGGTACCCGCGCGGCGTCCGAGTGGATGCTGGAGGCCCCCGAGACGCTCTCGTGCCAGGCGAGCGCGGCATCGGCGATCGCCGCCCTGCGTCGCACGAAGGAGACGGTCCTGCCCGTTGTGTCGGAGAAAGGGCGTTTCGTCGGCCTCGTGTCGTCGCTGCGTCTGGCCGAGCTCACGCAGGAGGACGGATCGCTCGACGCTCCCCTGTCGGATTTGCCTCTCATCGACGAGGCCGTGGCAGCCTCCGCTCCCCCGTCCGAGGTTCTCGGGGCGCTGCGGGGCACGGGCCTGCAGTCTCTGCCTGTCGTGGATGAGGATCGACGTGTCGTCGGCTGGGTATCCGAGCGCGACCTGGTGGATCGCATGTACCGGGATCAGCGCCGCGCGATTGAGGCGCGCACGCAGACGTCGTGGGGCTCGCGCATGCAGGAGCGCAGGAGGAGCCGCTAGCGGCTCAGGACCGAAACCATCTCCACGTGGTGGGTGTGCGGGAAGAGATCCCACGCCTGCAGTGATTCGAGCACGTATCCGGCTTCGGTAAGGGCACGCAGGTCGCGCGCGCCCGCTGCCGGGTCGCAGGACACCAGGACGACGCGAGGAGCACCCGTGGCAGCGATTGCCTCGCACACCTCGGCACCGGCGCCGGCACGCGGCGGGTCGGCCACGACAACGTCGGGCACAGCACCCAGCTGACCGGACAAGTCAACAATGCCCTCGCGATCCACGTTTCCAGCGAACGCATCCACCCAATCGAAGGCTGCGAGGTTCTCGCCAGCATCACGCACGGCCCCCTCGTCACCCTCAAGCGTCACCATACGTCCCGTCTCACCAACAGCACGCGCGAGCGGCACAGAGAACAGGCCCGCCCCCGAATAGAGTTCCATGGCCGCACGGCCAGCCCCGGCCTCGTCCGAACCGAACGCAGCAGCAAGCACAGCGTTTGCGAGCACCTCGGCGCCCCGCACGTGCGTCTGCCAGAAACCGGAGGGACGCACGTAATACGTTTCGACGCCGGAGCCGACTGGCACGTTCCAACGCAAGACGTCAGCGTCAATACGCACGCCGTCAGCGGCGTACGTATCGTCACCGATCAGCACGACGGGATCGCCACCTGAAGGGGCCACAGCACGCACGCAATCCCCCGGCTTCCACAGGCGACGCCACGTCGAACCCGCGTCGAACAGGCCGAGTTCACGGATCGCAGGAACAGCCAACGGCATATCATCGAGCGCAATCACACGGCGGCCGCGAAACTCGTGCATACCAGCACGGCCATCCACATCGATGACGACGTCGATGCGCGAGCGGCGACCGGTCAGCGGATCGTTCGGGTCCTCGTCGCCGGGCGCAGGTGCAACGTGCACTCCCCCGAGGGCTTCCACGGCCTCGGCCAGGGCCTCGCCGCCCACGCGGCGCAGCTGCCCGGCGATCACGCGAGACTTCCAATCACGCTGAGCACCCGGAGTCAGGTGAGCGAGTTCGCCGCCGCCGACGCCACCCGGACCCGCCTGGGGCCAGACGGACTCAACTCGATCAGGCGACGGCTCAAGAACCTCCACGGCATCCGCCCATGCGAGCTTCTTCTGAACGGCACTCACGCGCGCACGAACTACCTCACCGGGCGCCGAGTGGCGCACGAAGACAACGCGCCCGCTCTCGTCGCGGGCGACGCACGCTCCACCATGAGCGGGTTCCCCGACGCTCAGCTGGAGGATCTCGCCAATCCCCTCACGCGGCTGCGCGGAGACGGGGCGCCGACGCGGGGACGGACGGCGACAGGACGGATGGGGACTCATGTGCTCTCCTCGGGGGGAGCATCGGCGCTGACGTCGCCGGGCTGTTCAGTACGTGGATTCGACTCACTCGGCGCCGGTGCTCCGACGCGCAAGAACGGGTCGTTGACACGCTGGCGACCCTCAACAACGTCGTCCTCGCCCAGTTGCCAGGGCACGATCGTAATAACGACGCCCGGTACAGTCAGCAGCGCGGCGCGCAGGCGCAGCCCCGACTGGTTATGCACGAAGTTCTCCCACCAGTGGGTGACGAGGAACTGAGGCATGTAGACGACGAGCATCTCCGTGGGCATCGCACGTCGGCGTCCGCGCACGTACTGCAGAATCACCGACGAGATGTCACGGTAGGGCGCCGACAGCAAGGTCAGCGGGACGGGAACACCGGAGGCCTTCCACTGGCGCAGAATCTTGTTTTCCTCCTCGTCATCCGCGACGACGGAGACGAGTTCGATCGACGTCGGTGACGACGCGCGAGCAGCCGCAATGGCACGCATTGCCGGGCGTGACAGCGACGACACGAGCACGAGGGCACGCACACGGGTGGGCAGTGCACGCCGGGCGTTCCAGTCGTCCACGCGCAGCTGCGTGCGAACGGTTTCATAGTGGTGGTGAATCGAAATCTGGACGCCAAACGCGACCGCAATCATGAGCAGAGTAATCCACGCACCATGCGTGAACTTCGTGGCCAGCACGATGAGAAGCACGATGCCCGTCATCATGAAGCCAACGATGTTGACGGCGCGTGAGCGCAAGACGGCCATACGCTCCTGACCGGACTGACGCGAACGCAACTGCTTGTTCCAGTGCTTGATCATGCCCAGCTGCGAGAGCGTGAAGGAAATAAAGACGCCGACGACATAGAGCTGAATGAGTCGTGTCGTCTGTGCCTGGAAACCGACGATGAGCGCGATCGCAGCGATAGTCAGAACGACGATGCCGTTCGAATACGACAGTCGGTCGCCGCGGCGCACCATCTGGTGAGGCAGGAAAGAATCACGCGACAGGACCGAGGCCAGCGTCGGGAATCCGTTGAACGCCGTGTTACCGGCGAGAACCAGGATGAAGCCGGTGACGACGGTGATCAGAATGAACAGGATCGACCCTTGTCCGAACACGGCCGACGCAATCTGAGAGATCGCCGGTTCGATCGGCGTTTTCTCCGGGACGGGCGCGCCCTGATAGGTCAGCTGGCTCGCCGCGTCGTCGACGATTTTCACGCCGGTCGCACGGGCCAGCACGAGGATCGAGATCATCATCGAAGCCGCGATGAGGCCGAGCATCGCCAGCGTGGTGGCTGCGTTGCGCGACTTGGGGCGCCGGAACATCGGCACGCCGTTAGAGATCGCCTCGACGCCGGTGAGGGCCGCGCAACCCGACGAGAAGGCGCGCATGAGGAGGAAAGCGCCCGCGAGTCCGGCGAGGCCGTCCGCGTGAGCGGGGGCAGCAACGAGGTCGTAGGCGGCCGTCGGAGCCGCACCCAGATTCCCGGTTGCCATCTTCGCGAAACCGACGACGACCATGAGGCCGATCGCGCCCATGTACAGGTAGGTGGGCACGGCAAACGCGCCACCGGCCTCGCGTGTGCCGCGCAGGTTCAGAGTCGCCAGAATAATGACGAGCGCCACCGCGATGGCAACCTCGTGACCGAGGAGACCGGGGACTGCCGTCGTGATGTAGTTGGCGCCCGAGGAAATCGAGACGGCAACGGTGAGGATGTAGTCGACCAACAAGGCCGAGGCGACGAGTAGCCCCCACGACCGACCCAAGTTCGTGGTCACAACCTCGTAGTCGCCGCCACCTGAGGGGTAGGCGTGAACCGTCTGACGGTAGGACGCGACCACGACAGCCAACACGAGAGCAACAACAACGCCCACCCAGACCGACTGAAGGGCGGCCATGGATCCGGCGAGCGCAAGCGTCAGGAGGACTTCATCGGGCGCGTAGGCGACCGACGAGAGCGCATCCGACGCGAAGATCGGCAGAGCAATACGTTTGGGGAGAAGCTGGTGGCCCATCGCGTCCGATCGCATCGGGCGTCCGATGAGCACGCGCTTTGCGTAGGCCAACAAGTTCGTCACGAAATACAAGCCTAGTCCACCTCGCTGAGCAATGGGAACGCCGAAACATCACGCATGGCTATTACGCGGGGATCGGAGTACTTTTGTAGTCGTGCACTTTGTGATCATGGGTTGCGGGCGCGTCGGCGCCCGCCTTGCATCGACGTTGGACGCTGCGGGTCATTCCGTGGCGGTTATTGACCAGGATTCCAAGGCTTTCTCTCGCCTGTCACCGGACTTTTCCGGCCGTCGCGTGACGGGCGTGGGCATGGACCGTGACTGCCTGCGTCAAGCGAACATCAAGGAGGCGTACGCGTTTGCGGCAGTCTCATCGGGTGATAACTCGAACATTATTGCCGCGCGCGTCGCTCGTGAGGTTTTCCACGTTGAACACGTGGTTGCGCGCATCTATGACCCGACTCGTGCCTACCTCTATGAGCGCCTCGGCATTCCGACTGTCGCGTCCGTCCAGCGCACCGCGGAGTCGGTCTTGCGTCGCCTGCTGCCGCCGGATGCGTCACTGATTTGGTCACATCCGACCGGTGAGGTCGCTCTCGTCAACGCGACGCCCTCGGCGCCCTGGTATGGCCTGAGCTTCCAGCTCGTCGAGGAGCTGACGGGGTGCCGGATTGCATTCACCTCCCGCCTGGGGTCGATTCGCACGGCATCGCCTGACCTGGTCGTTCAGGAGCACGACCAACTGTACTTTGCGATCAATGGGACAGATACGGCCGCGCTGCGCGATCAGCTGGCCAGCCCGCCCAAGACGGAGGAGTGAGCATGAAGATCGTCATTGCTGGAGCCGGTTCGGTGGGGCGCAGCGTTGCCCTGGAGCTCCTCGCTCACGGTCACGACATTACCCTGATCGACAACATGCCCGAAAAGCTGCGTATTTCCTCGGTCGCGGACGCTGACTGGGTGCTCGCAGACGCATGCTCGCCCGATGCCCTGCACGACGCGGGCGTGGACGAGGCCGACGTGATGGTTGCCGCCACGGGGGACGATAAAGCGAACCTCGTCATTTCTCTGCTGGCCAAGACGGAGTTTGCGGTTCCTCGCGTCGTCGCCCGCCTGAACAACCCGAAGAACGAGTGGCTCTTCGATCAGGCATGGGGTGTGGACGTGTCGGTGTCGACGCCGCGTATCATGACGTCTCTCGTCGAAGAGGCCGTCTCGGTGGGTATCCCAGTGCGCCTGTTCTCTTTCAATACCGCTGCCGTGTCTATGCACGCTCTCATCCTGCCGGACGATTCTCCGGTCGTTGGCAAGCGCGTCCACTCCCTCGAGCTGCCTGCGCGCTCGGTGCTAGCTGCGCTCCTGCGCGATGGCCGTCCGATCACTCCGAGCGCTGATGACGTGTTCGAGGCCGCGGACGAGCTACTCCTGCTCGTCCCCGATGCAGATGTTGAGGAGCTGACGAAGCTTCGTCAGTTGGTCGCTGCCCCTGAGTCCGAGGCTTCGTCGGACGACGAGGAGTAGCCGCGCAGACCCCACCAGGTGGCCCAGGCACCGAGGGCGAAGAGCGGTAGGCCCAGGGCCAGCTTGGCGACACCGAGCGCCGCGACCTGGCCACCGAGCCAGAGAGGGGCCTGGACTACGACGCGCAACGCGAAGATTCCCGCCCACATCCACGTGAGTAGGTTGCACCTGCGCGCCAGGTCCGCGTGTGCCGGGTCGGACTGCCATCCTGTGGCCAGACCCGTCAGTGGCCCGTAGAACTGGGCGACGAGGCCTCGCCTCAACAGGACGGACAAGGCGAAGGCGAGGGCCATGACCACGTTCGTGGCAATGCCCCACGCGAAGTAATTCTCCCCGCGTCCCGTGGCTGCGGCAAAAATGACGCCGATAGCGACGCCGAACAGCCCTGAGAGGGCCTGCTGGAGCCCCTGTCTCTGGACGAGCCGGAGCACGCAGGCGAGCAACGCCACGCACGACGCCGCTACCAGTGTCGGCACGAGGGCGCGGGTTGCGACGAAGACAATCACGAAGACGAGGCCGGGAGCCGTTGCTTCGATGACTCCGCGCACACCTCCGAGCGCGTCTGACCAGGAGAAGTCCTCGGAGGTTGCCTGGTCCATCCAACGTGGAGTGGGCATCAGCCTTCCCCCGCGATCACGCGGTACAGCGGGTTGATGATGACGAGGCGATCCCCCGAACGCCCGACAGTGCCCTCAACTTCAAGGCGCTGGCCGACGCTGAGCCCGGGGATGGACGTGCGACCAGGCCAGCGCAGCTCCAGAGTGTCGGTGCCATCGTAGAGCGTGGCGACGAGCACCCGCTGACTGCCCTCCTCGGGCGGGTAGGTCATGCCCAGGAGCGTACCGAAAACGAGCACGTGGGAACGGTCCGTCACGTCGCAAATGGGCGTGACCCCGCGGGCGGCACGCGCGGAGTCCTCGTCGAGAGCTGCGTCCAGAGAACGCGCATCCTTATCGAGGCCGAGCGCGGCGCCGACCCGAGCGATCCACGAGGCCATGTCAGGCCTCCTGAGCACCCGCGGGCAGGTGCACTGGGAGAAGCTCCAGGCGCGTGCGCGGGTGGTCATCGCGTCGCACGATAATGCGATCGATGACCTTCTCGATGTCGACGCCGGCTTGCGCATTTGCGGCGGCCGGGCCGAGGACGTCGATGCGCGCAAACCAGCGGTCACCTTCGCGACCGATGATGCGCATGCGGGAGGTCGCCGAGCGACCATCGGGCATCTGCATCGGCATATCGACGAGTAGTTCGTCGCCGTAGCGTGTCGGATAGTCGGCGACCTTAGCGCCCTGCTCTTCGAAACCCTTGCGGATTTCTTCACGCAGTTCCTCCCACACGCCTCCGGATCGGGGCGCGGCGGCGACGCTCATCTGGATGCCGGAACTACCGAGCACGACCAGGATCTGCAGGACGGTCGTCCCGTCGTCAGCGACCTGCGTGCGCAGTTGCATGCCCTGAACCGCGGGGAACAGGATGGATCCCATGTCGACGTAGCCTTCGGAGGCGTCGACCTCACCGTAGTTGCGGGGGCCGGGCTCGCTCCAGATCTCCGCGTCTTCGTCGCTGAGGCGAGGCAGGACCTCAACCTCTTCGATGTCGTCTTGCGGAGTCTTCTTCTTGCGTCCGAACATCGCCCTACCTCACATCGCGCACTCGGTGCACACGGGAGCGCCGCTGGCGTCCACGTGGTCGAGCTGCGACGCGTGGTGCACGAGGAAGCACTGCGAGCAGGTGAACTCGTCTTCTTGACGGGGAACGACGTGAACGGTCAGTTCTTCCTTTGACAGGTCAGCGCCGGGAAGTTCAAAATTCTCGGCGGCCTCGTTCTCGTCTTCCTCAATCTCAGCGGAGCCGGCGTCGTTGCGACGGGACTTCAGCTCTTCGATCGAGTCCTCTGCGACCTCGTCTTCGTTCTTGCGCGGCGCATCGTAATCGGTTGCCATGGTTCTCCCCTTTCGCCTCTCGAGCCGGTTTGCGCGAGTGGTCTATGCGCAGGGAGGATAACACTTGTGAGAGTAATGTGCCATCGTATGTGTGACACGCGCCCAGCTACGCGACATTCTGAGCATTATTTGAGACGATTCGACCTAGACGTATGAGGAGGAAGTGATGATTGAGCTCGAATTGCTCGGGACCAGCGCCGATGGCGAGTCCCTGGTGCTCACCGATGCCCAGGGTGAACGCTACTCGGTGTTGATCTCGGACGAGCTCCGCGGTGCGACGCGCCGTGACCGTCCGCGGGTGGAGCTTGCCCCTGCTCGTCCCACCCTGGCTCCTCGTGACATTCAGGCACTGCTGCGTGCGGGTGCCACTCCTGCGGAAATCGCTTCCGAACACGGGATGGAAATCAGCGCCGTGGAGCGCTTTGAGGCCCCCGTTCAGGCGGAAAAGGATTATGCGCTCACCCGTGCGCGCGCCGTTCGCATCGGCGAGGGCGGTCCGACGATGGGTGATCTTGTCGTTGATCGTCTGGCGGCTCGTGGCGTTGATCCCACCTCCCTGGAGTGGGCTGCCACGCGCGAGACCGGAGAGCCCTGGCAGATTATCGTCACGTTCGTCCAGGGCGCAGCAGAGCACGCTGCGCACTGGCATCTGTCGAATTCCGGGGCCCTCGAGGCCATCGACCAGGAGGCGCAGTGGCTGACGGAGCAGGTATCCGCGTCCCCGACGGCGTCGATCTTCACTCCCCTGCCGCGCACGACGCCAACTCCCATCCTCGATCCAGACGAGGAGGATCTGCGTAACCGCGAGGCGATCCTCGATCAGCTCAACGCTGTGCGCGGCAAGCGTCAGCAGATCGACTTGGACTTGGACGACGAGGTGGACGAGGAAGCCGAGTACCTCGCTGCGATCGCCAGCGAAGAAGAACCCGAGGCCACCGAACCAGATGCTTCCACAGGCCCCATTTCTGCGCGCATCTATTCGCTCGCTTCCGCGCGTACGAAGGCCGAAGCACCGGCCCAAGCATCCGAGGATGGGTTGTTCCCCGCGACCGGCCAGATCCCGTCGGCTCGCCCTGCGGCGACCGGATCCATCCCCGTTGCTTCGCGCTCGCCCAAGGGCGAGGCCCCGGCCTCGTCGGGCGTCCTCCCGTGGCTGTCGGAGGCTCCTGGTTCCTCCGACGAAGAGAACACCACCGAACCACAGGCTGAGGAGCAGCAGACCCCGGCTGTTCCTATGAAGGCCGTTGCGCCGGCTGATTCGACGTCCGACAAGGCTGACGAAGGCGCGACAGGGGCCGTCCCTGCGCAGGGGATCAGCGGTTCGCGTATGGCCCGCGCATCCTCAAAGAAAAACCGCAGGTCAGTACCCAGCTGGGACGAGATCCTGTTCGGATCAAAGCCCTAAGCACTCGTTCACTGCAGGCGGTCACTCTCGGCGCAGAGCGGCCGCTTGCCGTCTCTCGGTGAATTCCTAGGACAGAACCACGACCGGGATGCGCATTTCCGCGGCGGTGAGCGACCCGTGGACACCCGGCATTGCGATCGCCGACGCGCTCTGGGTTCGAGAATCCACAATGCCGCCGTTTCCGCGGGCGAGAACCAGCAGGTCGCCGATGATCGAGGCACCGTCTCCGGGGCCGATAAGCGCGCCCATCTGGTCTCGCGAGAGGATCCACGCACTCTCGCCCAGGGCGTCGCGCCAGCGCGCCTCCACGTCGGTGGCATGGCCCTCTTCCGCGTGCACGTGCACGGCTCGTGTCTCGCCGGCGACGATGCGCACACCCTCGCGCAGAGCGGGCGTCGCAGCCACGTCCACAAGGGCGGAGCGCTCCACGTTGATCATGCCATGGTCCGCGGTCATAACGGTTCGCACGCCCGCAGGTAGGCCACGCAGCAGCCCGGACAGCCCCGCGTCGAACTCTTCGAGGCAGCCGATCCATGCATCGGATCCGACGCCGGAGCTATGGCCGGCGTGGTCGATCTCGGACCAGTAGAGGTAAATGAGCGGCGTTCCGGCGCGCAGCTCGCGCAGGGCGGCGCTCACGCGGTCGCTGAGCGACTCTGCGGGCACGTGGCGTGCTCCCCGCAGCGCCGCGCCCGTCAGTCCGGAACCGGCAAAGCGCGCGGGCGAGATGACGGCCGAGGACACGTCCGCTGCGGCCAGGCGCTCGAAGTAGGTGGGCGCGGGCTGCCACTCGCTGGGTGCCGGCCCACCCTCCATCGCGAGAAGGTTCATGACGCCCCCGCCGTAGGCAACGGAGAAGCCCACCATGTTGGTGGCGCCGGGGCGTGCGCCAGTGCCGAAAGCCGTGATGGCCGCGGCCGTCGTCGAGGGTACGACCGTGTGAATCGAGCGAATATCATCTCGCACGCGGCGCAGCGTCGGTGTGTGCCCCAGGTGATCCAGGATCAGCTCGTATCCGAGCCCGTCCACGAGGATGAGGAGCAGCTGCTCAGCCCCGGCCTCGATCCCGAGGGCGCCTGCCGCCTGTGATGAGGCGCCGGGCAGGTCGGAGTCGATCGACGCGAGGGCACCAGCGATGACGTCAGTAATGACCGGATCGCCCGCGCCGGGCAAGTCGGCGCCGGGCAGGTCCAGCGTGAGAGCGCGCTCACTCACTGCGGGTTCCCATCAGGCGAGCGAGATGATCGACGAAAACCATGGCCTCGTCGAGAGCATCCTGACCGTCGGCGGCCGCGGAGATGCGGAAGGTCATGTCGTCGGGGAAGGACGTGCCCATCAGGCCGTGGTCGGCCATGCAATTCGGGTCGTCGCATCGGGCAGGTTCGAGCTCGAGTCGGCGCGCGCCCTTCAGGTCCAGCGCGATCGTCATTTCGGACAGGCCGCTCGCGTTCTCGGGGTCCGTGTAGACCTCCATCGTGGAGTACCCGGCGATGTCGCCGACCCGGTGCACGGCGGTCGCGATCGTCGCCGAGCCGCCGTCCATCTCATCGACGTGCAGCTGAACGATAGCGCGGTCCGTCAGAGAGGCGACCGTGAGGTGTCGGAAGACCGATCCGCGGTCGAAACCCGTATCCACCTGGCACAGCGTCGCGAGCGGCTCCGCGGCGCCCAGAGCCCGGCGCAGCGCGCGCTGCACGGCCTTGGGGTAGAAGCCCCCACGTTCGATACGGGTCCATGTGTCCATGCCCCAATTGTGCCCCGAAGCGGCGCGCCAGTCGAAATGAGCGCCAAGCCGCGCGATAATTGCGCGTATGGCTAAGAAGGACCAGGTCGTCGACATCCCTGAGAAGGACGAGAACATCACAGAGATCGACGTGTCCGATGAGATGCGTGGGTCCTTCCTGGAGTATGCCGTCTCAGTGATCTACGCTCGCGCGCTCCCCGACGCGCGCGATGGCCTCAAGCCCGTGCAGCGCCGCATCCTGTTCCAGATGGATCAGATGGGGCTACGCCCCGACAAGGGACACGTGAAGTCCCAGCGCGTGGTCGGCGAGGTCATGGGTA
>CALHZX010000037.1 GCA_938040725.1 uncultured Actinomyces sp. | reverse complement strand
CAATGGTACTGCAACCGCCAGGTTGTGGGAGAGTAGGACACCGCCACAACACACCTCAGAAGCGGCCAGAAACCCCAGGGTTTCTGGCCGCTTCGTCGTATATGCCTCTCGGTACGATAGAGTGCGGCAAACCCCCTACGGCAACACAGGAATGATCGCCGGGCGGCAACCACCATCAGCGGCAACACACGGCCAACGCCCTCAGCGGTTTCCTCCCGGGCGGGAGGTGCGCCTATGCGCCGCGACTCGGTATTTCACGTTCGAATCCAGGTAGTGTACCGGCGCGCATGACTGTGCCCCGGCCTCGTCTGTGAGGGATTCTCGAGTGCGCCTGTGTCCACCTGATGAAAAAACACACGTCACGGACCAACGTCGCCTACATAACGTCCTTTGTCGTGCGATGCTATTCCCATGGTCACTTCTGCACATCAGCCAGACTCGCACCACCGACATGGTGGGAAGGACGAGGTTCTCGCTCAACGTATGGCGGCCCATGATCGCCTCGCTCATCAGTCCCAGGTTGTGCTCCGGCTCGGGCAGATGCTTCTGTCCTTCGGCGCGAGCGCCTATCGCGTGAAGAAGTCTATGGCGGACGTCGCCCGGGCGGTGGGTATTTCTGAGCATCGCGCGCAGGTTACGTACACCGAGATTATTGCGACGGCGTACGCGAACGGTACATTCCGCACGGAGCTCGCCGAGCAGCGCCTGATGGGCGTGAACGCAGACAAGATTGACCGCATCAATAACTACGTCGCTTCGCTCCACGGCAAGTCCGTGCGCGTTGAGGACGTGTCCGACGAGCTCGACAAGATCGCGAAGGTGCCTGGTCTGTACGACTGGTTCTCGAATGCGCTCGCATCGGGCCTCGCGTGTGCGGCGTTCGCGTTCCTGAATGGTGGGGGATGGGTCGAGTGTTCTGCCGTCGCCGTGGCGTCGTTCTTCGGGCAGGCACTGCGTCGTCAGATGCTTGTGCGTCACATGAACCACTTCGGTGTGTGGATGGCGTGCGGCGCGCTCGCCGCCATGATCTACATCCTTCTGGTTGCCCCGGCACAGCATTTCCTCGGCATTGAGTCGACGCACCAGGCGGGCTTTATTTCCGCACTGCTGTTCCTGGTCCCCGGCTTCCCGCTGGTGACGGGCTTGATCGATCTCGTCCGCCAGGACTTCCAAGGAGGTCTCGGGCGCCTCGTCTACGTCGCGATGCTCGTCGCGTCGGCGGGTGTGGCTGTATGGGCGATCTCCGCTATCTTCGGGTGGTCTGTAACGCCCGAGTACGGTGTCTCGCTCGTTCCATGGCTGCACTACATACTGCGCTTCCTCACGAGCTTCGTCGCGGCTTACGGTTTCGCGATGCTCTTTAACTCACCACACCGCGTATGCGCGACCGCGGCCATTATCGGTGCGGTCATCAACACGGGCCGTATCGCCCTGCACCTGGAGCTGGGTGTTCCGGCTCCCGCGGCCGTCGGCCTTGCCGCGCTCGCTGCTGGTCTCCTTGCCGTCTTCGTGGCCCGCAGGACGCGCTTCTCGCGCGTGACCCTGTCAGTTCCCGCAGTCGTCATCATGATTCCCGGTGTGCCGCTCTACCGGGCTCTCACGTACCTGAATAATCAGCAGGTCGACGAAGCACTCGCTTCGCTCTTTACGGTCATGTTCACGATCGTTGCCATCGGCATGGGACTGGCAGTCTCGCGTATGCTCACCGATAAGAACTGGCTCGTCGAAAAGCAAGAACGTGTCCCGAACCTGTGGGAGTACGAGGGGGAGAACGCATGACCTTCGACATCAAGGCCAGTGCAAGGCCGCTGTCGTTCGAGTTCGAGTACGCGATCGACCGCGATGAGATCCGCGCCGTCGGCCGCAACATCGCGATCATGTGCGTGGCCGCAGTGACCGCGCGAGTGCTCGTCGCGCTCATCCAGCGCTAACGCTCATTCATTGACGAGGCCGTGGCCGGGTAACCGGTCGCTGCCTCGTTGCATTGTCCTGTCGCGGCCGGGCTGCTTTGTGTACCCGTGGACGGCGGCCCGCCCGCGAGATCGCCACACGCGAACCTTCGGCTCGGAGTGATCGAACTCGAAGCCCGGCCAGGCCCCGCCACCGCCCACGGGCACCGCAGGCGGGTTCTGCAAGCCTCACGGCGCCTTTGGTAGGGACAGCGCTACCATGTCGTGACGCGCTCAGGAGACGCCGAGAAGGCATGCGAATGGGGCCGACCCGAAAGGGCCAGCCCCATTGAACACCGCGGGAATACCCCGCGAAAGACATCGCCGTTACATGCCACCCAGGATCTGGGCGACGACGATCTTGCCAACCATCGCGACCGGGTAGACCAGCGCGTAACCGAGAGCCACGCGCGGGTCGGCGTTGGTGCGGCCGTTCGCGAAGGCGAGGACTGCGGGCTGCGTCTGCGCGCCGCCCAGTAGGCCAGCGAGCTTCGTGCCACCCATCTTGAACACCCACCGCATGGTGCAGTACAGACCGATCGCCATGATCGATGTCATGATGGCGCCGAGCGCGAAGATTCGGATCCAGTCCCCCGAGGTGAAGGCCTCAAGGATCTGGCCGCCGGCCTTAGCACCGGCCTGGGCAAGGAAGATGAGTAGGCCGAGCTCGGCCATCACCTGGCATGTCGTGAAGGGCAGAGCCGTCGCGATGGGGCCGATACGGCCGATACGGCCGAAGATGAGGCCGACGATGAGCGTACCGGCCGCGGAACCGATCGAGAAGTACTCGCCGGAGGGAGTCAGGATCGGAAGCTCGCCGATCGCAATACCGAGGGCCATACCGATGCCCAGGGCGATCGGGTTGAGGTCCGTGAGGCCTCGGGTCGAGTCACCGAAGAACTTCGTAATCTCGTTCATCTTCGACGTGGGGGCGACGACGCGAACGCGGTCACCCTGCTGGAGCACGAGGCCTGGCTCGGCAACCATGTCGACGTCGCCACGGCGAACGCGTGAGATCGTCGCAGAGAATTCCTTGGCGAGGCCCAGGGACGCAACCGTGCGGCCCGCAACCTTCGGGTTCGAGATCGTCATGCGGCGGAAGTCCAGGTAGGAGCGGTCCTGCATGAGGGAATGCGAAGAGGCGTGCCCCAGCTCGGTGGCGGCGCGCGCAACGAGCTCGCGGGGGCCGACGACGGTCACGAGGTCACCGGGATCCAGCGTGTCGGACATCTGCGGACGGGTGATAGGGCCGGTCTCGCCGCGACGCAGGCGCGAGAAGGAAATCTTCTCGCCGAGCTTCTCGTAAATGTCCCCGACGAAGGGATGATCATCGCGCTCGACGCGGATCGTGCGGTTCGCCAGGGGAGAGGGAGCGTCCTTGTCGTTGCGGCCGTAGTGCAGGGCTGCCATTGCGGCGACCAGCATGCCGATGACGCCGAAGAGGTAGGCAATCGAATAACCGACCGTCGCGCGGGCGGGATCGCCGGAGGCCTCGCCGGCGGCCGCCAGAGCGGGCGTGTTCGTCACCGAACCTGCGAAGGTACCGGCAATGAGTGGAACGTCCATCCCCATCGCCTTACCGACGTACAGGCCGACCGTGGCGGCGATGCCGTAGAAGGCGACCATCGTCAGAATCGGGCCAACGGCGGTCTTGAGGTTGTGGAAGAACGACGCGCCCGAGTTGATGCCGATCGCGAACGTGAACAGTGTCAGGCCGAGAGTGCCCAGCTGGGGGGTGACTCGCAGCTCGATGTCGTAGGACTGCGCCCACGCAGCCAACACGATGGCAAAGAAGAGAACGGCCGCAGCGCCGAGGCTAATGCCCTTGATTTTCACATGGCCGAACGCCATGCCTATACCGATGAGAATGAAGAGGAACAGAACTGGCTGCTCGCTCAGAATCTCGAACACCTGGTGCACGATGAAATCTCCGTGTTGTGGATTGTGATATGAGGTATGTATCAATTAAAGCAGCAATACGTGCTGTGTATCTCAGTCCATCGTCCTAGATAGCGCTCGCGGTCTCAAGGTCCGCACAATGAGACGGGTAAGGAGCGGAGAGCGCAGGAGAGATACGGTAAAGCCATGCTCGACGTTCGCGGAATTGGAGTCCTCGCCCTGGTCATCGTACCCGGGCGTGCGATGCCTGCCGTGTAACGTGAGGATGGATCGCACGCCGAAATCCCCGCATCCGCTACTGCCGGATCTGACGGGGTTTTTTCTTTGAGACGGTCCCAACGATTGAGAGGACGAATGGTGAGCGACACCGCCAACACCACCCGCATGACCGGAGCCGAGGCTATTGTGGCCAGCCTCGAAGCCCTGGGCGTTACCGACGTGTTTGGTATGCCCGGTGGCGCAATCCTTCCGACGTACGACCCGCTGATGGCGTCGACGTCTCTGCGCCACATTCTTGTCCGTCACGAGCAGGGGGCAGGACATGCCGCCGAAGGTTACGCCCTGGCTACCGGTAAGGTTGGCTGCGCGATCGTGACGTCCGGCCCTGGAGCCACCAACGTGCTGACGGCCCTGGGCGACGCGTGCATGGACTCGGTCCCGATCGTCGTGATCTCGGGACAGGTCGGAGCTTCCCTCATTGGCAGCGACGCCTTCCAGGAAGCCGACGTCGTGGGCGCGTCAATGCCCATCACCAAGCACTCCTTCCTCGTCACGGATTCCGCTGAGATCCCCGCGCGCCTGGCCGAGGCTTTCCATCTCGCGGCTACCGGTCGCCCCGGCCCCGTTCTGGTGGACATCACTAAGTCCGCGCAGGTCGCCGAGATGGACTTCTCCTGGCCTCCGGCCCTGGACCTGCCCGGCTACCGCGTCGCGGACAAGCCGAACATGAAGCAGGTGCGCGCCGCAGCCCGCGCGATCGCCGACGCCCAGGCCCCCGTCCTGTACGTGGGCGGTGGCATCGTCCGCTCCGGCTCCACCGACGCCCTCGCTGAGCTCGTTGAGGTGACAGGCGCCCCCGTCGTTACGACGTTGACCGCCCGCGGCGCCTTCCCCGACTCTGATCGCCACAACCTCGGCATGCCCGGCATGCACGGTACCGTGGCCGCCGTCGGTGCCCTCCAGCGCGCCGACCTCATCGTGGCGCTCGGTGCCCGCTTCGACGACCGCGTGACCGGCCGACTCGACTCCTTCGCGCCCCGCGCGGCTATTGTGCACATCGACATCGATGCCGCGGAGATCTCCAAGAACCGCCACGCCGACATTCCGATCGTCGCCGACCTGGCGACTGCCCTGCCGATCCTTACCCAGGAAATCGCCCAGGCCTCGTCGGACAACAAGGCCGACATCTCCGGATGGTGGCGCTACCTCGACCGCCTGCGCACCAAGTACCCGATCGGATGGGCCGAGCCCGACGACGGCATGATGGCGCCCCAGGAGGTCCTCCAGAAGCTCTCCGAGCGCGTCGGTCCTGATGCAATCTACGTGACGGGCGTGGGACAGCACCAGATGTGGGCGTCTCAGTTCATCACGCTGGACAATCCGCGCAGCTTCATCTCCTCGTGCGGATCCGGCACCATGGGCTACTGCATCCCCGCGGCCATGGGCGCCCAGGTCGGCGCGCCCGACAAGGTCGTGTGGGCGATCGACGGAGACGGCTCCTTCCAGATGACCAACCAGGAACTGGCCACCTGCACGATCAACAACATCCCGATCAAGGTCGCGCTCATCAACAACTCGGTGCTGGGCATGGTGCGCCAATGGCAGTCCCTGTTCTTCGGCAAGCGCTACTCGAACACGACGCTCAACCCCGTCGAAGGCGAGCAGATCCCCAACTTTGAGATGCTCGCCCAGGCCTACGGCATGGCGGCGCGCACCGTGCGCTCCATCGACGAGGTCGACGAGGCCATTGAATGGGCCATGTCGATCAATGATCGCCCCGTCCTCATTGACTTCCGTGTCTCCAAGGACTCGATGGTCTGGCCGATGGTCGCCGCGGGCGTGTCCAACGATGAGATTCGTTACGCCAAGGGCATGGCGCCCGACTGGGAGGTGGAAGACTGATGACGAATCGTCACACTCTGGCCGTGTTGGTCGAGAACAAGCCCGGCGTCCTCACTCGCGTCGCCGCGCTTTTCGCCCGCCGCGCCTTTAATATCAAGTCGCTGACCGTGGGAGAGACGGAACATCCCGAAATCTCTCGCATGACCATCATCGTGGACGCCGACTCCGCGCCCATCGAGCAGGTGGTCAAGCAGCTCAACAAGCTCATCAACGTCCTCAAGGTCGTCGAGCTTGAACCCGAAGACTCCGTCGAACGGCGTCTGCTCATGATGAAGGTCCAGGCTGACGAGACCCGTCGCACCTCGGTCCTGCAGATCGTGGACCTGTTCCGCGCACACGTCGTCGACGTGCAACCCGAGTCGGTCGTCATCGAATCGATCGGCTCCCTACCCAAGCTGGAGGCGCTGCTGCGGGCCCTGGAGCCCTACGGTGTCACCGAACTCGTCCAGTCGGGCGCCGTGGCTATCGGCCGCGGGTCGCGCTCGATCACGGATCAACTGAAGGAGAAATGACAAATGGCAGAAATTATCTACGACGACGGCGCAGACCTGTCGCTGATCCAGTCCAAGAAGGTTGCCATCATTGGTTACGGTTCGCAGGGCCACGCGCACGCGCTGAACCTGAAGGATTCCGGAGTTGACGTGGTCGTCGGCCTGCGCCCCGGTTCCTCCTCGTGGGCCAAGGCTGAGGCCGCTGGCCTCGAGGTCAAGGACGTGGCCGAGGCCGTCGCCGAGGGCGACGTCGTTTCCGTGCTGCTGCCCGACCAGGTTCAGCGCTACGTCTACGCCGAGCAGATCGCCCCCAACCTGAAGGAAGGCGCCGCCCTCCTCTTTGCGCACGGCTTCAACATTCGCTACGGCTACATTGAGGTCCCCGCCGGCCACGACGTCATCATGGTCGCCCCCAAGGGCCCCGGCCACAAGGTCCGCGAGACCTACACCCAGGGCAAGGGCACCCCGGACGTCGTCGCCGTTGAGGTGGACGCTTCCGGCAAGGCTTGGGAGCTGGCCCTGTCCTACGCGAAGGGCATCGGCGGCACCCGCGCCGGCGTCATCAAGACGACCTTCACGGAGGAGACCGAGACCGACCTGTTCGGCGAGCAGGCTGTCCTGTGCGGCGGCGTCTCTCACCTGATCCAGGCCGGCTTCGAGACCCTGGTCGAGGCTGGCTACCAGCCCGAGATCGCCTACTTCGAGGTCTGCCACGAGATGAAGCTCATCGTCGACCTCATCAACGAGGGCGGCATCTCCAAGCAGCGCTGGTCCTGCTCCGACACCGCTGAGTACGGCGACTACGTCTCCGGCCCGCGCGTCATTGGCGAGTCCTCCAAGGAGGCCATGAAGGCTGTTCTGGCCGATATCCAGGACGGCACTTTCGCCCGCAAGTTCATCGCCGATCAGGATAACGGCGCCCTCGAGTTCAAGGCGCTGCGCGCTGAGGAAGAGGCCCACCCGATCGAGAAGACCGGCCAGAAGCTGCGCAAGGCCTTCGGCTGGACCGACTCTGACGAGGACTACACTGAGGGCAGTGCCGCGCGCTGATCTCACTGTCCTTCTCGGATAGACCGAGCTCCGGCCTCGTTCCTACGTGGGACGAGGCCGGAGCTGTTGTATGCCGAAAGGTGCGGGTGCGCGTGGATGCGTTCCTGCGAGGTTTTGTTCGCCGGTGCTTCGTCAGCGCCGTTTGTCCATGGGAGGGAGACGGGCGTCAGCGCGTCAGCGTTCGAGACTGTGGAAATCGGTGCGACGATCACGAGGGAGGCGACGGCGGCCGAGGCGATGCGTGTCAGAGTTCGACGGGAGGGGCGCACGGCTAGTTTCTTGCTACGAAAGACTGATTGACAGGACTAGTTTGCAGGTAAGTACTTGCCGAGCAACTAGCTATGGCCTGTTTCACTGCACCTTGTTGATCAATATGTCCTGGTGGGACGAATTATCCGTTGGGTCGTTATGTTTGACAGGGGAGGGGATGGTGTTGTTGGGCGGTGTGGGGGTTGGAGATTCGGATGTCTCGATCTGTTGTGGGGTGAGATCCTGACAGGTGTGTGCCAATTCGATCGTCCTAAGGTAATTATCCTTGACGTTGATAAAAGTTGTCTGTCGTATAACTGGTTAGCGAGCATCTAAATTTGTATGATGAATCTCGTGGAGAGTGAGTTATAACTCACTAACCGCTGATTGACAACCCATATCGGAAGGACCAATGATGACCCTCCGCCACTACGGGTACGCCCTCGCGGCTGCCTCGGGAGCCGTGCTGCTCTGCGCGACTCTCTCGGTTCCCGCGCTCGCGACCCCGACCAGTGACACCGGTGCAGCTGCTCCGGTGGCGGCCTCGGCAACCGACGAAGGTTCGGCCCCCATCACCGTCACCGTGGCGCGCACCGACTCCCACGGAGACAAGGTGTACGAAGGCGACCTGATCACCATCACCGTCACCTACACCAACAACACAGACAGTGCTCTGACCGTCTTCCCGGTGGCCTCGAATCTGTCCGGCGTGCTGACCACCGGCGCCCCCAACTGCCGCTGGCACAACCTTGCTGCGCACACGACCAAGCAGTGCACGACCGCGACGCACACCGTGACCGCCGACGACGTCGCGGCCGGAACCTTCACCCCGATGACGACGTGGGCTGCCACCCGCGACCGCAACGGTACCGACGTCATCGCCGGTGACATCGCCGCGAACGCTGACCCCGTGACCGTCGCCCAGGGCGAGCATCCCCCAGCCCCGGACCCGCTGGAGACCCCGCAGGACTACGCGATCGGCGACAAGGTCCGCCTCGCGTCCCCCGGCCTCGCCGGTTTCAGCTGCCACCGCATCCCCGCGCTGACCACCGCCAACAACGGCTGGATCGTCGCCGCGTGGGACGGACGCCCCAGCACCTGCCAGGACGCCCCCCAGGCCAACTCCATCGTCTACCGCATCTCCAAGGACGGCGGTAAGTCCTGGACGCCCATCAAGACCGCCCTCGCCGGCACCCCCGGTACGCAGAAAGTCGGTTACTCCGATCCCTCCTTCGTCGTCGACCGCACCACAGGAACGATCTTCCTGTTCTCGGTCAAGTCCTTCGACGTCGGTCTCTTCCAGTCCCAGCTCGGTACCGACCCCGCAGCGCGCAACATCCTGCACGCTCACGTCGTTGAATCCCACGACAATGGTGAGACCTGGGTCAACCCCCGCACCATCACCGACCAGGTGAGTGCCGGGCACGCCGACCAGTGGTTCACGCGCTTCGCCTCCTCCGGTGAAGGTATCCAGCTGCGCTACGGCGCCCACGCCGGTCGCCTCATCCAGCAGTACGCCGTCGCCAACTCCGGCACCACCTCGCTCATGGCCGTCTCCGTCTACTCCGACGACCACGGCGTGACCTGGAAGCCCGGTGCACCCACCGAGGGCAACGCCGACGAGAACAAGGTTGTCGAGCTCTCCGACGGGCGCCTTCTCCTCAACTCTCGTACGCAGGGGACCGCGGGCCAGCGCCTCGAGGCCATCTCCTACGACGGCGGACAGACCTGGGGCCCGTTCCGCCACAACTGGGACCTGACGGACCCGCGTAACAATGCCTCCATCGTGCGCGCCTACCCGGATGCCCCCGAGGGCTCCGCGCGCGCTCGCGTCCTGCTCTTCTCCAACGCCGACTCCTCCACCGCTCGTGCCAACGGCACCATCCGCGTCTCCTACGACGATGGCTTCACCTGGAACGATGGCAAGGTCTTCGAGAGCGGCGAGATGGCTTACTCGACGCTGCATCCCCTCGGGGACGGCACGTGGGGCCTGCTGTACGAGTCCGGTGGCTACAAGAACATCGAGTTCATGCGCGTGGATGCCTCCTACCTCGGCCTGACTGACCCCGGCGAAGAGCCCACGCCGGATCCGACCCCGGACCCGCAGCCTGCGCCGGATCCGACCCCGGACCCGCAGCCCACGGTCACCCCCGCACACTGGGTCAACACCGGAAATGGCTGGAAGTGGCAGCTGGAAGACTCTAGCTACGCGACGAACCAGACGATCACGATCGGCGAGGCCACCTACCGCTTCGGCGCAGACGGCATGATGGTCACCGGCTGGGACGACCAGGGCGGCGTGTGGAGCTACTACAACGCCTACGGTGCCCGCGTCAGCGGCTGGATCCATGATGGGGCCTGGTACTACCTCGACCCCACGACCGGAGCGATGGCGACCGGATGGGCGCAGGTCGGTGGTACCTGGTACCTCTTCAATGCCTCGGGTGCGATGCTCACCGGCTGGCAGTACGCCGGAAGCTGGTACTACCTGGCCCCCTCGGGAGCCATGCTCACCGGCTGGCAGCACATCGGTTCCACCTGGTACTACTTCGCGGGTGACGGCCACATGGTCACCGGCTGGCAGTCGATCGACGGCCGTTGGTATTTCTTCGCTCCCTCGGGTGCGTGGATCTGATCCGTCTGGCCGAGCCGGGGTCGGGGAGCGTACATGCCCTCCCGGCCCCGGCCTCGTCTATGTGAGACGTCACCCCGAAAACAGCCCACGTGGTGGAACGATTCCGCCGCGGGGCGCTCGGGCGGGGGAAGATGGAGCCATGACACTGAACATCGCAGTAATCCCTGGCGACGGCATCGGCAAGGAGATCGTCCCCGAAGGCCTCAAAGTTCTAGACCGTGTCCTGGCGGACAAGGGCGTCGACTACTCCACGACCCACTTCAACCTGGGAGCCGAGCGCTGGCACGCCACCGGCGACACCCTGACCGACGAGGACCTCGAGGCGATCAAGCGCCACGACGTCATCCTCCTGGGTGCGGTCGGCGACCCCTCCGTCCCCTCCGGCGTTCTCGAGCGCGGGCTGCTGCTCAAGCTGCGCTTCGCTCTCGACCACTACGTGAACCTGCGTCCCTCCAAGTACTACGAGGGTGTTCCCAGCCCCCTGGCCAACCCCGGCGACATCGACTTCGTCGTCGTTCGCGAAGGCACCGAGGGCCTCTACTGCGGCAACGGCGGCGCCGTTCGCGTCGGCACCCCCCACGAGATCGCAACCGAGGTCAGCATCAACACCGCCTACGGTGTCGAGCGCGTCGTGCGCTACGCCTTCGAAGCGGCCGCCTCGCGCAAGAAGCACCTCACCCTCGTCCACAAGCACAACGTCCTGGTTAACGCCGGACATATGTGGCGCCGCATTGTCGACGAGGTGGGGGAGGAGTATCCCGAGGTGCGCGTCGATTACTGCCACATCGATGCTGCCACCATCTACATGGTCACCGACCCCGCGCGCTTCGACGTCATCGTCACCGACAACCTTTTCGGCGACATCCTCACCGACGAGGCTGGGGCCGTCACCGGCGGCATCGGCCTGAGCGCGTCCGGTAACCTGAACCCCTCGCGCGAGTACCCCTCCATGTTCGAGCCCGTGCACGGCTCTGCCCCCGACATCGCGGGACAGGGCAAGGCCGATCCGACCGCGACCATCTCCTCGGTCGCGCTGATGCTCGACTTCATGGGATTCGCCGAGGAAGCCGCGCGCGTGCGTGCCGCGATCGACGCCGACATGGCAGCGCGTGCGCAGGCGGCCGCGGCCGGAACGCCGCTCGTCCGTTCGACCTCTCAGATCGGCGACGACATCGCCGCTAGGGTCTGAGACTCACGCGAAACACGAGGGCCGCTCCCCGGGATGGGGGAGCGGCCCTCGTGTCTGTATGAAAGCGCCCGTGAGGCGAGGTGCTCGCTGTCAGCGCGTACCGATGAGGGCTGGCAGCGGCGTGCGAGGAGCCCACTGCTGGATGTCCGCCAACGCGGCGCTGGCCCCGGCCGCACGTACATCCGAGGAATCGCTGGCCAGCATGGCGGAGTCCGCCGCGAGCAGGTTTGATGCCAGGGAGGGTGCATCGAGGAAACCAAGTGTGCAGCGAGGAGTGCGCGCGTCGGCAGCGCCGGCGCGTAGCGCGATGTCGGCGCGCGCGAGGAGCTCGCCTGACACGGCGTATGCGTCGGTCAGCGTGCCCGCACTCACCTGGGCCTTCGGCAGTGATGATGCGGTGCAATCCCATGTGGCGACAGCCTGTGAGAGTTCCGCCGAAGAAGACAGATCCTTGCCGGAAGGGACGAACGTGGGGGAGATGGAGGACTCATTGAACAGGTCGATCGCCCAGGTCTGAACGCCCTGACGCGATGCCGCATTCACGCGGTCGTTGATGAGTAGCGCCGCGTCGTCGCCGGCCTCGAGATCGATACCGTAGACATGGGCGAGACTCACCGCGCTCGCGTAGCGCCCGAGCGCGGAGGCACCGAGTGTGCGCGCTTCATCGGCGGACGTCTTGTCCGGGTTGGCGGCAATCTCGAGGTCGCGCGTGGCAGTGCGCGCCAGCCACGACACGTACGCCGAGACGTCGGTGGGCGCCTCGGATACGGCTGCCGGAGCGGACTGACCATCGGGTGTCACCCCACCCCACGGATCCCACAGTCCGCCGAGCGCCTCGAGCCGTGCCTGCGAGGATGAGGCCACGTCGCGCAGAGCGGACGAACAGGACGCGCAATCCGTCGCAACCTCGGCGAGCTGGGTCGCGCGAGCCGCAGCGGCAGCTTCCGTGCGCGCGGCCTGGTCGCGCACAGCGGCGAATCCTGTCAGGGCAGGCAGAGAAGACGACGAGCACGCGGATAGCGCGAGGGCCGCCACCCCAGTCGCGACGAGGCCGGGGATGCGGTGTGTGGTCAAAGTCAGTTTTGCGAAACGCACACCCGCATCATCCCACACCCCCGGGTAGGATAGGGAACTGACCCGCGTACGCGAGAGAAAGATAGGCGCATATGGCATCGTCCACGTCAGAGGGACCGCTCGAGGAGCTGCTGGCTCCCGTGGTCGAACAGTCGGGACTGGAACTGGACTCGGTGACCCGCTCACGCTCCGACGCGATGCCCCTCCTGCGGGTCATCGTCGAAGCGCCCATCGGTGCCGACGGAATTGACTCGGACACCCTCGCTGAGGTGTCCCGCGCCGTCTCGAAAGCCCTGGACGTTGCGGACCCGATCGACGGCGAATACCTGCTCGAAGTCTCCACGCCGGGAGCTGAACGCGAGCTCACGAAGGTCGGGCATTGGATGCGACAGATCGGACGCCTCGTGCGTATCAAGCTGCGAGCCGGCGGCTACGTCTCTGGACGCGTCGTCGCCGCGAACGAGACCAGCGCAACGATCGATGTCGACGGCGAAACGACTACCATTGAGTATCAGGACATGAGGAAGGCGCGTTCGCGCGTCGACTTTGGAACGGGGAACTAACTCCGTGATCTGCGATGTGCCCGGCTGCGTTGACGCAGCCGGGCACATGTGTGTGATCCGTTTGATAATGAACCCGATGGGGTGTAGAGTGTGACGCGATGCACGGGAGCCCCAGAAGTGAGGGGCTGAGAGGGAGGCGATCCTCCGACCGACACACCTGATCCGGGTCATACCGGCGTAGGGACGCAGACACTTCTTCCACGAAGGCTCGTGCGCGCACGCGAAAGAGCCTACGTGAGCGACGATAACAATCATCTCGACGTGACGACCAGGGTCTGGCCCGTCATCTCCGACGAGGAAATCTCCCGGGTACTCGCCCGCCTCGCCACCCCCATCGCAGGCACCGCCCTGCAGGTTTCGAACCGCCCAACGACAGCGGGAATCCTCGTAGATGCGGGCGATACGACGGTTTTCATCAAGCGTTATGGGCCTGGCACCGTACCCCCCGATCACCTGCGAGCTGTCCACGGCCTCGTCGCCCACGTACGCGCGAAGGGTTTTCCTACCCCAGCCTTTCTGCCCTTTGCGGACGGCGATACCGTCTGGGAAACACCTACGGGCACGTGGGAGGTGTGCGAAGGGGCAATCGGTGAGGACCGGTACCGTGATGATCCCACGTGGACGATTCCGGGCACCCTCGAGGAGGCGCACGCCCTGGGCACCATGACCGCGCGACTCGCCCTGGCCTCGGCGGACTATCGAGCCCGCAACAACCCGCCCTGCGCCTACCAGTCACGCATGCGCCTCTTCGCCGACGATCCCCGCCGAGACCTGGCCCAATGGATCGAGCAGCGACCCGGGGTTGCGGCCTTCCTACACGATACGGGCAGACGTATCGAAGATCAGTGGGAACCGCATCTGAAGTTCGCCGCCGCATACGCCCCGATCGCCCGCGATCTACCGACGTCGTGGACCCACGGAGACCTGCACATCTCCAACGTCTTCTGGCAGGGCCTCGCCCCCTCACAATTCATCGATTTTGGGCTGGCCGATCTCAATCCCTCCATCTACGACTTGGCGCTCATTATCGAGCGCAATGCCTTCGAGTGGACGCGGATCGTCGACGGCGAGGAAGAGGCAGTCCACCGAGACATCACCCTCGCCCTCATCGAAGGCTACGAGGACGTCAGACCCCTGAGTCCTCTCGAACGACGCGGCCTCATTGCCTTGATGCCGCTGATCCAAGCGGAGTCTGGCCTCAACTGGATCGACTACCAGTACAGGGCGACCCGATCCATCCCGGGCGCGACTTGGTGCCTTGACATTTTCTTCGGCGAGCATACTCGGTGGTTCACACGCCCGGCTGGGCAGGACTACCTGGCGTGGCTCGACGACGCAGTAATGCACGAATGAAAGGAAAAACAATGAAACGAACTATCAAGGGGCTTGCAATGCTGCTGCCCGCCTGCGCTCTCGCCGTGGCGGCCTGCTCAGACACCGCAACGAACTCCCAGAGCGAGCATCCGCGGGAAACAGTGAGTGTCGTCCTGGACTGGACACCGAACACAAACCATTCCGGCGTCTACCTGGCCATCGCCCGCGGATACTACGAGCAGGCGGGCATCGATGTTGAGATCCTGCCCTACTCCGAAGCGGGGTCCGCGTCAGTTCTCCTGGGAGGAGGGGCCGATTTCGCCTTCGAAGGGGCTTACTCCGTGATCGCCGGCAAAGCGCGTGGTGACGACATGACCATGGTCTTCAACCTCCAGCAAGAGTCCTCGCAGGGCATCGCAGTGCGCGCAGACAACTCGGACATCATGAGGCCCGCCGACCTTGACGGAAAACTCTTTGCAACCTGGGGCGCAGCCGAAGGCGTGGCGAAGGTACAAACTATGATCCGCAACGACGGCGGACAAGGAAACGTGGAGACCGCGCTGCTCGGAACCAGCGCCTACGCAGCCGTCTACAACGGCACGGCAGACTATGCCGAAGGCCTGACAACGTGGGAAGGGATCGAGGCGGACCTCGCCGGAACCCCCGTCAAGTGGTTCATGCCCGCTGACTACGGTGTTGAGACGACGCCCGCCGAGCTCGGTCTGGTAACAACCCCCGCATACCTGCGAGACCACTCCGACCTGGCAAAGCGATTCATCCAGGCGACCCAACGCGGATACAAGGATGCCATCTCCGATCCGTCCGGTGCCGTAGACGCACTGTTGAATGCCAATCCCGACGCTGCCATCGATCGCGAATTGGCCACCAGGAGCCAGGAGCTGCTCTCATCGCAGTACTGGAAGGACTCAGCTGGCAGCGTCGGTCACGGTGACGTCGATCGTTGGCAGCGCTACATCGACTACCTGGAGGGACAGGGCCTCCTCGAAGACGCCAACGGAAAGCCCGCATCCGCCGGCCTGCGAGGCGCAGACATGGTGACCAATGATCTCCTCGAGTAGGCCAAGCTCGGAGGATGGGCGCACGCGCGACAATGTCGTGCGCTCAGCCTGGGCACTCGCCTCCCTGGGCGTGGTCGTGACAGCGTGGCAGATTCTCCACGCCTGGTCCGGCCTGTCAGAGCGGATCCTGCCGGCTCCCACCACAATTGTTACCTCGGCAGCGGCCAGCTGGCCGTCGCTCAGAGCGGCTGCGTGGGCGACGGGTATCGAAGGGATCGCGGGCATGCTCGTCGGAATCGCTACGGGAGTCATCATCGCTTTCACCACGTCGCTCTGGCCCCGCGTCTCCCATGTCGCCATGCCAATCCTGGTTGTCTCCCAGACAATCCCCCTGGTGGCGATCGCACCCCTCATGGTGATTTGGATGGGCTTCACCATGGCCTCGAAAATTGTGGTCGTTGCGGTGTTCACCGCCTTCCCCGTGGCTATTGCCTTGCTGCGCGGTCTCGGGCGCGTGCCAACCTCCCTCACCGACCCACTCGCTGTCGCCGGTGCCTCGCGTCTCTGGATCCTCATCCATGCGCGGCTGCCATGGGCACACACGCACCTGTTCTCGGGCATCCGCATCGCGGCTACCTACGCGTTCGCATCTGCTGCCACGGCCGAGTTTATGGGCGCCAAACGTGGACTTGGCGTCTTCCTCCTGAGTGCGCAATCGTCATTTCGCACCGACCTCGTATTTGCCGGAGCCGGAGTCCTCGTGCTGATGACACTCCTGCTCTACGCACTCGTTGCCGCTGCGGAGGCGGTGACATCCCGTCGCTCCCTGCCCTCTCCCTGGAGGCGAATGAAGGGGAGTCGGAGCGTCGTTCCCGGACGCATCGACATCGCTGACGTGTCGAAAACCTACCGCTCCTCGAGGGGGGACGTGCGAGCGCTTGAGCGTGCGAGCTTGGCGGTAACGGAGGGGAAGATAGCGGCCGTCGTCGGTCCCTCCGGATGCGGCAAGAGCACACTCATCCGTATTACGGCTGGACTCGAACAGGCAGACCATGCGCTCGACCACGTGCAGCCGAACACTTCTATGTCCTGCGCCCTTATGCCGCAATCGGACTCGCTCGTGCCCTGGCTCAGCGTTCGAGACAACGTGGCTCTGCCTCTCGTCCTGGCGGGAGCCCTGAAACGGGACGCTCGCGCCCAGGCGCAAGCCGCCCTTGAGGGGCTGGCACTCGGCTCATTTTCCTCCCACCGGCCCGATGAGCTGTCCGGAGGAATGCGTGCCCGTGTTGCTTTCGCTCGTACGATGCTCACCCCGGCCAGCGCGATCCTGCTTGATGAACCCTTCGGAGCTCTCGACGCCCTCACTCGGGCAGACGTGTGCGACTGGCTCGCGGGCATTCTCGACGAGGAATCGCGCACAACCATCATCGTCACCCACGACATCCGGGAAGCCGTTCAACTTGCCGACACCGTCCATGTCATGAGCGTGCGGCCCGGGCATATCACAGACATCATCCCGATTGATCTACCGCACCCTCGCGGGCGCGGTACCCGACGACTGGAGCGATTCCACGCCCTGTGCGCCCGCGTGGAAGACGCTCTTACCAACACTCACGCGCGCACCGAACACGAAGGAACACCATGCCAGTCACACGAGTAATGCTCGAATACGTACACCCGTGGCCCAACCATGCCGGCCTCTTCCTGGCCAGGCGCAACGGAGGCTTCGCGCGGGCGGGTCTCGAAGTCGAACTGATCTCCGACGGTTACGATAGGGGAGGGGCGCCCGCGATGCTCGCGCGCGGCGAATACGATGTCGCCTCCCTGCGCCTGGGACACGTTCTGCAGTCGCGGTCCGCCGGCGTGCCTTTCGTCGCCGTTGCAACGCTCAATCAGCGTCAGCTCGGATCGGTGATCACAACGCCCGCGACTGGGATCTCGCGCTTCGCGGACCTTGAAGGAAAGACCGTTGCCGTTCCGCCTGTTGCTCGCCTCATTCACGAAGTATGCGAGGCGGTGGCCGCGGACGGGGGAGACCCCACCCTGATTCGCTTTGCGGACCCCGGCAACTGGGAGCCCGATGTTCGCTCCGTCGAGCAGGGGATCTACGACGCCGTTATGAACGTTCGTGCGTGGGAACCCTTCCAAGGAAATACTCCTCTTGATGAGGTGGTCGTCCTCGAATTCGACTCGGTAGGGGTCGCACCTCATCACTCCTACTTCCTGTCGGTGCGCGAGGACACCCTGGAACGTAATCCCGAATTCGTCCGTACGTTCCTCGCCGCTGCGAGTGTCGGCTACCGGGAGGCAATGGACGACGAGGACAGCGCCGTCGAAGCGATGACGTGGCCCATGTGCCACGTGCGCCCCGAGGTACTGCGTGCCTCGCTGCGGGCAATTCGTGACTCCTGGTTCACTCCCTCCGGACGTTGGGGCGAGATCCAAGAGGATCTTGTGACTTCCTACATGGAATGGATGGAAAAGGGCGGGTGGCTCGAAGAGGGCAGCTCGGGTGATGATCTGGCGGGAGCTTGGACGAACGCCTTCCTGCCGTAGAAAAGTACCTAGCGGGCGCTCGCGCGCCCGTTCGCAGACGCCTCGCCCATTCCCCAGTGTGGTCGAGGCGTCTGCTTGTACGGCGCCCGTCGCGGATGAACGTGACGTAGGCGAGACAATCGCAACGACCACCAACCGCGCCAGATCGATTACCATGGGTAACCAGGACATGAGGAAGGCGCGTTCACGCGTCGACTTTGGAACGGGGAAGTAGGAGACCATGGAAATCGATATGACCGCTCTGCGGATGGTGGAAAATGAGAAGGGTGTCAGCCTCGAAACCCTCGTCGACGCCATCGAAGAGGCGCTGCTCAAGGCGTACCACAACCTGCCCGGCGCCATCTCCCAGGCCCGCATCGAAATCGACAAGAAGACCGGACGCGTCACCGTCATGGCTATGGACGAGGACGAGGACGGCAACCCGATCGGCGAGTTCGACGACACCCCGAAGAACTTCGGCCGCATCGCCCAGTCGACCGCGCGCTCTGTCATCATGCAGCGCCTGCGCGACGCCGACGACCAGCGCGTCTTCGGTGACTTCGCCGGTCGTGAAGGCCAGATCATCACGGGCACCGTCCAGGCCCCGCGCCCCGGCCGCCCCACGATGGTCCAGGTCTCCGATGACTTCGAGGCCGTCCTGCCCGACGGTGAAAAGGTCCCCGGCGAGTCCTACCGCCACGGTGACCGCATCCGCGCCTACGTCGTGGGCGTCGAGCGCACCGAGCGCGGTCCGCGCATCACCCTGTCGCGCACCCACCCCAACCTCGTCGCCGGCCTCTTCCAGCGTGAGGTTCCCGAGATCCAGCAGGGCCTCGTGAAGATCAAGGCGATTGCCCGCGAGGCCGGACACCGCACGAAGATCGCCGTGGCCGCCACCCGCGAAGGCATCAACGCCAAGGGCGCCTGCATTGGGCCGATGGGCGCGCGCGTGCGCTCCGTCATGGCCGAGCTGGGCGGGGAGAAGATCGACATCGTCGATTACTCCGACGATCCGGCGCGTTTCGTCGCCAACTCGCTCTCGCCCGCACGCGTCACCCGCGTCGTCGTCCACTCCGTGGACAACCGTACGGCGACGGCCATCGTCCCCGACTTCCAGCTCTCCCTCGCCATCGGCAAGGAAGGGCAGAACGCTCGCCTTGCCGCACGCCTGACGAACTACCACATCGACATCCACGCCGACACGGAAACCGGCGACGACGCGATCGCCTCGCGCGTCTCCACCCCCGATGACGTGACAAGTCGCTCATAGTTTCTCAGACGAGCAATCCCCTAGCTGGACTAAGCTAGGGGATTGTGTCGTATTCTGTGCCGCCAGTGCCCACCTCCGGGCCCCAGCGCACCTGCATTGGATGCGGCGCACACGCGCACCGAACCGCACTCGTGCGGATCGTGCGCTCGCCAGACGGATCGATTCACGTCGATCCGGCGGCGATTCTTCCAGGCCGAGGTGCCTGGGTGCACCCCGATGCGGGGTGTATCCAGAAAGCCCGAGTCAGACGCGGTCTTGCGCGCTCGTTCCGAACGGGAAACGTTCCGGAGGGCGTGTGGGACGACGTGGAGGAGTTGATCAACCACCAGTGATGGCCACGCGCCATCAACGCCGAGAAAATGGAAGCGGGTTGGAAGCTGATGGGCACCCGATGAGTACCCAGCGATGAGCTGCCAGCAATATCAGTAAGGCGTCTCCGGACCGGAGACGCTTCCGGAATGGAGAAATGTGGCAAAGTTGCGTGTCCACGAGCTCGCCAAAGAGCTCGGAATCACCAGCAAAGAACTGATGGGTCACCTGAAGGAAGCAGGTGAATTCGTCAAGTCGTCGTCGTCCTCGCTCGAACCGCCCGTCGTGCGGCAGATGCGCGAGAAGTTCGCGACGGCCCCCAAGACCAAGAAGGCGGACGCCAAGCCCGCCGCCAAGGCTCCCAAGCCCGGCGCGGCCAAGCCCGCCGCGAAGAAGGCTGGCGCCCCCGCCGACGTGGCACCCAAGGCTGCCGCACCCAAGGCTGGCGCTCCCAAGCCTGGCGCGCCGAAGCCCGCTGCGGCCCCCAAGAGCGCTCCCAAACCTCGCGGCAAGAAGCCCGAAGGGACCCCCAAGCCCTCGGGCCGCAAGAGCGCGGACGCTAGCGCTCCCAAGCCCACCCCGCGTCGTAACGACGCCCCTCGTCCGGCTCGCCCCGGTGGCCCGCGTCCCGGTGGCCCGCGCCCGGGCAACAACCCGTACGCCTCGTCCCAGGGCATGCCCCGTCCGGGCGGCTCCGGTGGTCCGCGCCCCGGTGGCCCGCGTCCGGGAGCCTCGGGCAACGGCGGCCCGCGTCCCGGCGCCGCGCGTTCGGGTGCCTCCGGTAACGGCGGTCCCCGTCCCGGTGCCTCGCGCCCCGGTGGCAACCGCCCGAACCCGGGCATGATGCCCGGCCAGGCGAACTTCGCTCGTAATGCTGCTTCCGGTAACGGCGGCGGAGAGCGCGGCGGTCGCGGCGGTGGTCGTGGTCGCGGCAATGGCCGTCCCGGTGGCGCAGGTGCAGGCGCCGGCGGTCCTCAGAACAACGGCGGCGGCTTCGGCGGTCCCCGCGGTGGTGGTCGCGGCGGTCGTGGATCCACGCCGGGCGCATTCGGTCGCGGAGGCGGCCGCTCGCAGCGCGGACGCAAGTCGAAGCGTGCGAAGCGTCAAGAGTACGAGCAGCAGAACGCGCCCGTCATTGGCGGTGTCTCGATCCCGCGCGGTAACGGCGCGCAGATCCGCATCCGTCAGGGCGCATCCCTGGCCGATCTCGCTGAGAAGATTGACGTCAATCCCGCAGCGCTCGTGACGGTCCTCTTCGCCCTGGGCGAGATGGCGACCGCCACGCAGTCCCTCGACCAGGACACCTTCGAGGCCCTGGGCGCGGAGCTCGGCTACGACGTCAAGGTCGTTTCCCCCGAGGACGAGGACCGCGAGCTGCTCGAGTCCTTCGACATCGACCTCGAGGCCGAAGAGCTCGATGACGCCGACAACATGCAGCCCCGTCCTCCGGTCGTCACCGTCATGGGTCACGTCGACCACGGTAAGACCAAGCTGCTCGACGCGATCCGCCACACGGACGTCGTCGACACCGAGCACGGTGGTATCACCCAGCACATCGGCGCCTACCAGGTCACCGTCAAGGCTGAGGACGGCACCGCCCGCCCGATCACCTTCATCGACACCCCCGGTCACGAGGCCTTCACGGCTATGCGTGCCCGTGGCGCGCAGGTCACCGATATCGCGATCCTCGTGGTCGCGGCCGATGACGGCGTCATGCCCCAGACGGTTGAGGCCATCAACCACGCGCAGGCGGCCGGCGTTCCGATCGTCGTTGCGGTCAACAAGGTCGATAAGGACACCGCGAACCCGGAGAAGATCCGTTCCCAGCTCACCGAGTACGGCCTGGTCGCAGAGGAGTACGGCGGCGACGTCATGTTCGTCAACATCTCCGCCAAGCAGCGCACGGGCATTCGCGAGCTGCTTGAGGCCGTCCTGCTGACCGCCGACGCGGCGCTGACCCTCGAGGCCAACCCGCTAACCGACGCGCGCGGTGTCGCCATCGAAGCGAACCTGGACAAGGGCCGCGGCGCCGTCGCGACCATGCTGGTTCAGCGTGGCACGCTCCACGTGGGCGACTCCCTCGTGGTCGGCTCGTCTTACGGCCGTGTGCGCGCCATGTTCGACGACGCCGGTCATGACGTCTCCGAGGCTGGTCCGTCGACCCCCGTCGCGGTCCTCGGTCTGACGTCCGTTCCGCGCGCCGGCGATTCCTTCCTGGTTGCGCCCGACGACCGCACGGCCCGCCAGATCGCCGACAAGCGTGAGGCTGCCGAGCGTCAGGCCCTGCTGGCTAAGCGCCGCAAGCGCGTCTCCCTGGAGGACTTTGACAAGGTCCTGGCCGAGGGCGAGGTCGACACCCTCAACCTGGTCATCAAGGGCGACGTGTCCGGTGCCGTGGAGGCCCTGGAAGACTCGCTGCTGCGCATCGATGTGGGCGACGAGGTCGCGCTGCGTATCATCCACCGCGGTGTCGGTGCGATCACGCAGAACGACGTCAACCTGGCGACCGTCGACAACGCGGTCATCATCGGCTTCAACGTCCGTCCCGCCGAGCGCGTGGCCGAGATGGCGGATGCCGAAGGTGTCGAGATCAAGTACTACAACGTCATCTACTCTGCGATCGACGATATTGAGGCGGCCCTCAAGGGCATGCTCAAGCCGATCTACGAGGAGGTCCAGCTGGGCACCGCGGAGATCCGCCAGGTCTTCCGCTCCGGCAAGTTCGGCAACATCGCCGGTTCGATCGTCCGTTCCGGCACGATCAAGCGCGGCACCAAGGCTCGCCTGGTGCGCGACGGCGTCGTTGTCGCCGACAACCTCGAGATCGCGTCCCTGCGTCGCGAGAAGGACGACGTCACCGAGGTCCGCGAGGGCTACGAGTGCGGTATCACTCTGGGTTACAAGGACATCGCCGAGGGCGACGTCATTGAGACCTGGGAGATGCGCGAGAAGGCTCGTGACTGATTCCGTGGTGTGAAGTATCGGGGTCCGGGCATGCTCGGACCCCGATCTTCTCTCATCTAGTGTTTCGACAAGGGCGTGAGTGCCCGAAAGGAGGGCGCGATGGCTGACGAGGCTCGCGTTCGTAAGGTGCAGGAGCGAATACTGCAGACTGTCGCGTCGATGATCGGACGCCACGTGAAGGATCCCCGTCTGGAGCTCGTGACGATCACGGATGTGCGTGTGACGGGTGACTTGCAGCACGCGTCCATCTTCTACACGGTGCTCGGCGATGACGAGCAGCGCGAGAAGGCGGCTCGCGCGTTCGCGTCCGCGCAGGGTCTTTTCCGCTCGCGTGTGGGCAAGGCTCTGGGCCTGCGTCTAACTCCGACCCTGGAGTTCATTCCCGATGCGCTGCCCGAGAGCGCCGCTGCGCTCGAGGACGCGCTGGCGAAGGCCAAGGCGAAGGACGAGGCCATCGCGGCAGCCTCTGCCGGTGCCACCTACGCCGGCGACGCTGACCCCTACCGTCACGATGACGACGAGAACGACGCCGAGAAGGGTTGGGCCTGACCGTCATGGCTCGTCGACCCGATAATCCGCGCCCCGGCCTCGTCGTTATCGACAAGCCGCAGGGGCTCACCAGCCACGACGTGGTCTCACGCGTGCGACGACTGGCTCACACCCGCAAGGTGGGGCACGGTGGCACCCTGGACCCGATGGCCACGGGAGTCCTTGTGATCGGCATTGGGAAGGCAACGAAACTGCTCACGTGGGTGAGTGGACATTCAAAAGAATATCGGGCGACGATCCGTTTTGGCGTCGCTACCAACACAGACGATGCAGAAGGTGTCGCGACCGCAGCCGTGGGCTGCGAGTCGCTGAGCGAGGATCAGCTCGAAGCCGCGCTCGCGCCGCTGCGTGGGGACATCATGCAGGTGCCTTCGACCGTTTCGGCGATCAAGGTGAACGGCAAGCGTGCCTATGCCCTCGCCCGTGCGGGTGAGGACGTCGAACTGGCGGCGCGCCCGGTGCGTATTTCGCGCCTGGAAGTCCTGGCGCCCCCGCGCCCTGCCGAGTGCATCCTCGAGGAGACCGACGCCGATAACGCGCCAGGCGAACAGGTACCCTCCGGCCCCGTTCGAGTGGTCGACGTTGACGTGGTCGTCGAGTGCTCCTCGGGTACCTATGTGCGCGCCCTCGCGCGCGATGCCGGCGAGGGGCTCGGTGTGGGCGCTCACCTGACCGCGCTGCGCCGCACGCGCGTGGGTGACGTGACGGTGGAGACGGCGATGACGCTCGAGGAACTGAGCGCCGCGGTTGAGGCCGCCACCCCGGAAGGGGAGGTGGACGCAGAACCGGTCCTCCCCCTCGTCCCCCTGGGGGAGGCCGCGCGCACTATGTTCCCCACGCTCCTCCTGACAGAGGCTGAGGCCGGTGCGTTTGCTCACGGACAGGCCCCCCGGCGTTCGCGCGGTGACCTGGCGCAGTGGGTGGCCGAGGCCGGTGACCGCGCGCAGAGCGATGACGGGGAGGGAGCCTCGCCGATTGCCGCCGTCGCGCCCGACGGCACCGTCGTGGGTCTGCTGCGCATTGACGAGGCACGCCTGTGCACCGTCCTGGTTTTCTAGAAAGAGACTCATGAACGTTTGGTATTCCCTCTCAGACATTCCCGGCAACGAGGCCAGTGTCGTCACCATCGGGAACTTCGATGGCATGCACAACGGACACAAGAAGGTCATCTCCACCTGCATCGAGCGCGCCCACAAGCTCGGCGTCGACGCGGTGGCCATCACCTTCGACCCGCACCCCATCCAGGTACACAAGCCCGAGGTGGGCCTCCAGCTCATCTCCCCGCTGCGCGACCGCCTCGACGCGATGGCTGCGGCTGGCCTGGACGCGACGCTCGTCGCCCACTATGACGCGAGTGTCTACAGCCTCGAGCCCGAGGAATTCGTCGATGAATACCTCGTGGAGCGCTGTGGTGCCCGCGAGGTCGTTGTCGGCGAAGACTTCCGTTTCGGACGCGGTAACGCGGGCACGATCGATACGCTGCGTGAGCTCGGGCGCCGCTACGGCTTCAACGTCATTACGGTCACCGATATCGAGGCACCTGAGGGGCGCCGCTGGTCCTCCTCCTGGGTACGCGAGCTCCTCGCCGCCGGCGATGTCTCCGGCGCCGCCCGAGTACTCGGACACCTCCATCGCATCCGCGGCACCGTCTGTCACGGCTTCAAGCGCGGCCGCACACTCGGCTTCCCGACCGCAAACCTGTCCGAGGATGTCGAAGGCGTTATCCCCGCCGACGGTGTCTACGCCGGCTGGGTCGTTCGCGCCGTGCCCGGCACGCAGTCCGCCGAGTTCCTCCCCGCTGCCATCTCCGTGGGAACCAACCCACAGTTCAACGGCGAGGACCGCACCGTCGAGGCCCACGTCCTTGGCCGCTCCGACCTGAACCTCTACGGCGAACGCATTGCTGTGACCTTCGTGTCGCGTATCCGCCCGATGATGGCCTTCGATTCCCTCGACGACCTGCTGACCCAGATGGACGACGACCTGCGTCAGACCGCATCCGTCCTCGGTATCGGCGTCGCCGGGCGCGTCGACCCGGACTCCGTCACCGCGCGATAGGGCGCCCTCCGCTTCGCCCGGTCCCGCGCCCAAGGGGGCGCACCCACCCCGCCCGAGGCCTGGGGCCGACGAGCAGGGGAAGGGCATTGGCCTCGATGATGAGCGGAATCGTTAGCTTGGTCGCTCACTGTGGGGATCGTGCCGCTGGCGTGCTACTGTAGAAAGGCCGTACACCGGCCGCGGACTGTCAGCACCCGGGAAAAGCCCGGATGCCCCGCGCAACGAATACAAAGGAGAAGCCTGTGCCGCTGAGCAAGGACGTCAAGGACCAGATCATCGCCGAGTA
>CALHZX010000036.1 GCA_938040725.1 uncultured Actinomyces sp. | reverse complement strand
GGCATGCACGAGGAGGGCTTCCGCACCGCGCTGACCTCCCTCGTCAACCGCTACGGCCGCGACAAGGGCATCATCCGCGACAAGGATGACAACCTCACCGGCGACGACGTGCGTGAAGGCCTCACCGCCGTCATCTCGATCAAGCTCACCGAGCCCCAGTTCGAAGGCCAGACGAAGACCAAGCTCGGCAACACCGAAGCCCGCACGTTTGTCGCCCAGCAGGTCTACTCCAAGCTCACCGACTGGTTCGACGCCCACCCCGCCGACGCCAAGGCCATCATCGCCAAGGGTCAGGCCGCCCAGGCCGCCCGCGTCGCCGCCCGCAAGGCCCGCGAGGCCACGCGCCGCAAGGGCGTCCTCGAATCGGCCTCCATGCCCGGCAAGCTGCGCGACTGCTCCTCGCGCACACCCTCCGAATGCGAAATCTTCATCGTCGAGGGCGACTCCGCAGGCGGCTCTGCCGTCGGCGGCCGCGACCCCGAGCGTCAGGCCATCCTGCCGATCCGCGGCAAGATCCTCAACGTCGAAAAGGCGCGCCTGGACCGGGCCCTGTCCTCGGACACGATCCGCTCGCTCATCACCGCCTTCGGTACCGGCATCGGCGAAGACTTCGACATCTCGAAGCTGCGCTACGGCAAGATCGTCATCATGGCGGACGCCGACGTCGACGGCCAGCACATCGCCACGCTGCTGCTGACCCTCCTCTTCCGCTACATGCGACCCCTCATCGAAGGCGGCCACACCTTCATCGCGATGCCCCCGCTGTACCGCATCAAGTGGACCAATGCCGAGCACGAATTCGCATACTCCGACAAGGAACGCGACGAACTGCTCGCCGCCGGCGCCGCCGCGAACCGTCGCCTGCCCAAGGAGGGCGGCATCCAGCGCTACAAGGGCCTCGGTGAAATGAACGACCACGAACTGTGGGAGACCACCATGGATCCGGAACACCGAATCCTCAAGCAGGTCACCCTCGACGAGGCCGCAGACGCCGACGAAACCTTCACGATCCTCATGGGCGACGACGTCGACCGACGCCGCACCTTCATCCAGCGCAACGCCTCCGACGTGCGCTTCCTCGACATCTGACATCACCCGCGACCAGCCCAGCCCCGGCCTCGAACAGGGCGGGCCCGATCGAGCAGAAACAACGTAAGGAACACTTGTGAGCGACGAGCAGACTACCGACGCGCGGCACATCTCGGCCACCGAGCGAATCCGCCAGGTCGACCTGCAAAAGGAGATGCAGCGCTCTTACCTCGACTACGCCATGAGCGTCATCGTCGGGCGCGCCCTGCCCGACGTGCGCGACGGCCTCAAGCCCGTCCACCGTCGCGTCCTGTACGCCATGTACGACGGCGGATACCGCCCCACCTCCTCGTTCTCCAAGTCCTCCCGCGTCGTCGGCGAGGTCATGGGTAACTACCACCCCCACGGCGACGCCGCGATCTACGACGCCCTCGCGCGCCTCGTGCAGCCCTGGTCGCTGCGCTACCCCCTCGTTGCCGGCCAGGGTAACTTCGGCACCCCCGGCAACCTGGGCCCCGCCGCACCCCGTTACACCGAGTGCAAGATGGCGCCCCTGGCCATGGAGATGGTCCGCGACATCGACGAAGAATGCGTCGATTTCCAGGACAACTACGACGGCCGCAACCAGGAACCCACCATCCTGCCCGCGCGCTTCCCGAACCTGCTGGCCAACGGCTCCGAAGGCATCGCCGTCGGCATGGCCACCCGCATCCCGCCGCACAACCTGCGCGAACTCGCGCGCGGCGTCGAATGGGCCCTCGAGCACCCCGATGCGACCCGCGAGGAACTCCTCGAAGCGCTCCTCACGCTCATCCCCGGACCCGACTTCCCCACCGGCGCCACCATCCTGGGCCACAAGGGCATCGAAGACGCGTACCGCACCGGCCGCGGCTCCATCACGCAGCGCGCCGTCGTCAGCGTCGAGGAAATACAGGGCCGCCAGTGCCTCGTTGTCACCGAACTGCCCTACCAGGTCAACCCCGACAACCTGGCCGACAAGATCGCCCAGCTCGTGC
>CALHZX010000035.1 GCA_938040725.1 uncultured Actinomyces sp. | reverse complement strand
TCTACCTCAAGCACGGCCTCGTCCCCAAGGTCGCGATGCCCGAGACCGAGTCCTCCAGTCACACCGCCCCCATGAACGCCCGCCTGCAGGTCGTTCTGCGTCGCACCGCCCTCGAGCTGCGTTCTCTCGTTGAGGCCGGTGCCTCCGAGGAAGAGATCCGCGAGGTCAAGGAGGCCGCCCTGGCCGACGTGTGGCGTATCCTCGTCATCTGCCTGGGCGAGCCCCCGGCCTCCTTCGAGTGGGAGTGGCGCGACGACAAGGGCGAGTTCCACCGTGACGGCGTGCTCACCCCGCGTGAGTTCTACCAGCGCTACGTGGACGTGGATCTCACGCAGTACGTGTGCCTCGTCGATGATCCGCGCGCCGAGCACCCGAAGGGCCACACCCTCACCGTCGATCACATGGGCAACGTCGTCGGCGGCCGCCCGATCCTCTACGTGAACACCCCGGTTGAGCAGATCCGTGAGATCACGGCCTCCGTTCTTGCTTCGGGCCGCGCCGTGTGGTTCGGCGCCGACTGTGGCCAGCAGTCCGATCGCGCCTCCGGCCTCTTCGTTGAGGGCCTGTACGACTACGACAACCTCTTCGGCGTGGACTTCTCCACCTCGAAGGAGCAGCGTGTCAACACCGGCGAGTCCGCGATGAACCACGCGATGCTCTTCACCGGCGTCGACATCGACGAGGAGGGCAACGCTCGCCGCTTCCGCGTGGAGAACTCCTGGGGCGAGGACCACGGCGACAAGGGCTTCTTCACGATGGACGCCGCATGGTTCGACGCCAATGTCTTTGAGGTGGCCGTGCACGTGGACGACCTGCCCGAGGATCTGCGCGCAGCCATCACCGAGGACCCGCAGCACCTGCCCGCATGGGACCCGATGGGTGCGCTGGCATGAGCCAACGAGCCTGACACGCCGGGCGGGGCGTGAGCATCGTCCCCGTTCGCTATATGGCCTCCCTGAACGCGGGGCGGGTGGAGTGGGACAATTGTTCCGCGATACCCGCCCCGTTATCTGTGGAGGACACATGAGCACTGACGTGACCCGCGACTTTGCGTTCGGCCTGCCCAAGGCCGAGCTGCACCTGCACCTGGAAGGCACCCTCGAGCCCGACCTGAAGCTGGCCCTGGCCCGCAAGAACGGCGTCGACATTGGTCAGAGCACCGTTGAAGAGGTGCAGGCCACCTACCAGTTCAACGACCTGACGTCCTTCCTGGCCGTCTACTACCCGGCCATGGATGTCCTCCAGAATGAGGACGACTTCCACGACCTGGCGGCCGCCTACTTTGAGCGCGCCCGCGCGAACGGCGTCGTTCGCGCCGAGTGCTTCTTCGACCCGCAGGCCCACACCTCGCGCGGCATTGCGATCGAGACGGTCATCCGCGGTTACTACCGTGCCGTCGTTGAGGCGCGCGAGGCGGGTCTGTCCGCCGACCTGATCCTGTGCTTCCTGCGCGATATGAGCGCCGAGTCTGCCTTCGAGACACTGCAGGCAGCGCTGCCCTACAAGGACATGTTCATTGGCGTGGGCCTGGACTCCGACGAGCGCGATAACCCGCCCACCAAGTTCGCCCGCGTCTTCGAGCTTGCTCGCGGGGCCGGCCTGCACGTGACGATGCACTGCGACATCGACCAGATCGGCTCGATCAACAACATCCGTGCGGCCCTCACCGAGCTGGGTGCCGAGCGCCTCGACCACGGCACGAACATCGTCGAAGACCCCGAGCTGGTCGCCTACGCGCGCGACCACGGTATCGGCCTGACCTCGTGCCCGCTGTCCAATTCCTTCGTCACCGAGGAGATGAAGGGCAAGGAGATCATCGAACTGACCGCCGCCGGCGTCAAGGTCAGCCTCAACTCCGACGATCCCGCCTACTTCGGCGGCTACATCGGCGACAACTACCTGGCGTTCGCCGAGCGCTTCGAGCGCAGCCGCGCCGACCTGGAGCGCATCGCCCGCAACTCCATCGAAATCGCGTGGATCTCGGACGAGAAGAAGAGCGAGCTGCTCGCCCGCGTCGATCACTTCGTGTCTGTGAACTGAGCACAGATGAACGAGGCCGGGGCACTGGGGCGCACACGCGCGGACCAGCCCCGGCCTCGCCGTTCGTGGGCGAGCGGTATTCTCAAGCCGTTTGGAGAGTGGACGCCCGCTGTCACAATTGGCCACCCCGTGAACGTGCCGCGCACCGCGCAGACGAGACTGCCATGATAGGAACCATGACGAACCACACGAAGCCGACGTTGTTGATTTCCAACGTCCTGCCGGCACGCCCGGGGGACGAGGCATACAACAACATCTGCATGCGCCTGTGGGATCGTCTTCTTCAGGCCGCCCAGCCTACCTGGAACGTTATTCGCGAGTACGCGCAGGAAGATGGCGCCGAGGGGGCAGCGCTGCGCGCCCAGCACGCCGACGCGATCATCATCATGGGCGGCGAGGATGTCCACCCCAGCCTGTACGGTGCCTCTCAGGGATATCAGGCCGAGGGACGCCACTGGTATCGAGCCGACCGCGGACAGATCGCCCTCGTCAACTACGCCGTGCGCACGGGGACCCCGCTTCTGGGGATTTGCCGCGGCATGCAGATCATCAATACGGCTCTCGGCGGTACGCTCGAGCAGCACATCGAGGGCGCCCACGGTACGCACACGAACAACCGGATCCTGTTCGACCACCGCTTCATCCGCCACAGTGTGCGCGTCGGCGAGGGAACGAATCTGAAGCGCGCTCTGGCTCCCGTCCTCACCAACTCTGAGCTGATCATCTCCTCCGCCCACCACCAGCGCGTGGCGCGTGTGGGCGAGGGCCTGCAGGTGAGTGCCTATGCCCCGGACGGCACCATCGAAGCCATTGAGACAATCGACGCACCCGTGATCGGCGTGCAGTGGCACCCCGAGGACCCCGCCGCCGACATCTCCCAGCTGCGCGCCCTCCTCGGCCACCTGGACGCGCACCGCGCCCCCCGCCTCGAGAGGGCCTCGACTACCCTGGTCGCATGACCATTTCCCCGGGAACGAACTTCGACGACCCCCGATTCCGCAACGACCAGCGCACCCCCGCGCAGCGCATGAGCGACGGCGACTACTACGTCGCGGATGACGAACTCGCCGCATCAGCGAAGCGCGCGGTTCGCCTCCTGGCCCTCTACGAGCAGGCGCATCCCACCGACCCGGACATCGCCCGCTACCTGCTCTCCCAGCTCCTCGGCGAGGTGGGGGAGGGCGTCGACATTCGACCGCCCCTGCGTGTCGACTACGGGTACAACATCTCCATCGGCGAGCGATCGTGGGTCAACTATGGCCTGACCGTGCTCGACGTCGCCCCGGTCGTCGTCGGCGCCGACGTCCTCATCGGCCCCAACTGCTCGCTCTACACGGCGATCCATCCGACCGAACCCGGGCCTCGTCGCGCGAAATGGGAATCCTCCGCCCCGATCACCCTGGAAGACAACGTGTGGCTCGGAGGCTCCGTCGTCGTGTGCCCGGGGGTGACCATCGGCGAAAATTCGATCATCGGCGCGGGCGCCGTTGTCACCCGATCGATCCCAGCCAACTCCATCGCGGTCGGTAATCCGGCCCGCGTCATCAAATATCTAGACCCGACCACCCCGCGCGCTCTCGAAGCGGAGGGCGTCGGTGTTATTCCGCACGGACACACGGGAGAAGAAGCATGAGCATCCTGCCGATCTGCATCACGGGCGAGCCGGTCCTACATCGAGTCGCTGCGCTGATCGACTCCTTCGACTCCGAGCTGAGCGACCTCGTCGCCGACATGATCGAGACAATGCACGCCGCGCCCGGGGTCGGCCTCGCGGCACCGCAGGTCGGCGTTGGATCTCAGATCTTCGTGTGGCGCTACGCCGGGAGTGGCGCGTTTGACAGCCACTACCGCGACGTCCTCCAGCTCGACGAGGGGCCTCGCCGAGGCTTTAACACAGCGCTCAGCGGCGTCGTCGTCAACCCGACCCTCGACCTCGTCTGGGATGACGAGGGCGCGGGAGCGATCCTGCCCACCCGCCCCGATGCCACCTGCGAGTCCGAGGGGTGCCTCTCCGTGCCCGGATACGGCTACCCGCTGCGTCGCGCACTCGGCGCCGTCCTACGCGGATACGACGTGTCGGGCACCCCCATCGAGGTCGCCGCCCGCGGCTGGCTCGCGCGCATCTTCCAGCACGAATACGACCACCTGCACGGGACCCTCTACGTCGACCGCCTCGCACAGCCCTACGCGGACGAAGCCGGGCAGGTCATTCGCGAGCGCGGGTGGGGCAGCAGCGGATATACGTGGACCCCGGGGGAATGAGCCGCTGAACTGACTCACGTCCTCCCGGGGCCGCGACGCTGTCGTCAGTGGACCTCGAAGCCCAGCGACCGGAAGTAGTTGCGCACTTCCTCCGTGGCCTCGGGCGTGGGAGCCTTCGTGTCCTCCAGCTGGTAGTCCAGACCCAGCGAATGCCACTTGTCCTTTCCCAGCTGGTGGAAGGGCAACACCTCGATGCGGTCAATGACGTCCTTCCAACGCGAGACAATCTCGCCGACCTGGCGTACGTTCTCCGGATCGTCGGTCAAGCCTGGAACGAGGACGAAACGAATCCAGACGCGGGTCGCGCCGCCGCGCGCGGCGATGCGATCGCCAAACTCGATCGTGGGCGCCAGCGCGCGTCCCGTTGCCTTCTTGTAGGTCTCTTCGTTGCCGCTCTTGACGTCGAGGAGCACCAGGTCGATCGCATCGAGCATCTCGTCGTCGCAGTTCGCGCCCAGGAAGCCGGAGGTGTCGATGCAGGTGTGCACGCCCATCTCCTTAGCGCCCATCAGGATGCGCTTGGCGAACTGGGGCTGCATGAGGACCTCGCCGCCGGACAGGGTGATACCGCCCTTCGTCGTGCGGAAAATACGGCGGTAACGCGCGATACGGGACAGGAGTTCCGTGTCGGACACGGGAGCGCCGTCCTTCATGAGGAACGTGTCGGGGTTGTGGCAGTACAGGCAACGCAGCGGGCAGCCGTTGAGGAACACCGTCATGCGTGTGCCGGGGCCATCAACGGCGGTGACGAGCTCCCAGGAGTGAATGGACCCCAGCGTGCCCTCACGCATGCGGCGCAGGCGCTCGGAGCGCTCCAGGTCCGTGATCTCCTCCAGGCCCTCGACGCCAGCGCCGACGGTACGTGATTGGGGAGCTTGGAAGTCCTGCTCGCGGAACGTGGGAAGGGCGAGGGGCTGCGACATGTTTCCTTCTTCGCGGTTGAGTGGGAGGCGTCCGTGATGGGAACGAGGCCGGGGATCGTCAGCGCAGAGCGCCGACGAACGCAGGCATAGCAGTGGGGCGCCGAGCGTTGCCCGACGCCCCACTCCAATCAGCGATCAGGCCGAGTGGTGGAAGGTGCGGGACAGAACGTCCAGCTGCTGCTCACGGGTGAGCTTGACGAAGTTGACGGCGTAGCCGGAAACGCGAACGGTCAGGTTCGGGTACTTCTCGGGGTGCTCCATGGCGTCCTTCAGCGTGGACTCCTCGAGAACGTTGATGTTCGCGTGGTAGAGGCCATCCTTGTCGCCGCGCTCTTCGCGGGCGGCCTTCATGTCGGCGAGGCGCTCTTCGTAGGTCTTGGTTGCCATAACTTTTCTCCTTTTGTGAGACTCCGGAGTTACCGGATTGGGTGGGTCGCGGTGCGGCACACCCACGTGTGTGGTGGGCGGGGATCAATACGGGTGACGCATCGATCCCCGCCGATGGTGGATCAGTAGCCCTTGGTGCCGTCGTAGGCGCAGGAATCGTCCGGAACGAAGCCAGCGTCGAGGATGCCGACCAGGTTCTGGATCTGCTCTTCCTTGGAGCGGCCCAGGCCCTGCGGGGTGATCGTGTTCGTCAGCGAGATGCCGTCGAG
>CALHZX010000034.1 GCA_938040725.1 uncultured Actinomyces sp. | reverse complement strand
CGAAAGACGTCAGCAGCCACTGAGGTGCTTGAGCACCCATGGGCCACTCTCCTTGCTGAGGAATACCTGAGCCATGCTAGTGCGCTTTTGAGCGAAGGTCACGTTCGTTGGAAAAAATCGGGGAAAATCCTGATCGTTTCGCATGAACTGTCAGGGCGGAAATGACCAAAATTGAGCGGAAAAGTCGAGAGCGTAAGTTCTGCTCGTTATGTCGTTCACGTCGTGGGGAGCTCGATGCGGACGGTGAGTCCACCGCCTTTCGTCTTGCTGAGCGATGCGTTGCCCCTGTGAGCTGCGAGGATCCCGGAGACGATGGCGAGGCCGAGGCCAGATCCGCCGGATTTGCGGTTGCGTGAGCTGTCGGCGCGGTAGAAGCGTTCGAAGACGCGCCCGCGGTCAGTTTCGTCAATGCCGGGGCCGTGGTCGCGGAGCTCGACGATGGCGGTGTCACCGCTGCGTCCGAGGGCGATTTCGACGGGGGAGCCTTCGGGCGTGTAGCGGACGATGTTGCCGATGAGGTTGGTGAAGACCTGGGAGATGCGATCGCGGTCGCCGGGGATGATGAGGGTCATGGGGGGTGTGCGTCCGCTGATGCCGGTGAGTCCGACCGTGCGCGTGGGGTCGAGTGCTTGAAGGTCGAAGACCGCGTTGTCGGCGAGTTTGACGAGGTCAATGTCGGTGATGTCGAGGGGGCGACCTTCGTCGAGACGGGCGAGGGTGAGGAGGTCTTCGACGAGGGTGGCCATGCGCGATGATTCGGAGGCAATGCGACCCATGACTTCGTCGGTGCGTTCGGCGGGGACGCCACCCATGGCGTAGAGCTCGCAGTATCCGGAGATGGCGGCCAGGGGGGTGCGTAGCTCGTGGGAGGCGTCGGAGACGAAGCGCTTGATTTTTTGTTCCGAGGCTTGGCGTGCCTCGAAGGATTGCTCGACTTGGGTGAGCATGGTGTTGAGCGAGAGGGCGAGGGAGCCGACTTCTGTGGTGACGGGGTGGGGTGTGACTCGCTTCGTGAGGTCTCCGGCGGCGATTTTGCCGGCGGTGGACTCGATGGAACGCAGGGGGAGGAGGGCGCGGCGCACGAGGACGCGCCCGGTCCATGCTCCGATTGCGACGATGATGATGCCGGCGACCGTGAAGTAGGAGGCCGTCGTGCGCAGCGTGTGCTGCAGGTCGGATAGGGGCAGGGCGATCGTCATGTATCCGGAGAACTGTCCGGAGTCCTGGTCGTACACGGGGACGACGAGCGCGCGCCATCCGAGGCCAACCTTCGAGGAGGAGACCGTGATGGGCAGGGTACGGAACGAGGAGATGGGGGCCGAGGAGGTGTCAACGAGGTCGGGAAGGTTGGGTTTGCCCGACACTCTGAGGGTGTCTTCGGAGTAGAAGTAGCGGTCGGTGCCGTCGGTGTTGCGGATGTGAATGTAGTAGAGGGTGGGGATGCCGCCTTGGCCGTCGGCGGAGAAGGTGGCTGTGGAGGCGGAGATCTGCAGCGTGTGGGCGGTTGCGATGAGCTGGTCGTCGATTTGGGAGGTGAGGTGGCGCTGCAGTAGGCCGATCATGACTGTTCCGGACAGTGAGAGTCCGACGGCGAGCAGGGAGGTGATGAGCGTGACGAGCTGGGAGGAAAGGGGTTTGGAGTCCCACCAGGCTTCGATGCGTTGAGCGAGGCCGGGGCGCACGTCAGTCCTCAGCGCGCAGGATGTAGCCGACTCCGCGCTTGGTGTGGATCAGTTCGCCGGAGGCTCCTTCGACGGCGAGCTTGCGTCGCAGGTAGGAGATGTAGGACTCGACGATGGCGACTTCGCCGTCCCAGTCGTATTCCCAGACGTGGTCGAGGATCTGCATTTTGGAGACGACGCGTCCGGCGTTGATGACGAGGTATCGCAGGAGCTTGAATTCGGTGGGGGATAGGTCGATGGGCACGCCGGCGCGCGTGACTTCGTGGGCGTCCTCGTCGATGACGAGGTCTCCGACGTGCAGGAGTGCGTCATCTTCTTCGGAGCCCATAGTGCGGCGCAGGATGGCGCGGATGCGGGCGACGACCTCTTCGAGGCCGAAGGGCTTGGTGACGTAGTCGTCGCCGCCGACGGTCAGGCCCTGGATCTTGTCGCGCATGTCGTCGCGCGCGGTGAGGAAGAGGACGGGGATCGTGATGCCGGCGTCGCGCAGGCGCCTGGTGACGGTGAAGCCGTCCATGTCGGGGAGCATGACGTCGAGGACGATGAGGTCGGGGCGCGAGGCCTGGGCTTCGTGGAATGCGCCGCTGCCGTCTTCGGCGGTGACGACGTCGAAGCCGGCAAAACGCAGCGAGGAGGCGAGGAGGTCGCGGATGTTGGGCTCGTCGTCGACGACGAGGAGTTTTGCTTCAGTTCCCGGGGTGCTCATACAACCAGTGTCGCCTACATGTCTGAATGTTTCCTGTGAGGTAGGTGGGAGCGATAAGCACGGCTTTTATGCAGTGCGCCACCTCGGTAGTCACGTGGGAATAAAGGGGTTGGAAAGGCGTGGAAAAAATGTGCAAGAATTGAAGTATGTCATCCCGCAGCTCAGTGGACGTCCTCTCGCCCGAGGGCGTCGAATTCCAGCACGTGTCTCCCGTACTCGCCACCCTGCGCCTCGGTAACGCACTCGCGGCCTGCGGCGCCCTGTGTGGCGTGATCTCCGCCCTCGTTCTCATCGTCGACATCCCTGCGCTGTGGTGGCTCATGCTCGTGCCCGCGGCTCTCGCCCTGGCGTGCCTGTGGCTCGTGCCCGCCCAGGTGCGAGCCCTGCGCTACGCCTTGGCGGAGACGGACTTTGTGATCCGCCGCGGCGTTATCAAGCGCTCGATGACCCTCGTGCCCTACGGCCGTATCCAGTACGTCGACATCTATCAGGGTCCCGTGCTGCGTCTGCTCGGCATCTCGACGATCAAGCTTTCGACCGCGAGCGCGAAGACCGACGCGACGCTGGGCGGTGTGCCCGTCGCGGACGCGGCCCGTCTGCGTGACGTCCTGGCGGAGCGTGGCTCGGCGGAGCTGATGGGTCTATGAGTGAGGATCTCTCCTCCGGCGGCATCGCCCCCGAGGACTGGAAGCCGCTTCACCCGCTGACCTACGTTCCTCGCGTCGCGGGGAGTGTCGCAGGCGTCGTTGGCGTGGTGTCCCTGAGCAATGCGTCCGCGATTGGGGGCATGCTGAGCGGCGAGACGCCCGCGTGGCTGGCGACGACCGGGATCTTCCTCGGCCTTCTGATGATCCTGGGCATCGTTCTCGTGCTCGCGGGCGCCTACTGCTACCTGTCGTGGACGAAGACCCGCTACGCGGTGAGCAACACGGCGATCTGGTATCGCGCCGGCATTCTCACGCGCACGCAGCGTCACGCGAGGCTGACGCGGATTCAGACGATCAACGTGTCGTATTCGCTCGTGGGGCGCATCCTCGGCCTCGGATACTTGGATATCGAGGTTGCCGGAGGGGCCGACTCAGATATCAAGCTGGGCCTGCTGCCTGCCGCTCAGTTGGAGGAGCTACGTGCGCTCCTCCTCGGGCTCGCTTCGGGTGCGATTGCCGAGGTCGTGGATCCCGCCGACCTGGCCGGTGCCTCGGCCCGCGTGGCGACGACAAAGACACCGCTGGAGGCCCCGGAGCGCCCCGTTTTCAAGGTCGGCTTCGTCACGCTCCTGGTGTCCATGCTGGCGACCATCGACAACGTGATCGCCCTCTTCTTCGGCGTCTTCCTCCTGGGCCTCAACGGCTTCCTTGTGGGCGTTGTGGGCGTCACGTCGATCATGAGCTTCCTGGGCATCCTGGCGGGTGCGTTCAGTCTCCTGGTGGGCGTGTGGGCGCGTTTCGACAGGGAGTTCGGCTTTACCGCGGCGATTGCTGCGGACGGTGTGCACATCGACCGTGGCCTGACGGCTCGTCGCCACGTGACGATCCCGCCGGGGCGCATTCATGCCGTCGAGGTGACCCAGCCGCTCATCTGGCGTCTGTTCGGCTGGTATCGCGTGGAGATCACGCAGGCCGGCAACGCGGCGGCCGTGACGGACGAGAAAAATAAGGGCATGCAGGTCGATGTGGCCTCGGACGTGCTGCTTCCCGTCGGCACTCGTGTGGAGGTCACGCAGGCGATTGCGATGGCGATCCCGGATCTGGGGGTCGATGATCCGGACGGCTTCCTCGGGTCCCTCCACACGGGCACGCGAGAAGACCGCTGGATGACTCCGATCCCGCCAAGCGCGAAGATCCTGGATCCGCTCGAGTACAGCCGCCGCGCCTTCGGCATGACCGACACCGTGTTCGCGATCCGCGACGGGTTTTTCAACCGGCGTTTCTCGATCATCCCATTGATGCGTATCCAGTCGGTGTCGCTGCATCAGGGGCCCGTTCAGCGTTGGCGCGGCGTCGCTTCCGTGCGTGCCGAGCTGGTTCCGGGCCCGGTCGCGTCCATGGCTGAGCACGTTGAGGCGGGCTGCTCGCTGAAGCTGTGGGCGCAGCTGTCGCGGGCCTCGAAAAATCGTCGCGAGGCCGAGGCGCCCGAACGTTGGCTCTCCCGCGTCGCTGAGATTGTCGATGCGACCTCGCGGCGAGGCGGAGGGCGACAAGTAGAGGGGGAATCGGCGACAATGGAGGTATGAGTACCCCCGGACGCCTCGGAATCGGCATCATCGGCATGGGCCACGTCGGCCCCGTCATCGGCTCCGCCCTGCGCGCGGTCGGGCATCAGATCGTCGCCGTATCAGCGTCATCGCAGGCTTCTTGCGAGCGCGCGGACGCGATGCTCCCCGGCGTGCCGATCGCCACGCCCGAGGATGTTGTGCGACGCTCCGAGGTGGTCATCGTGGCCGTCCCCGACGACCAGATCGGCCCCCTCGCGAGCGGCCTCGCTGACCTGGGTGCCTGGCAGAGCGGGCACATTGTCATCCACCTGTCTGGTGCATCCGGCGTCGGTTTGCTGAGCGCCGCGGCAGCCGAGGGGGCGATCCCGCTGGCCATCCACCCGGCGATGACGTTCACGGGGACCAGCGTCGACGTGGCGCGCCTCGTCGGAACGCCATTCGCGGTGACGGCGGCTGCCCCCTTCTTGCCGATCGCTCAGGCCCTCGTCGTCGAAATGGGTGGCGAACCCGTCGTCGTCGCCGAGGATGACCGCCCCCTCTACCATGCCGGCCTCGCCCACGGCGCCAACTTCATCGCCGGCATCACCGTGCAGACGACGCGAATTCTCGCGCAGGCGGGCATTGAGAACCCCGCCCTGTACGTGCGTCCCCTCCTGGAAGCTGCGCTCGACCGCGCACTTACCGAGGGGGTCGCCGGCATCTCCGGACCCGCCGCCCGCGCCGATGCGGGGACGATCGCTGCGCACGCGCGCTGTCTCGGCTCGCGTGAGGCGCTCGCGGGGGAGCGGGACACCTACGCGGATATGACTCGTGCCCTCACCCGCCTGCTGCGCGACGCGCGCCTCCTCGACGAACGCGCCGCGACCAGCGTCGAGGCCGCCCTCCTCGATCCGGGCGCCTGACACCTGCCCGTCTTCCGACCCCGAAACGCGCGATGGAGCACCGGCGCAGCCCCCGCCTCGTCGCGAAAATTTCAGGCGTGAGGAAAGCGACTCGATTGCGCACCGGCGGGCCGAAGTTGCAAGAATAGAACCATGACCCATCGTCCCGTCCTCACCCACACGCGTGCCGAGCTGGCCGACGCCCTGTCGCATCTGCCCGGCACGAAGGCTCTTGTAATGACCATGGGTGCCCTCCACTCCGGGCACCTGCAGCTCGTGCGCGAAGCCCGCGAGCTGGCCGATCACGTGATCGTCACGATTTTCGTCAACCCGACGCAATTTGCGCCCGGTGAGGACTTTGACGCCTATCCGCGCACCCTGGATGCGGACATGGACGCGCTCGAGACGGTGGGGGCGGACCTCGTGTGGGCGCCCGCGCCGCAGGACGTGTACCCCACGCCCGCGACCGTGACAATCGACCCGGGCCCCATCGCGCGCGTTCTCGAAGGCAAGACGCGCCCCACGCACTTCGCTGGCGTCGCCCTCGTGTGCACCAAGGTCGTCAACCTCGTGCGCCCCGATGTGGCGCTTTACGGGCAGAAGGACGCCCAGCAGCTGGCAGTCCTGCGCACCGTTTTCTCCCAACTGGACATCCCCGTGCGCGTCCACCCCGTGCCGATCGTGCGCGCGGAGGACGGGGTCGCCCTGTCCAGCCGCAATCAGTACCTGAGCGATGAGGAACGCATCCGCGCCCGTGCGCTCTCTCGCGCGCTTCGACGCGGTGCCGAGGTCGCCGAGGCCGGGGCGAAGAGCGCGCAGATCGTCGCTGAGTGCCGTTCGGTCATTGACGCCGAGGGTGGTATCGACCTGGACTACATTGCGCTCGTGGACGCGGGAACCTTCGAGATCCTTGCAGGCACCGAGTCCGTGCCCGTCGGCGAAGGCGCGGCCGCGCCCACGATCCTGTCCGACGGCTCGCGTGAGGGACGCATCCTCATCGCCGCCAAGGTGGGCACGACCCGCCTCATCGACAACATGGAGGTGCCGCTGCGTGCCGCCTCCGAACCCGTCGGCCTCGTTGTTGAGCGTGCGGGGGACCTCGCATGATGGAAATGACTCGCGAGATGGCCATCGGCAAGATCCATCGCGCCGTCGTCACCGGCGCCGACCTGCACTACGTCGGCTCGATCACGGTGGATGAGGATCTGCTGGACGCAGCGAACATCGTTCCCGGACAGAAGGTCGACATCGTCGATGTCAACAACGGCGAGCGCCTCTCGACCTACACCATCGCGGGTGAGCGCGGCAGCGGCACGATCCAGCTCAACGGCGCGGCCGCCCACAAGGTGACCGTCGGCGACCTCGTCATCATCATGGCCTACGCCCAGGTCCCCGAATCCCTGGTACGTACGATGAAGCCCTCCGTTGTCTTCGTCGACGGCTCCAACACAATCGTGAGCGCCGGCGACCACGCGGGCACCGTCCCCGAGGATTCGAAGCGGGCCCGCGAACTGGGGTTGAAGAGCTCCGGCGTCTAACCAACGCTTGACAGCAGGGGGAAGCGCCCACTGGTGACAGTGGGCGCTTCGCGTATCTGGGGCCCTTTCATGCGCGCGTTAACCCCAGTGTGGCAGTGTGGGTGCCCTGCCTGCGTTGCCACCAGTGGGGCCCAGCTGCCGTGAAGAGGTGACACCAGAGCCGAGGTAGGCACAACATGCGCACCTTTACGTCCGAAACGCGCGCTAAAATGTGGCCAAAACATGCGCTAATGTTCGTCCAAAACATGCGATGAAATGTGGCCAAAACATGCGCTACAACAGCTTTATGTGCTACTTTTTGCCTGAAAGAGAGGGAAAATGTACCGGTCGCGTATTCTTGATCGCAGCGTCGAATCTGCATTGCGAGCCTCGGGTGGTGTGCTGATCGATGGTGTCCGTGCGTCCGGCAAGACACAGACGGGGCGCCACCACGCCGCATCGGTCGTGATCCTCGATGATGGTTCGCCTAGTGTTGCAGCTGCTCTCCAGGTGGATCCGCGCTTGCTGCTTGAGGGCGAGACTCCGCGCCTCGTTGATGAGTGGCAGCTGGCGCCCGAGCTGTGGAATACGGCCAGGCATGAGATTGATCGGCGTGGCATGAAGGGGCAGTTCATCTTCACCGGGTCATCGGTTCCCGCTCCGGATGCGATGCGACACTCCGGTGCACACAGATTCGTGCGTCTGCGGATGCGCCCTATGACTCTCGAAGAGCGTGGGCTAGGAGTTGGAACCGTCTCGCTCGGGGGCCTCTTTAACGGTGATCTGCCCACCCCTGCTCTCACCTCGCCGATGGATGTTCCCACAATGCTCTCTGCCCTCGTGCATGGAGGGTGGCCCGCAGACCTTGATTTGGTAGAGAAGGACGCCCAGCGTAATCTGCGCGCGTACCTTGCGGATGTTGCTGTCAGTGACATTGCGCGCCTGGATGATGAACCTCGCCGTAACCCACGAACAGTGACAGCCCTGCTGCGCTCGCTGGCGCGCAACCTGTCGTCCGAGCTGAAGCTGACAACGATCGCGGCGGATATGCGAGGCGTGGGTGATATTCAGCCGCGTACCGTTAGCGGGTACATCGGTTCGTTGGAACGTATCTTCCTTGTCGAGGAACAAGACGCGTGGTCTCCACAGATACGCTCGAAGACTGCTATTCGCTCCGCCTCTAAGGTTCACTTTGTCGATCCGGCGCTGGCTGCTGCGGCCTTGGGAGCATCCTCGCGTAAGCTGCTCGCGGACTTGAACACGGCGGGACTCTGGTTCGAATCGATGGTTGTCCAGCACCTGCGCACCTACATGCAGGAGCTTGGGGGGCATGTTATGCACTACCGAGATAAGGCGGGACGCGAGGTCGATGTGATTGTCGAGCTCCCTGACGGTCGATGGGGAGTGATTGAGGTAAAGCTCGGACAACCCGCGATACCTGCTGGAGCCAAGAGTCTGATGCGATTCCTTGAGGTGGTTGACGATGAGCGCATGGGGGTGCCTTCCTTCGCTGCTGTCGTGACGGCTGATGGACCAACGATGACGCTCGAGGGTGGGGTTACCACGTTCTCACTGGCCGCTCTCACCGCCTAATGAACGAACGTCGGGGAGTCCCGCTGACAGCGCGAGAAGGAAACGGGCCGGACACTTCGTGATCTGCCCAACCGGGCCCCTGCCTCGTCGTGGGGCCAAATCCCGGTACGATAGGCGCATGACCGATTCTTCTACGCCCACGCAAGCACCCGCAGACGACACCCCCGAGCAGGTCAAGGTTCGCGCGGCCAAGCGCGCGCGCCTCATGGAGGCCGGCATCCCCGCCTACCCCGTGCGCCTGCCGATCACGACCACTATCAAGGCGGTGCGCGAGAAGTACGCGCACCTTGAGGCCGGCGAAGAGACCGAGGATTACGTGGGCCTGGCGGGCCGCGTCATCCTCGCGCGCAACGGCGGCAAGCTGTGCTTCGCGACCCTCATGGACGGTGAGGGCAACAAGATCCAGGTCATGCTCTCCGCCGCTTCCGTCGGCGCCGAGTCCCTGGCCGACTACAAGAACGACGTCGACCTGGGCGATCACCTCTTCGTCCACGGCCGCGTGATCTCCTCGCGCCGCGGCGAGCTGTCGATCTTCGCGACCCCCGCCGAGGTCACGCCCGAAGCCCAGGCCGCCTACGATGCCGCGCCCACCGCGCTGCCCGCCCCCGACGCCTCGTGGGCCATTGCTTCCAAGGCGATCCGTCCCCTGCCCAAGACCTGGACCACCGAGGATGGCGAAGAGATCACCCTGTCCGAGGATCAGCGCATCCGTCGCCGCGAGCTTGACCTGATCACGCGCCCCGCCGCGCGCGATATGATCCGTATTCGCGCGGCCGTCAACCGTTCGATCCGCGAGAACTTCTTCCGCCGCGACTACATCGAGCTCGAGACGCCGATGCTGCAGATGATCCACGGCGGTGCCGCGGCTCGTCCCTTCACGACGCATATGAACGCGCTCGACACCGAGCTCTACCTGCGCATCGCGACGGAGATCTACCTCAAGCGAGCGGTCGTCGGAGGCGTGGACCGCGTCTTCGAGATGAACCGCAACTTCCGCAACGAGGGCATGGACT
>CALHZX010000033.1 GCA_938040725.1 uncultured Actinomyces sp. | reverse complement strand
TCGTTACCATGCGTCAGCTCCTCGAGTCCGGTGTCCACTTCGGTCACCAGACTCGCCGTTGGAACCCGAAGATGAAGCGCTTCATCCTCACCGAGCGCAACGGCATCTACATCATCGACCTGCAGCAGACCATTGCTGACATCGACATCGCCTTCGACTTCGTGAAGCAGACCGTCGCCCACGGCGGAACCCTGCTCTTCGTCGGCACCAAGAAGCAGGCCCAGGAAGCCGTGGCCGAGCAGGCCCAGCGCGTCGGCATGCCCTACGTGAACCACCGTTGGCTCGGCGGCATGCTCACCAACTTCTCGACCGTTGCCACCCGTCTGCAGCGCCTGAAGGAACTCGAGCAGATTGACTTCGATGACGTGGCCGCTTCCGGTCACACCAAGAAGGAACTGCTCATGATGCGTCGTGAGAAGGACAAGCTCTCGCGCACGCTCGGCGGCATCCGCGACATGACCAAGGTTCCCTCGGCCGTGTGGATCGTCGACCCCAAGAAGGAGCACCTCGCGGTCTCCGAGGCTCGCAAGCTGCACATCCCGATCGTTGCCATCCTCGACACCAACGCTGATCCGGACGAGGTCGACTACCGCATCCCCGGCAACGATGACGCCATCCGCGCCGTGTCGCTGCTGACCCGCGTGATCGCCGACGCCGTCGCCGAGGGCCTCATCGCCCGCTCCGACGTCCGCAAGGGCAAGGGCGACGAGACCACCGCCGAGCCGCTGGCCGAGTGGGAGCGCGAGCTCCTCGAGGGCGAGGTCAAGGCTGACGAAGCTGCCGCCGCTGAGGTCGCCGAAGAGTCGACCACCAAGCAGGACTGAACTTTTTACTGAGAGGAATCATCCGATGGCGAATTTCACCGCTGCAGATGTGAAGGCGCTGCGTGAGCAGACCGGCGCCGGCATGATGGATGTCAAGAAGGCTCTGACCGAGGCTGACGGCGATGCCGAGAAGGCTCTCGAGATCATCCGACTGAAGGGCCTGAAGTCCCTGTCCAAGCGCGAGGGCCGTCAGGCCTCCGCCGGCCTGCTGGCCGCACAGACCGACGGCACCGTCGGCGTGCTTGTCGAGGTTAACTCGGAGACCGACTTCGTCGCCAAGAACCAGAAGTTCATCGACTTCTCCAACGAGGTCCTGGCTGCCGCCGTTGCTTCCGGCGCCGCCGACCTCGACGCGCTGCTCGCCGCCCCCATGGGTGAGGGCACCGTCAAGGACCGTCTGGATGCTTTCGCTGCGATCATCGGCGAGAAGCTTCAGGTCGGCCGCATCGTGCGCGTTGAGGGTGAGAATGTTGACCTCTACCTGCACCAGACCAACCCCGATCTGCCCCCGCAGGTTGGCGTTTTCGTCGTCACCGATGCCGCCGGCAAGTCCGTTGCCCACGACGTCGCGATGCACGTTGCCGCTTACATGCCCGCCTACCTCGATCGCGATTCGGTTCCGGCCGACGTGCTCGATAAGGAGCGCGCCACCCTCGAGAAGATCACGCTCGAGGAAGGCAAGCCCGCCAACATCGTTCCCAAGATCGTTGAGGGCCGCCTGAACGCGTTCTTCAAGGATAACTGCCTCGTTGACCAGGCCTTCGCGCGTGACCCCTCGAAGTCCGTCGGTCAGGTCCTCAAGGAGGCCGGCGCCAAGGTCACCAACTTCGTGCGTGTGCACGTGGGTGCCTGATCTGGTGACGTCGTCAGCTTGCTGACAAAAGGAAAGCGGTCCCGCCCAACGGCGGGGCCGCTTTCCTTTTACCAGGTAGTATGGTTCCTAAGCGTTCCGCCCTCTCAGGGCCGTCAAAAAGGAGAAACGTCATGTCGACGAACCGCCGCGTTTTGCTCAAGCTGTCTGGAGAGGCGTTCGGAGGTGGATCGATCGGCTTGGATCCGAAGGTCGTTCGTAACATCGCTGAGCAGGTCGCGACGGCCGTGCGCGAGGGTGTGCAGGTTGCGATCGTCGTCGGCGGCGGTAACTTCTTCCGCGGCGCGCAGCTGGCGCGCGAGGGCCTTGAGCGTTCGCGCGCTGACTACATGGGCATGCTCGGCACGGTGATGAACGCCCTGGCCCTTCAGGACTTCATCGACCAGTCGGGTATTCCGGCTCGCGTGCAGACGGCGATCACGATGGCTCAGGTGGCTGAGCCGTACCTTCCGCTGCGAGCGATTCGTCACCTGGAAAAGGGGCGTGTGGTTGTCTTCGGTGCTGGTGCGGGCCTGCCGTACTTCTCGACGGATACCGTTTCCGCGCAGCGCGCCCTGGAGATTCACTGCGACGAACTCCTCGTTGCCAAGAACGGTGTGGACGGCGTTTACGACGACGATCCGAACAAGAACCCCGATGCCCACCGGTTCGACGCACTGACGTATTCTGAGGCTCTGCGTCGTGACCTGAAGGTGATCGATGGTTCGGCGTTGGCTCTGTGCCGCGAGAATGGGCTGACGACGCGCATCTTCGGCATGGGCGAGGACGGTGCGGTGACCCGCGCGCTGATGGGCGATGAAATCGGTACGCTAGTGACGGCGTGATATAACCTTCACAGACCACTGACTTAAAGGAGCACATAGTGATCGACGATATTCTCCTCGAAGCCGAGGAAAAGATGGACAAGGCCGTGGATGCGGCTAGCCAAGAGTTTGCGAACATTCGCACTGGACGCGCGACGTCCTCGATGTTCGAACAGCTCCTGGTTGACTACTACGGCGCCCCCACGCCGATGCAGCAGCTTGCCAGCTTCCAGATCCCCGAGGCTCGTACGGTTCTGATTTCTCCCTTCGATCGCACCGCGACGCAGGAAATCATCCGTACGCTGCGCGAGTCCGACCTCGGCGTCAACCCGACGGACGATGGCAATGTCGTGCGTGTGGTCCTGCCCGCCTTGACGGAGGAACGCCGTAAGGAGTACGTCAAGCAGGCTAAGAGCAAGGCCGAGGAAGGCCGCGTGTCCGTCCGCGGTGTGCGTCGTAAGGCCAAGGACCAGCTCGACCGACTGAAGAAGGACGGAGAGGCGTCCGAGGACGACGTTCAGCGCGCGGAAAAGTCACTGGACGGCGCGACGAAGGCGCACACGGAGCAGATCGATAAGATGCTTGCCGTGAAGGAAAGCGAACTGCTGACGATCTGATGGCGTCAACTGATCGTTCGTTCCTAGCCCGTGTCTTTTCCCCGGGGCCCGCTCGTGAGAATCATCCAGCGAGTGGGCCGACGGGGAAGGCCGGGCGCAACCTTCCGCAGGCCATCACGACTGCGGTTGTATTGATTGCCGCTGTTGCGGTCCCACTCTTCACGTCGCTTCCCGCATTCGTGGGCGTTATTGCGTTCGTGTGCCTTGTCGGCATCTGGGAACTTGCTGGTGCGTTTGCGCGCATGGGGATTACGTTGACCGTCACGCCGCTGTACGTCGGTGCGATTGGCATGGTCACGTGCGCATGGTGGCTGGGTAGCGAGGGGATGCTCTTCGCTCTGTACATCACGGTGTTCGTGTGCGCCGCGTGGCGTCTGCTCGATCACCGGCAGGAATCGCGGATGAGCGACGTCGTGTCCTCGACGTTTGCGGCCGTGTACGTTCCCTTCCTGGCATCCTTTGTCGTGCTCATGCTCGCCGCGTGGCACAGCCCGTGGGTGTTTGTTGTCTTCGAGCTCATGGTTATTGCCAACGACACGGGAGGCTGGGCCGCTGGCGTCATGTTCGGCAAACACCCGATGGCACCTGCCCTCTCTCCGAAGAAGTCGTGGGAGGGTTTCGCGGGCTCTGCTCTGACGGCTATGGCCGTCGGATCGGTCGGCTTGTGGTTGCTCGGTGCCTCGTGGTGGTGGGGCCTTATCGCAGGTAACGCTATCGCCTTCGTGGGGACGATGGGTGATCTCACGGAGTCTCTTATCAAGCGTGAGTCCGGCCTGAAAGACATGTCGCAGATCCTGCCTGGGCACGGAGGTGTTCTCGACCGAGTGGACGCGCTGCTCATGAGCGCGCCGGTTGCCTACTTTATTTTCGCGTGGGCGCTGCCGGGTATTTCTTGGGAGTCTACCCATTGAGCCAAGCAACGAAGAAGCCCCGCGGGGCACATGAACGTACGCCGAATGCCCAGGCGTTGCCGGATCCTTCTCGTCGCAGGCCGCGTCGTGAGGTTCGGCCGACAGATCAACCGCCGGAGGGCGCAACGCACAAGGATGCAAAGCCCGTCCTGTCGTTCACGGCGAAGCGCCGTGGAAAGGCTCCTTCGCACCTCGCTGACCTGGATGCTGCTGGCCGTAAGCAGGTCTTGAAGGACCTTGGGCTTCCCGCTTTTCGTGCCGATCAACTCTCGCGTCACTACTTCACGCATTTTGAGGCTGACCCCGCGATGATGAGCGATATTCCGGTCGGCATGCGCGACGGCGTGTCGGAAGCCCTGTTGCCGAACCTCGTGACGAAGGTCGTTTCGCTGGAGGCTGACGGTGGCCGCACGATCAAGGATCTGTGGCGTCTCTATGACGGTGCGCAGGTGGAGTCCGTGCTCATGCGTTACCCGCAGCGCACGACGCTGTGTGTCTCGTCGCAGGCGGGATGCGGTATGGCGTGCCCGTTCTGCGCGACGGGGCAGATGGGCCTCACTCGTAATCTCTCGACGGCCGAGATCGTCGATCAGGTACGCGAGGCCCAGGCCTCGTGCCGTGATGGCAAGCTGGCGGGTGGGCCGACCCACCTGTCGAACGTGGTTTTTATGGGCATGGGTGAGCCTCTGGCGAACTACAAGACCGTGATCGGCGCCCTGCATCGCCTCATTGACCCGGCCCCCGAGGGTTTCGGCATGAGCGCCCGCAACATCACCGTGTCTACGGTCGGCCTCGTGCCCGCGATTAAGAAGCTCGCGGGGGAGGGGATGCCCGTTACCCTCGCGGTATCCCTTCACGCTCCCGATGATGACCTGCGCGATGAGTTGATTCCGATTAACTCGCGTTGGAAGGTCGGTGAGCTTCTGGATGCTGCGCGCGCCTACTTCCTGGCCACTGGGCGACGCGTGTCGATCGAGTACGCGCTTATCAAAGATATGAACGATCAGGAATGGCGCGCTCAGCTCCTGGCCGACGAGCTCAACAAGCGCGGCCACGGCTGGGTGCACGTCAATCCGATTCCGCTCAACCCAACGCCGGGCTCTATCTGGACGGCTTCGACGCGCGCTGCTCAAGACGCATTCGTTGCTCGCCTGCGTGATAACGGCATCGCGACGTCGATCCGAGACACGCGCGGTTCGGACATTGATGGTGCGTGCGGCCAGTTGGCGACGGCGGTCGCCGAGGGCAAGCGCCCGCTTGGGGAGGGGCGCGCGTGATCAGGACAGATTTCTCGCGGAGCTTCTGGCGCATGGGCTACGACGTGAGTGAGGTGGCGAGCTTCCTCGCGGACGTTGAGCGCACGATCACGGGCGCTCAGACGGACCCAGAGAAGGCCATCACCGCGCAGAAAGCGACGGATGTTGAGTTCACCGTGAGGCTGCGCGGCTTCGACGAGGAGGAAGTCGACACCGAGATTGATCGGCTCATCGAGGTGCTGCGCCACCTTAATGACAAGCGTGCGCAGCGCAGCGGTGACAGTGTCGACGGTGTTGGCGTGTCTGACTCTGGTCAGCGCGTCGTCACCCACGATACTGAACCGGTGGAGATGTCTGCCGAGTGTGCCGATTTCGGTACCCGCGAGGCTGTCGATCAGATTCTTCGTTCCATGACACAGGAGAAGGAGTAGTCATGACTGAGTTTCCTAGGGTTGGTTTCTTCTCGAAGGGCTACGACTGTGAGCAGGTCGATGCTTTCTTCGAGGATGCCCGACGTGCATACGAGGGCGCTGTCCCCCCGGAGCAGTTCAGCGCGGAGCAGGTTCGTCTCGCGACGTTTGAACTGAAGAGCCGCGGCTACAACATCGAAGCTGTCGATGGGGCGATGAATCGTTTGGAGGCCGCGTTCGTGAATCGCGACCGTGCGGATTCTGTGGCCGCCGAAGGCGAGGCAGCGTGGTACGACCGCGTGGCGGATCGTGCGACGACTCTGTATCCGCGTCTGCAGCGTCCGCGCGGTGAGCGTTTCACGCATCCGGCGGCGGGTCGTGGCTACGCCTGCGATGAGGTCGATGACCTGCTGGATCGTCTTGCGGCCTACTTTGACGAGGCCGGTGAGCTGACTGCCGATGAGATCCGTACGGCGACTTTCCGGCCGAAGCGCGGTAAGAAGGCATACGCGGAGGGGCCGGTGGATGCCTACCTGGGGCGTGCCGTCGAGATCCTGCTTGCGGTCGACTGATGCTGGCGGGCGGAGAGCATAGCCGTGGCGCCCTACCCGTCATCCTGTTGGGATCGACGGGGTCGATCGGTACGCAGGCTCGAGAGGTTATTGATGCGCATCCGGGGCGGTTTCACGTCGTTGGTGTGAGCGCTGGCGGCTCGTCGATCGAGGTGCTCGCCGAGCAGATCGTTGCACTTGCCCCCGCGTTTGTGGGCGTTGCGCGGGATGTGCGCGAGGAGCTCGTCGCGGCTGTGCACGCCCTGGGTGGCCATTGCCCACAGGTGTTCGTGGGCGAGCAGGCGTCGGTCGATGTCGTTCGCGCGTCGGTGGATCGGGCGCGGGAGGACTTTCCAGGCCTCATTCCCGTCGTGCTGAACGGAATCACGGGAGGCGTGGGTCTGTCGTCGACCCTTGCGGCGTTGGAATGCGGGGCGCGCCTGGCGCTGGCGAATAAGGAGTCGCTGGTTGTTGGTGGCGCCCTCGTGAAGAACGCGATGCGTTTTCCGGGGCAGATTGTCCCGGTGGATTCGGAGCATTCTGCGATTGCGCAGGCGCTTGCGTCGGGTGTGCATGAGCTCGGCCTGACTTCTCCGGTTGTGTCGGGTCGATCCGAGGTCGCTGACCTGGTTCTGACCGCGTCCGGTGGCCCGTTCCGTGGCCGCACGCGCGAGCAGCTGCGTGGTGTGAGGGCTGAGCAGGCTCTCGCGCACCCAACGTGGCAGATGGGTCCCGTCGTGACGATCAACTCGTCGACCCTGATCAATAAGGGTCTGGAACTCATTGAAGCGCACCTGCTCTTCGACGTGGCGCCTGAGCACATCATCGCGACCGTTCATCCGCAGTCCATTGTGCATTCGATGGTGACGTGGTGTGACGGTGCGACGACGCTGCAGGCCTCGCCGCCGGATATGCGTCTGCCGATTGCCCTGGGCCTGACCTGGCCGGAGCGTCTGGAGGGCGTGGAGAAGCCCTTGACGTGGACGGCGGCGTCGCAGTGGACGTTTGAGCCGGTGGACAATGAGACGTTCCCAGCGGTGGACCTGGCGCGCTTTGCCGTCGGCGAGTCGGCGACGCATCCCGCGGTGTTGAACGCTGCCAACGAAGTGCTGGTTGATGCTTTTATTGCGGGGGAGGTCCCGTGGCTTGCGATTGTTGACATCGTGTCGGTGGTCGTGCATGAGCACGCGGGCGTTGTTGATCCCTCGTTGGATGACATTGTGGCCGCGCAGCGTTGGGCTGATCAGCGCGCACGCGAACTTGTTCGCGCGGGCCAGTGGAAGGATATGTGAGCGTGGGCTCTCTCGTCGGTATTGTTGTTGTCGTTATCGGAATTTTGGCGTCGGTTGCCCTCCACGAGGTGGGGCACATGCTTCCGGCGAAGAGGTTCGGCGTATTGGTTCCGGACTATGCGGTGGGCTTTGGTCCGGCCCTGTGGAAGAAGAAGGTAGGGGAGACCACCTACGCGCTGCGCGCCATTCTGCTCGGCGGTTACGTGAAGATCGTTGGCATGTACCCTCCTGCACGTCCCGGCACGCGGCTCGTCGGGCGTGGTGGGAAGCTGACGCTTGCTCAGGAAGCGCGTGAGGCCTCGGCTGAGGACATCCCTGACGGGCAGGAACACCGCGCTTTCTATCATCTGAGTGCGCCCAAGAAGATCACCGTCATGCTCGGTGGTCCGATGATGAACCTGCTTATCTGCTTTGTGCTCTCCGCGATCGCGATGATGGGGATTGGTGCCCCGACAGCGTCGCGCACGATCGCTGAGGTGCCGGCGACGATCACGAGCGCGTCTGGCGAAGTGGCTTCTCCCGCGTACGAGGCCGGGGTTCGTCCCGGGGACACGGTCGTCGCGTGGAATGGGGCGCCCGTCTCGACTTTCGCGGACCTGCAGCGCGCTGTTGGTGCGACAGCTGATGGCGAGTCTGCTGTTCTCACTGTCGAGCGCGACGGTGGGACCGTCGACCTGACGGTGTCTCCCGTTACGGGGGCGCAGGGGGCCCGTATTGTTGGCGTGACCGCCGGGTACGAGTACGTGTCGGCGTCGCTGTCGGACGTTGCCGCCGCTAACTGGCAAATGTTCACGGGGACGGCGTCGGTCGTTGTGCGCCTTCCGCAGGCTGTGTGGCAGGTGGGGCGCTCGATCGTCACGGACGAGAAGCGCGATGCGTCCGGTGTGGTGTCCGTTGTTGGCGTCGGTCGTATGGCCGGCGAGGTGACCGGTGATTCGCAGGCGCTGGGCCTGCAGGATACCCGCCAGGTCGTGGCGGTGCTGCTGAGCCTGTTGGCTTCGTTGAACATGGCGCTTTTCGTCTTCAACTTGATTCCGTTGCCTCCCCTGGATGGCGGGCATATTCTCGGTGCCCTGTACGAGGGGGCTCGCTGTACGTTCGCTCGTGCGCGTGGCGCGCAGGATCCAGGGCCAGCTGACACTGCCCGTCTGGTTCCGCTGACGTGGGCCGTGGGAGGCGTGCTTGTCGTCATGAGTGTCATCTTGATTGTGGCGGATATCGTCAAGCCGGTGTCCCTCGGCTGATAAGCCTTGTCAGCGGCGGGCGAGCGCCCCGCTGATGAAAGCGAGTCTGACCACGCGTGCGTGGTCCGTGTGGGAAGGATGCGCACAGTGCGCGATAATGAATCGGTGAGTGAAATCAATCTTGGAATGCCCGAAGTCGCGGCGTCGCCGTTTCCGCGCAAGCAGACGCGTCGCATCATGGTGGGCGACGTTCCGGTGGGCGGGGGTGCTCCCATCTCCGTTCAGTCCATGACGACGACGAAGACACACGACATCGGCGCGACGCTCCAGCAGATCGCCGAGCTGACTGCGGCCGGTTGCGACATCGTGCGCGTCGCGTGCCCGACGGATAAGGACGCGGACGCGCTGCCGATTATCGCGAAGCAGTCGCGGATCCCGGTGATCGCCGACATTCACTTCAAGCCGAAGTACGTCTTTCAGGCGATTGAGGCGGGCTGTGGCGCGGTGCGCGTCAACCCGGGTAACATCCGTAAATTCGACGATCAGGTCAAGGACATTTGCAAGGCGGCCTCCGATCACGGTGTGTCGCTGCGCATCGGCGTCAACGCAGGTTCTTTGGATCCGCGCCTTTTGAAGAAGTACGGTCGCGCGACGCCCGAGGCTCTGGTTGAGTCCGCGATCTGGGAGGCCTCCCTCTTTGAGGAGAATGACTTCCACGACTTCAAGATCTCGGTGAAGCACCATGATGTGCTCACGATGATCGAGGCCTATCGCATGCTGTCGGAGGCGGGGGATTGGCCGCTGCATCTGGGCGTCACCGAGGCTGGCCCGGCTTTCCAGGGCACTATCAAGTCTGTTTCCGCGTTCTCGATCCTGCTCGCTGAGGGTATTGGCGACACGATCCGCGTCTCCCTGTCCGCTCCTCCGGTTGAGGAAGTCAAGGTCGGCACGAAGATGCTGGAGTTCATGGGCCTGCGGGACAAGACCCTGGAGATCGTCTCGTGTCCGTCGTGCGGTCGTGCCCAGGTCGACGTGTGGACACTCGCTGAGAACGTGACCGAGGGCCTGAAGGACCTGACTGTTCCCTTGCGTGTCGCTGTCATGGGCTGCGTTGTCAACGGACCGGGCGAGGCCCGAGAGGCAGACCTCGGTGTTGCTTCCGGCAACGGCAAGGGACAGATTTTCATTCGAGGCGAGGTTGTTGAGACCGTGCCGGAGGATCAGATCGTCGAGACGCTGATCCGACGTGCGAATGCCCTTGCCGAGGAGCTCGGGCTCGAACCGGGTTCCGGTAGCGTCGAGGTTGCCCCCATCACCGCCCCGGAGGTCAAGCTGCCGGGCATCGACTTCTGAGCTTTCACAAGGAGTATCACATGCGTCTTCGTACTCTCGCGTGCCTGTCACTCGTTGCGGGTGCTTGCGCTGTGGCGGCTACGGGCTTCCCGCGGCGCATCGGCCTGACGGCCTCCCAGGCGGGCGTGTCGCTGCCCGGTGACCTGGTTCTTCCCGGTGCGAACGTCGTGGTTGATCGCGGCATCGCGATCGATGCGCCCGCGTCTGTCGTGTGGGACGTCCTCGGTCACGTGTTCGAGCCGGAGGACGAGTCTACGATCATCGACATTGAGGACGAGGACCACATCCTCATGCGTGTCGCGCCTCCGGCCGCCCCCGAAGGAGCCGAGGCCTCGGGCACGTGTGTAATCGCTCTGCTGCCCTTGTCTCCGTCGCGGACGCTGCTGCACATTCGTGAGCGTCATGTGGCGCAAGGCCGTGAGCGCGCGCTCGCGTGGGCGGGAGTCGCCGCAGAGTCCTTCTCGTCGCTGTCCATGCTGCGTGATTTGCGCGATGCCTGCGTTGGTGGGCTTGTTGATGCCTGATTAGTCTCGTTTCGACTCTTTCAGTTGGACAGATATCCCCGTTGGTGTTGTAGTATCGCTTGCGTACGCAACGCCAACGGGGATGTTGCTTTTGTCCGAAGGGGGACGCAATGGTCGCAAACTCCACCGCTCTGATCGCACTCGTGGGCCTCGCTATCGCTCTTGTCTGGGCGTGGGCCTGGTTCGGTATCGGCGCGGGCGCGCGCCGTGTCTCCGTGCGTCTCGAGCTCAGTGGTGGCAACACCGTTGGCGAGATGGGGCGGGTCGTGTGGCCGCTGATGCCATTGCTGTCCGTTCTGTGGTTCCTTACTGCCGATCTGATGGCTCGCGAGGCACGCGGACTCGACACTCTTGGTTCCCTGGGTCTCGTGATCGGCGTTCTTGCGCTCATGGCGGCCATCGCGGTCCAGGCTCTCTACTTCGGTGGCCTGCCCGAGTGGGCATACCCGGGGTGGATGGCCCGCCGTTACTACGCGGCGCACCCGGGCGCCCGTGAGCGTGAACTTGGTGCGTGCGCCTCGATCTGAGCCGCTATATGCCTCGATGAGCGGCTACACTGCTGTGCCGGTGGCCTCAGAGGCTTTGCGTGCCGTACTCTTGGAGCATGCTTCGAAATCTCTCGACTTTCTTCCTGCGAACCCTGCGTGAAGACCCGGCTGACGCCGAGGTCAACTCGCATAAGCTTCTGGTGCGTGCCGGTTATATCCGCCGCTGTGCCCCCGGTATTTACACGTGGCTGCCCCTCGGCCTGCGCACCCTGCGCAAGATTGAGGACATTGTCCGCGAAGAGATGGATGCGATGGGGGCGCAGGAGGTCCATTTCCCGGGCCTGATCCCCGCAGACCCCTACAAGGCCACGAACCGCTGGGAAGAGTACGGCCCGACGCTGTTCAAGCTCAACGACCGCAAGGGTGGCGACTATCTCCTGGCCCCCACGCACGAGGAGATGTTCACCCTTCTCGTGAAAGACATGTACTCCTCGTACAAGGATCTGCCTGCCACGCTCTACCAGATTCAGACGAAGTATCGCGACGAGGCTCGTCCGCGTGCGGGTCTGATTCGAGGCCGTGAGTTCGTCATGAAGGACGCGTATTCCTTCGACATCGACGATGAGGGCCTGAATGTGTCGTACCAGGCTGAGCGTGACACCTACGAGCGCATCTTCCAGCGCCTGGGTCTGCCTTACGTCATTGTTTCCGCGATGAGTGGTGCGATGGGTGGCTCGCGTTCGGAGGAGTTCCTGCACCCCTCTGCGATTGGCGAGGATACGTTCGTGGCTTCTCCGGGCGGCTACGCCGCCAACGCGGAGGCCGTGACGACCCCCGTGCCTGAGGCTCAGGATGCGTCCGGCGTTCCTGCTCCGGTTGAGGTGCCGACTCCCGACGCGCCGACGATCGAGGCGCTCGTGGACCTGCTCAACGAGCGTTACCCGCGCGAGGATCGTCCCTGGACCGCTGCAGACACGCTGAAGAACGTGGTCGTGACGCTGACGCACCCGGATGGCGAGCGCGAGCTCCTCGTCGTGGGTGTGCCCGGTGACCGCGACGTTGATATGAAGCGTCTCGAGGCTTCCGTTGCTCCCGCCGAGGTTGAGATGGCCTCGGACTCCGACTTTGAGCCGCACCCTGAGCTGGTGCGCGGCTACATCGGCCCCACGGTGCTCGGCCCCAACTCGCCAAAGCGCGTCGTGGACGAGGAGGGCAACGTCTCCGGTTCCGTGCGCTACCTGGTCGACCCGCGCGTCGTCGAGGGGACCGCCTGGGTGACCGGCGCGAACGCCGAGCAGCGTCACATCCTGAACCTGGTCATGGGCCGCGACTTCAAGGCTGACGGAACGATTGAGGCCGCTGAGGTGCGCGAGGGCGACCTGGCTCCCGATGGTTCGGGCCCCCTCCACCTCGAGCGTGGTATCGAGATCGGCCATATCTTCCAGCTGGGGCGCAAGTACGCCAAGGCCTTGGGCCTGAGCGTGCTCGACGAGAACGGCAAGACTCAGGTCGTCACAATGGGGTCGTACGGCATCGGTGTCACTCGCGTGATGGCTGCTCTGGCCGAGGCTAACTGTGACGAGAAGGGTCTGAGCTGGCCTGCTCAGATCGCGCCCTTCGACGTGCACGTCCTGGCGACCGGCAAGGGGGACGAGGTCTTCGAGACCGCGCAGTCTCTCGGCAAGCAGCTCGACGCGGCAGGCCTGGACGTCCTCGTCGATGATCGCCGTAAGGTGAGCGCTGGCGTGAAGTTCAAGGACTACGAGCTCGTGGGCGTGCCCTTCGGTCTGGTCGTTGGCCGTTCGCTGGCTGACGGTGAGGTGGAGATTCGCGTGCGCGGAACTGGCGAAACCATCGTCGTTCCCGTCGACGAAGCTGTGGCACGACTGCGCGAGCTCCATACCGCGGCTCTGAAGGGAGAGTGACATGACTATTCGCCCCATCCGCATTATCGGCGATCCGGTTCTGCGTACCGTGTGTGATCCGATCACCGAGATCACCCCGAATGTGAAGGCCCTTGTTGAGGATCTTCTCGAGGGTGTCGACATGGACGGTCGCGCCGGTCTGGCCGCCAACCAGATTGGCGTCAGCCTGCGTGCGTTCTCCTGGAACATTGACGGGGAGATCGGCTACGTGCTTAACCCTCGTATCGTGGCGTTGAGCGAGGACGAGTACCAGGACGGCGACGAGGGCTGCCTGTCGGTTCCGGACCTGTGGTACCCAACCGAGCGTGCCTGGTATGCGCGATGCGAGGGCACGGACCTGGACGGTAAGAAGGTTGTCGTCGAGGGTGAGGAGCTGATGGCTCGCTGCATTCAGCATGAGTGTGACCACCTGGACGGCCACATCTACATCGACCGTCTGGATCGCCCGACCCGCAAGAAGGCGCTGCGCGACATCCGCAACGCTGGCTTCTGAGAGAGACGGCGCCACAGCGTGAGAACGCGCCGAGGAATGGAGTGCATTCCCCGGCGCGTTCCACTATCCTGTAATCACATCGTGCGTGCCGATCAGGCACGGTTCATTGCGACTCGCGGCGACTTAGGGCGTAGGGGAAGACGATCCTGACAAAGCCAACAGGAGGAACAATGAGAGGGTCATACACCCGCGGTGTACTTTTCGTGCACTCAACACCGCCCGCTCTGTGCCCGCACATCGAGTGGGCGCTGGGCACCGCGCTCGGCCAGGAGGT
>CALHZX010000032.1 GCA_938040725.1 uncultured Actinomyces sp. | reverse complement strand
ACTATCCTCCGGACGAGCTTCTAGGCCCCGTGCCGGGCACCGACTACAGCATCACAAAAGACAGATCCAGAGGATTTCATCTCACCCACAATTCCGACAGCTCGCTGATCGCAAAATGCGCATATTTTACATACGCCCGCGCAATCGCCGAGGCCTCGACCCCCTCCCCGGATTCACTACGGCCGTAGAATCGAGGCAGTTGACACCACACGCCGAGGAGGACTGACCGTCGTATGAACAAGGAACTCGCCGCCTACATCACTCGCCTGTGTGAGCTATCCGGACACACAACCCGGATCGACGATGATGTGATCCTGGTCGAACCGGGTGAAGATTTTATCTACGACGCATTCACCAGGCGGAAGGGGTACTACGCCTACGGCCACGTCGATAGATACTTATACGGCGGGCCATGCTTCGGCTCCGCTTCCTTCGAGATCTTCAAGAAGTTCGCGGTCATGCACTTCGCCGCCGACATTCGTGCAGCGCACCAGCTCCCACCCCTCAACCTCCCACCAGTGACCGACGCTCACCCCGGTTTTTCCATCGAATTCCACGAACCCACCTCGTACCTGCTGACAAGCAAAGCCTCCCCCATTCCCACGACATACACAATCTTCTCGCCCGATGCCCTCGTGTCTCTGTCGTACCTGATGGGCACGTCAAGCGAGGACCTGCTCTCCCTTGTCCTCGAACCGTCCGGGGATGGATACGTTGCTCTCTTTCAGCGGTAACCCACATGCTGTCTCACCGTTGCCAAAGGTTTATGCCCGAAGAATGGAGCTCCCAATGCTAGAACAGTTGCAATCCCTGACGCAGAGGATCTCGCACGCAGACTTGGGCGTACAAAACATCGGAAATTGTGATTACGTACTTGACGCGCCTTACGCGCGGTACTACCGCTTCCGATTCGCTGATGGATTCTACGAAGTAGGTTCATATGAGCGACACGCTCCCGATAGCTTCAGTTTTCAGACGCGCAATGAAACTATTGCCCTCTATCAATTCACACGAATCATTGGAGGATTGTACCGAAGCGCCCAGAGTGACAAACAACTGGCCACACCGCCCGGATGGGAAGCCCTTCAGCCGGGGTGGGCTGTTGAGCGGCCAGAAAAATCATTGAGGTATTTCGACGTTACAGAAGATAATGATCCGTCAATGCACTTTTCTACCTCTGAACCAGAATCCCACATTATTTTGACGTATTTCATGTCTTTTCCTCTCGATCCAATGATCGATATTTTCCTCGATCCATCTGGCGGCGAGCTGGGCACCGATCATAGACATATCCACGCTCTCTCGTTCTAGTGGCCACCTATCACAGACGAGTATTAGCTCAACCATCAGGGAACCGACTCCAACGACCACACGACGAAAGAACAAAGCATGAACCCCGCGACGATCATTACAACACTAACGAATTCTGCAGCACTCCGTGCTGATATTACTTCAGACACCTACCACATCACCTGCGAGACCGACACAACTACGTCCATTCATATTGATCTGCACTCACAGAGCATCACGAGTACTTACGACGATAAACAAACCACCGTGAGCACACCAAATGTCACTGTCTTTTGTTTCGCTCTCGTCTTCCGCTTAGCACCCCTGTGGCGCCAGGCAGAAGGACTGAAGACAATCCGCGGAATGCACACCTTCAGCAATCTTGAAACTGAATGGACATTGCGCCGAGAAACACTGGAAGACCCCCGCTTCCTCTTCCGGAACGCCAACGATCCATCGCTCAGTTTTTCGACCACAAATCCAGATATGGACGCTGCCATCACTAAAGCGAGCTCACTAGATCTCAATGTCCTCCTCACCGCCTACACACAGCCCGAACCATCGCACGTCTACGCACTGATGTGAGGACACCGCCGAGCACATAGACTCACCGACAAAGTACCTCACAACGACCAGGAAGGACCACCACCATGCTGGAACGGCACACTGAGCTCATCGAACGCCTTTTGCGCGACTCTTTGACCAGAACAAGTGAATTCAACCAGGGTTGGTCTTTCACGAATGACGGCACCCTCTATTTCTCCGTCTGGGACGAGGACGGGAGCACCTTCTTTGCATGGTCGGAGAGACAACCGGACACCGCTGCTTCCGTGTACACAGATAGCGACACCGTCACGGCTTACTTGTTGACAACGCAGCTGGGAGCGAAGCGTGCCATGGCATTGCATTTCGACGTACCGAGATTCCCCACAAAGATCGATCAACTCCCACCATTATGGGCAGCCGATAAGACCCAGCAGCCACCGACCTTGCACTACCACCGCACCGACGATGCACGCCTGCACTTCTACTGCTCCTCGGAATTTTACGGTGTGCCCCTCACTCACGCGATGCAATACGACCTCCAAGACCTCCTGAAGAAATACAAGGCTTAGGCCAACGACTACACTGACGAGGCCATCAGCTTCGCGACACGCAACTTCGAACTCACTTCCGACTAGCCGAGACACGACGAGGTACTCCCCGCTATGACGACATCAATTGCCCGAGACACATTCATCCAGTCTCTCGTGACTTCGCTGAACCGAGAGCTGTATATAGAAACCGAGGACCACGTCCGCTTCCCGAGCTATGACCCTCCCATCATGCTTCACGTGTGGCGTGAGGGCGAGGAGTACATAACCGGGTTCAGCGAACGACTCAGTGGCCCTAGCACCGAAATCTGGGCGAACTCTCTAACACCGATTAAGCAGTGGCTCGTCATGGACAACGTTGATCTGTTGCGCTGGCACCTGGACCTTGAACGATTCGGAATCCGATTCCGAAATCTGCTTGTCGCGCCGCATTGGTCTCACCGTCCCGGCACGACCGAATATTCCGTCGAGCTGTGCCACAACGACGAGCCTACCGGCATCTACGCGGGCAAGAAATCGCCCGAAGCTACTACACTCACATGGTTCCTCAACCACTCGCCTGAACGACTCCTCGAGATCGCCCACATCGAAAGCACCAAGGAAGCCTGCCAGGCACTGTTCGGCATGCCACGCGTCCCCTTCGCTAAGCCCACGGACACACGGCAGTAACACATGCCGTGGGAAGAAGTGGCGGCACAGGCCATACCCCGGCCTCGTCCCCACATACAGCGGGGCGGCGGGAGCTACACGCTCCCACCGCCTCACCGCAGACACGACCCGTGGCCGCACCTTTTGGGGTTATCAGCCCTCGCGGAACATGATGCCGAAGCTACCGCGCGGGTAGTGCCACTTGAGCACGCCCTCCGGTGCCACGGCCAGGCAGGTGCCGCACTCGAGGCACGCCGCGTAATCAACGCCAACGGTGCCATCGGCCTCGACCGAGTACACCTTCGCCGGGCAGACGCGCTCAAGCAGAGCGCCAGCGCCAGTGGCGCGAGCGAGTTCCTGATTGACCACGATGTGGGATTCTTCCTCATCCAGGTAGTAGGTGTTCCCAGCCAGGCGGGCGGGCGGGGACACTCTCGATGACGAATGTAGCCATTGCTCGTCCTCCTTTCAGAAATCTCGTCACAGGGCGCGGATGCCCGCGAGGACATCGCCCATGATCTGCGTCAGCTTCAGGCCCGACGCCTTGAGTGCGTCGAGACCGACCTTGCGGATGTGGTGCCTCGGCGTCAGGTCATGGTTGAAGATGCCGTAGAACACCTCGGCGGCGAGCTTGCCGTAGTCCTTGTACATGCGCGGGCGCTCCAGGAAGGCCGGGGTCTTCGCGTAGGTCGCCATGTCCTTGCCGACAAAGCTGCTGTCGATCAGGGCGCGGTACTGGTCCATCGACTGCTGTCCGAAGTCCATGGTCTGGAAGGCCTTCTCGATGGCTTCGACAGCCGCCAGCGCGGAGCCAGCCGCGAGGTCCATGCCGCGGATGGTCAGGCCCGTGTTGAGGGTGAAGCCCGCGGCGTCGCCGATGATCATGAGACCCGGGCGGGTCAGATCGTGGGCGACCATGGCGGGACCGTCCTCAATCGTGAGGTGGCACCGCCCGAGGCGATCAGCGCCTTACCCAACGGGTCCTCGAAGACGTACTGCAGGTAGACGGGGGTGTAGATGATGGAGCTGCCGATGGAGACCAGAACGAGCAGGAAGAAGCGGTGTCCACGCGACATTTCGTTCGCGTGGCGCTCCTGGGTGAGCATGCTCAGCACTGCGACCACCTTTCATGAAATTGAGAGGCTGGGAAATCAGTTTGTTGACATCGCCCCGCGACTATGTCTCGTATCTTCATCATTGAATGAAAAACCAGGTATTTGTCAACGTCGAGCCACTATTCTGATCACCGTTAATCATCATGAAGCGTGGCTACCAGTAGTACTCGCGGAACTTTGTGCTGTCAATGGTGTCGAGAGCGAACCAGGTCAATCCCGACCTTGGTCCCAGATTTTTTCCCACAATTCCGGACCTTACGCGTCCAAAAGTGACCTATGCCAGCAGTAACGCGGACGGTGCTAAGAGCGCGTTTATTGCGGACGATCTTGGTCCATTTGTCAGCTTGTACTGAGATATTCATTACCCCACGAAGAGTTAGTCATGTGATACAATAAGGTCTAACTAATTACACGCCGATTCCACCTCGACACACTTACACTCTAATCACATAAATTGTCTGACATATCTTCATTCAGACCCAAAAGGGAAATTCAATCGACAAACATCGCAAATTATCCGACTCTTATCGTCGGTAATATCGTCACGCACGTTGAAGCCGGATTCTTCACACACGAGATGTGCGGCACTATGATCCTCCAGACGCCCCGAAAATAGCCGTCCTCATTCCACCACGGCACCTGCACCCGTTGCAGTCGACGGCGGCACCGACTGCGGTCAGCCGTCAGTTCCTGCTCAAACGCAAAGACCCATGCAGGCTCAGCACCGCGGCGACCGCACGTCTCTCAGTCGCGCTCACCCGACGCTCGCACGCAGTTCGCCGCCCACAGGCCTGTCAAAGCTGCCGAGTCCGACCAGGGGAAGGCCAGGTAGTCGCCCGCCAGAATCACCGGCCCCCTACGCTTGGCACGATAGCGTCGAACCAAACTGGCTCGTCCAACCCTGCAGGTCGGCATCGCCGCCGGAATCCTCACAACGCTGCTTGCATGCCCGTCGACGGCGTCAGCGACAGACGGCGCGAGCTTAGATAGCGCCGCGACAGCGCGCGTGATCAGCTCAGTGTCGGACTCCCCCATGACCATCGAGCGCTGCGCAGCCTCTCCATCAAACATGACGGTAACGGCATCCGCGCCCGGCGCCGCATGCCCCGCGCGGCTCGCCACACACAACGCGGCGATGGGGCCAGCCTGGCTCGGCGACGCAAGGAGACCGTACGCGCCTCCCAGCTCCCTTTCCTCAAGGCGCCGGCTACACGCGAGAACGATCAGAAGCCCGGAGCTATAGGGGGTCGACAAGAGCTGGGCTTCGAGCGGGGACGGATCCGCGAAGAGCGAAGCGGCTGCGGGTGCTGGAACAGCCAAGACGATCCGGTCCCCCTCCACCACGGTCCCGTTGTCGAGGACCAACGCAGCGCCGGCCTCATCGCGTTCGACGCGAGCAACGGGAGCCTCGTAATGGATCGACAGTCCCGAGGCCAGCGCCCGAGGGATCGCTTCGAGCCCAGGATCCGCGGTCAGCGTGACGAAGGGACGCGCGCCGTAGGAGACCATGGCGAGCGCCGCACAGGCCGAGGTGTCGGCAAGATCCTGGAAGTAGTAGCCCCGAAACGAGGATCCGATGACCGCGCGGGTGAAGGCCTCGCCAAAGCGAGCGGAACACCATTCATCTGCGGGCACGTCGATGTCTACCCAGTGGGCGGGATCAGCCGGGTTGGCTTTCGCGAGGCGCGGGAACTGACGGGCAAGCTGCCATCCCGCCTGTGCGGCGTCGCCCCAGCCGATCACTCCGGCGCGCACCATCGAGTACACGGAGGGACCGTAGGTGAGCGCCGCCGAGTCAACGATGAGTCCTGCACGTGAACGAATGGGGCGCAGCGGCACCCCGAGGCGCTTGGCTAGGCGGGGGATGACACGGTATGTCGAGGACAGAAAGTTCGCACCGACCTCAACCCGGCAACCGGCCACCGTAGCTGTTTCAATGCGACCGCCAGCTCGCGCGCTCACCTCATAGAGCACCACATCCTGGCCGCTCCGAGCGAGCGCATCCGCGCATGCAAGGCCCGAGATCCCCGCGCCGACCACCAACGTCCTCATGACGCCATGATAGCGTCGCCCAGCAGCACTGCGGCGCCGAGCCGCTCGGATCTTGGGAAACACATGCTGCGACGACAGCGTTCACGATCCCGTTTCTCGCGCACCCTTGACAGTGACGTAGGGTCACAGTGTTCGATGGGTTCCATGAGAGTCAAAGAGCTGGCCGACCTCGCGGGCACAACGACGCGGACGGTGCGCTACTACCACCGCGTGGGGCTTCTGCCCGTGCCCCCGGTCGTCGCGGGGCGCCGCGACTACGGAGTCGAGCACCTGGCACGCCTGCTGCGCATCCGTTGGCTGGCCGAGTCAGGGATCCCGCTGGCGAAGATTTCCCAGATGCTGCCCGACGAGCCCTCCCAGGGGCGCAGCGCCATCGAGGCGGACCTGCTCGCCACACGGGCGCAGATCGACGCGCGCATCGAGGTCCTGCACCACCAGCGGGCCCGCATCG
>CALHZX010000031.1 GCA_938040725.1 uncultured Actinomyces sp. | reverse complement strand
TCACTTCGATCGACGACCACTGTCGAAACCGATCATCCCCTCTTGAGTTTTCAACCCACCGACGCCCCCGTTGCCGCAGACCGTCGGACACGTCAGTCTACGCCCGCATCCCCCGCCCGTCAAGGGAAAAACCGATGCCTCAGAGCAGCTTCGTGGACTCCAGTTTCTCGACCATGCGCCGGTTCTTGCGCACCAGCAGCGGGCGCAGCGCCAGCCCCAGGAACGCGGCGAACAGGATGAAGGAGGCCAGGAACCACATGGCGTCCGCATACTCGTGCCCCGCGTACCCGGCGATCGACGCACGCAGAGCCGTGATCGCGTGTGTGGCCGGCAGGAACGGGGAAATCGACGAGAAGAAGGACGGCAGGATCGCCAGCGGGAACGCTCCCCCGGCGCCCGAAATCTGCAGGACCAGGAGCAGCACGCCCAGGGCCTTTCCCGCATTACCGAACGTGGCGATGAGCGTGTACATGAGGAACGAGAACACGACGGCCGTCAGCCACAGGGTGCCCATGAACTGCATCGGGTGCGTGTGCTGGACCTTCAGGAAGTACAGGTCACCCAGCCCCACCAGGGTCGCCTGGGCGAGCGCGATCGTCCCAAAAATCAGGTAGCGGCCCAGGTATCCGGCGGACAGGCCGACGGGCTTGGCAGTGAGCCTCGCGCGCAGCGGATCACCCTCGGGTAGGCCGTCGGCGACGTTGGAGTCCGTGACGTCCGAGCGCATGGACACCACCATGAGCACGGAGCCGACCCACAGGGCCAGGATCGTGTACAGGGGCGCCATCTGGGAGCCGAAGTTCGCGACCGGGTAGACGGGAGTTTTCTCCACGCCGACAGGCGCCGCAATCGCGGCAGCCAGTGCCTCGGGATTATTCCCGATAATCGTTCCCAGCGTCGTCAGGTCACCACTGGCAAGCGCCTCACTGATCGAGGAGTGCAGAGAGTCGAGCTTTCCGGCCGCCTCGCGCAGGCTCGTGGCCGCGCCAGCCAGGTTATCGCGCAGCTGGGTGAGCCCCTCGCGAGCGCTCCCGCTCCCGTTCGAGGCCGTGGACGTCGCACCCTCCAGGGACGTGCGGGCAGCGTTCAGTGAAGACTGAGCCGAGGCCAGGGTAGAGGCCAGCGATTCGAGCTGGGGCCGCAGGTTGGTCTCGTAGTCGGAGGACAGGCCGTCGACCGCGGAGCGCGCCTGGGCGATCAGGCTGTTCACCGTGTCATGCCCGGCCTGCGTGTTCGCGACCTTGGAGTCCAGCTCGGAGGCGGAGGAGCGCAGCCCGTTCGCAACCGCGGTCAGACGGTCAGAGGCGGCCTGCAGGCGGTCCAGCGAGGACTGGGAGACGGGCGAGCCGGGCAGTGCCGCGAGCGTTGACTTGATCGATGCGAAGCTGGCGGCCTGCGTGTCCAGCACGGAGGCCTGCGAGCGCAGCGTCGAGGCCGCGTCCGACGCGCTCGTCGAGCCGTTCGCATACACGTTCTCGACGGCGCTCGACAGGGAGGCCAGCGAGGACTGCGAGGAGGAGATCGCGTCCGATACCGAGGAGACCGCCGCCGACGCAGCGGATCCGAGTCCGCTCGCTCCGGCCTGAGCGCTCGAGACCGCGGACTGCGCGGAGCCCTTCGCGCTGCCCAGCCCGTCCACGAGCGTGGTCGTCGAGTCGATGAGCGTCACCGAGGAGCCCACGAGAGACGCGTAGGCATCCGCACTATCGGCCGCGGTACGCAGGCGCGAGGCAACCGTCTGCACGCGTTTATCAAGGGCCGTCACCGTGTTGACTGCGGTTGGGGCGGACAACGCGTCCCCCACCGACGTCGCCGTATCGAGGGAAACCTCGGACAGAGTCTGAACGAAGATCTGGTTCACCTGGGCGCTCACGGCCTCGGCGCCCTGCCCGGCGATCTTCGGCGAGATACCGTTCTTCTTTTCGTTGACGTAGTAGGTCATCGGCGCGGAGGATGCTCCCCCGTCAAAGAAGGTCAGCATCTCCTGAGAAAAGTCCGACGGGATGACGATGGCGGCGTAGTACTCGCCCGAGCGCGTCCCCTCGACTGCCTCATCCTCAGACGCAATGACCCAGTCGAAGTTGTCGTTCTTACGCAGCGCGGACACCACCGAGTCACCAATGTTGACGTGCAGCGGCACCAGGTCCGACTTGTAGCCCTCGTCCGTGTTCGCAATCGCGATGCGCAGGCTCTTCGTGTTCCCGAACGGGTCCCACGACGCCGCCACGTTGAACCACGTGAACAGCGACGGGATGACGACCAGGCCGAAGACGACGACGCTGGCGATCAGGGAACGATGCGCGCGGCGCAGGTCGGCGCGATAGATAGCCCAGATGGTCCTCACTGCTGCTCTCCCTTCGCCGCCTCCGACGCTTCGCCCGCGCCGTCCTCATCGACGAGGCCGGGGTCGGCCTCCTCCGTGCCCTCTCCCTCGCGCTCACCCAGGGTTGAGGCGAGCGCCGACGAGATCGACGCGCCCACGGCGGCCGCGCCAAGCGCGAGACGCGATCGCGCGCCCTGCACGCGGCGGGTGAGCAGGGAACGCACGTCCTGCTCGTCCATGGCACCGAGGAGCTGCTGACGCGCCAAAGCCTCGCGCAGGTACTCCACTCCAATCAGGAAAGTGATGACGAGGAGAACCCAGACGATCCAGGCCCCCAGAATGATCGGCACCTCCGCCACATTCGCGACGGACAGCACCGCCAGAGCCACCGGCACGATAACCCCGAGAATGATCGCGGCGCGGCGAATCGTCGGGTAACGACGCTCGAAGCGCGCGGCACGGCCGCTCACCGAGCGCTGGAAGCCGTCGTGATCGGCCAGGGCCGCAACGATCTGGGTGAGGCGATAGCGGTTGGAAGGCACACGCGTCGCCTCGGCCAGGAAAAGACCAGAGGACGCCAGGTCGCGCGTGATCATCGCGTTCAGGTTCACGAGGAAGGGCCGCAGCGCGAGGCCGATCGCGAAGGCAACCAGCGCCTCGGCGCCGAGAACCGCCAGGCACGACAGGTAGGTGTGCCCGTAGAAACCGCCGACGATTTCACGCAACGCGTTAACACCGTAAGTGAACGGGAACAGCGGGTGCAAGAAGCGGAAGAAGGACGGGAGCATCTCGATCGGGTACAGGCCAGCAGACCCAGGGATCTGCATGACCATGATGATGACGCATAGGCCCTTGCCGATGTGCTGGAAGCACGTGGAGAGCATGTAGACGATCGAGGTAAACACCAGCGAGATGATCATCGCCGTTCCTACGAAACCCAGTCGGGAGACCGTCTGCACGCCGATAATCAGGTCGCCGATCGACACAACAAGCGCCTGGATGACCCCGAAGAAGGCGATCAGCATCCACCGGCCCATGTACTTGGCGGCCGACGATGTCGGGCCAATGTCCTCCTCATCCACGTCGAGCTTGAGCAGAAGGACGAGTGAAAACGCGCCGATCCACAGGGCCAGGTTCGTGAACAGCGGGGCCATCGCCGAGCCGTAGGCGGCCACGGGGTACACGGCCTTCGTCTCGATCTGCGTCGGCGAGGCCATGAAGGAGGCGATCGACTCAGCATTGACTCCCAGGGAATCCGCGAGGTCACGCAGCGTATTCGAGGAGGACAGCGACGAAATATCCGTGGCCACCGAATCGAGATCCGTCTTGATCGCGGCGACATTCGTCGAGCTCGTCTGGGTGGCCGTCTTCGCCCCGTCCAGGAGGGAATCGAGCTGATCGAGCAGGCCCGACACCTGGGCGCGCTGGCTGCGCAGCGTGTCCAATGAAGAACGCATCGACGAGGACGCAGCCGAGAAGTCGTCGAGGGCCGCAGAGATCGCGGGCAGCTGGGCGGACACTCCGCTGCGAGCATTCGTCACCGAGGCAGAGACCGCAGCAGACGCGTCGGACGCTGACGTCAGCGCGTCCGAAATCGACGTGGACGTGGCCGACAGGTCGGAGTTCAGGGTCGTCAGGTCGCTCAGCGCTGTGGACAGAGCCGTGTTCTGATTCGTCAGATCGGTCAGGGCGGTCCCCGCCGCAGGCAGATTGCCAATCCCCAGGGCATTCAGCTCCGCGAGCACGCCGGCCACCGAGTCGTTGATCGATGTGCCCTCGGTGAGCAGGCCACCCACGCGTCCGGACGCACCCTGCACAGCACCGTCGAGGGTTCCCGCGTTCGCGGACACGCCTGCCAGTGCACCCGCCGCATTCGAGGACAGGCCGTCAAGGGCCCCGCCCATCTGGCTTGAAAAAGACGCCAGCGAGGTCCGCGAATCGCTCACCAGCTGGTCCGCCTGGTCCAGGGACGTCGACAGCTCCGAGACGGCAGCGTCCAGATCACTCAGGGTCGTGCGCGCCGAGGCCACCGACGCCTTCGCCGCGTCGATCTTGTCCCCCATACCGTCCAAGGTCTGCGAGGCGCTACCCAGCTTGGCCGAGGCCTCGGACACCGACGCGGACACGTCCGAACGCTTCTGGTCGGCCTTGTCCGCAATACTGATACCGGCCTCGGACGCCTTCTCCGACAAAACCTTGGCCACCGTCGAGACGAACGCGGAATTGATCTGGCGATCCAGCGCCGTCGCGCCCGCACCCGTGATCTTCGGGGCGACCGCGTTATTCTTCTCGTTGACGTAATACTGGATATTCGGCTTGACGTACGTGCCGTCAACGATGCCCGTCAGGTCACGCGAAAAAGAGGCCGGGATAATGAAGGCAGCGTAGGAATCACCGCGCTCGACCTCCGCGCGTGCCTCGTCGGCGCTCACGAAGTGCCAGCCCAGCTGATCGTTCTGCTTCATCTGAGTCTCAAGCATCGCACCCACATTCACGGTGCCGATCCGGTCCTTGGTCGCGCCCTCGTCCTCGTTCGCCACCGCCACGCGAATGTGGGAAGTCTGCGAATACGGGTCCCAGAAGCCAACGATGTTGAACCACGCGTACAGCGCGGGCACGAACGCCATACCGATGATGACAATCCACGCGACCGGTACACGTACCAGCCTCAGCAGATCACGACGAAAAAACCTGACGGAACCTCGCACAAGGTCGCCTTCTTTCCCCTATCGGCGGGCCTGCTTCACATAGCGTCGCATCGCGCGCTCGGCCTCGCGCTGATCCTGTTTTTCACGCAGGGCCTGACGCTTATCCCACTCCTGCTTGCCCTTGGCCAGAGCAATCTCAGCCTTGACACGGCCACCGATGAAGTACAGCTCCAGGGGCACGATCGTGTAGCCCTTCGCGGCCACCCGGTCCTGCATACGGTCGATCTCCGCGCGGTGCAGCAGCAGCTTGCGCTTACGCGTGGGCGCGTGGTTCGTCCACGAGCCCTGCGAGTACAGGGGAATGTTCGCGCCGTACAGCCACGCCTCTCCCCCGTTGATCTCGACCCATGCATCCACGAGGGACGCGCGGCCCATACGCAGCGCCTTCACCTCGGTGCCCATGAGGGCCAGGCCGGCCTCCCACGTATCCTCGATCGTGTAGTCGTGGCGCGCCTTCTTGTTGCGGGCAATCGTCTTCTTCGCATCGGAGGCAGCCTTGGCGCGCTGCCCCTCCGTGGGCTTGGGCTTCTTCCAATCCTTGGGCATGCTGCCTCCTTTCAGACTCGTTTTCCGCACTCATGCGGAAAGACCCCCGTAGCAAAACGCTACGAGGGTCCATCCTAACGCGGATTACAAATAATCCATTGGTTCAACGTAGCTTCCGTTCTGAATGACACCAAAATGCAGGTGGCATCCGGTCGCGTAGCCGGTCGACCCAACCTCACCCAGCGCGTCTCCAGCGTTGACGTACTGACCCGGAGACACGTACTGGGCCTGCATGTGCAGGTACTCGGTGATGACGGAGTTACCGCCGACGAGGCCGTGGTTAATATCCACGTAGTTGCCCGCCGAATAGTCCGAGGACACCGCATTGACGTATCCCGAGGCCACAGCGCGAATAATCGTGCCGCAGTCGGCGGCCATGTCGGTGCCCGAGTGGCCCTTCATCACGCCCAGGACAGGGTGGTAGCGCATGCCAAACGGGCTGGTCACGACGATCGGAATATCGAGCGGGCTACGGAAGCCCGACGCGGACACGTAGGAGGCCCCCGACGCAATGTTTGCGGCGTTGATCGCCGCGAGCTCCGCGCTGCGCGCCTGATAGTCCGCTTCGGCCTGGTCGAGCGAGGCCTGAACCTGGCCCTTCTGGGCATCCCACTCGGCCTGCTTGGCCTGCGCCTGCGTCTTCAGGTTATTGAGCTCCGTGAGCTTGGAGTCAGCCTCGCTCTTCGCAGCCTTCGCCTCGGCCTCGGCCTGCGCGGCCTTCTCCTCCAGGTCGGAAATACGATCCGTGATCGCGTTCTGACGAGTGGCCTGCGTGCGCTGGGACGAGGAGACATCCAGCGCGGCGGTCATCGTCTGGCTCTCCGTGCGCAGCGCCATGTCGGCGGCCGCCGCACGGTCGGTAATCGACTCCGTACCACCCGCGGTCAGGGCCACGGCGACAGGATCGACGTTGCCTTCGCGGTACTTGCGGCGCACCAGGTCGGCGATTGCGCGTTGTGCGTCGTCGGCCTGCGCGGTGGCCTGAGTCAGCGACTGGTCAATGCGGTTCTGCTCGCCCTGGGCGGCATTCAGCTCGCCCAGGATCGTCGCGTGCTCACGCGACTTCGCGTCGTACGTCGCGGTCGCGGACTCGTAGGCGGCCTGCGTCACCGGAATCTGCCCGTTGAGAGCCTGCAGGTCGATGAAGACCTGAGCGAGCGACGCGTCGATGCCCTCCAGCTGCGACTGCAACGCATTGACCGTCGCCTCAGCCTCTGCGGCTGCGTTCGCGGCGGCGTCGCGCTCGTCGTCGGCGCGAGCAGGCATCGTCTGACTCATCGCCGCGAAGGACGCCACCGCCAGGGTGAGCGCGCCGACGCGCAGCGCGCGACGGCCACGATGATGCAGGAAACGGGACATGAGACTTACGCCTTCGTGTACTTCGCGAGCGAGAACGCCGACGCGATAACCGCCAGCGCAACCGCTGCCAGAACGAGGATCGGCGTCATGATCGCCACCTCGCCCATACCGATAAAGTTCGTCCACCTGAAGGAGGGGGCCATCCAGCCCTGGACGATGAAGTGAACGCCGGCGAACAGCGATCCGATCGCGAACACGGCGCCCACCAGCGCGGCCAGCGCGCCCTCAATCATGAAGGGGGCCTGAATGAACAGGTTCGAGGCGCCCACGTATCGCATAATCTGCGTTTCCTGCTCGCGGCTCATCGCGCTCAGGCGGATCGTCGTCGAGATCAGCAGGATCG
>CALHZX010000030.1 GCA_938040725.1 uncultured Actinomyces sp. | reverse complement strand
TGTCGAGCAGGAAAATCAGCCACTCGATCTCGACGTGCACGCGCGCGCGGTTCAGGCCAGCCTCGGACAGGTAATTCGCCAGGGGCGCGGCCACCGCGCGGTAGCGGCCATCCAGCGGGCTGAGCGGTTCACCCCCGCCCGCCAGGTCCGAATAGCTGTGGGCAGTGGAGAACAGTGTCATCGTGTCGCTCATACCCCTATCTTCCCAGAACGAGGGGCCATCGGGACGCTCAGTCCGCTCGGCGGTTCGTGGCGTGGGTAACGTACGAGGCCGGGGCTGGGTTAGCGGTTTAACCGGTATGCCTGAAGATCCTCGGGCGTAATTTGCTCTGATGGCACAAGCTGATAGTGCTCCTCGCGCCTGATCCGAAGCTCACCGTCCTGGAGAGCAAGCTCAAACAATGCAATCAAACCGTCATCCGCGAACTGTGCAGCAATCGGACGTGCGATCATGGACGGCCATCTGTCAGCGCACACGGCGAGGTCTTGCTCCGCCTGCGTCACGCCGATTTCATCCTTGCCGCCCTTCGCCTGCACCGGCAAAATGTACTGCCTGCCGCCACCGTCGACACCAACATAGATCTCATCAATTTCCACTTGTCCGATACCCGGTGCTGTTGTGCGTAAGTGGTTCTGGAGTGAGTAGGTGGTGATTCCCAAGAAGATGTCAATGAGTCGATTATAACGAACCAAGGCGAGCAGGGCCTGCTCATCACCGAGTGCTGAGGAACGAATAATCTGTGGAGTTGCATCCGGAATCTTGATACAGGCGAGAGAAAGATTCGGAATGATTCGAACCTGTTGTTTCACGAGTTCGAACTGGTACTCAGCTCGCCCTTTTCCTCGAATAATCCACTGCATGCCTTCCGGAGCTACCGCGCGTATGCTCTCAGGAAGCGTGCGGCGATAGCGGAAAGCGTAGATGAGATCTCCGAGGTTTTTAGGTGCTCGAACATCGAGTTCGTTTGCTGCCTCAAGGAGCTCATCCCTCTTCCAGATAGATGTTGTGCCGTCGTGGAAGTGTTTGAAGAAGATCCGTTCCAAGATGAGTGAATACAGATCTGATGAGGCTTCTTTGACCATCAGTTATTTCCTATCGCGTTGGGGGATGACACGTTCTTCAATCCCGTAGTACTGTTCTGCTTCGCTGGCGTTCATTGAGAGAAGCGCCGGGTTGCCGAGTTCGATGGTTGCGCCGCGAGTGGGCGTGATGTTATCTGCCTTCAGAAGCGCTGAACCGATGGCCCGCCCAAGGCGAGCCGGAACTGAATTGCCGATCTCGCGGAATCCATTCCACTTCGTGACGTGGAATCGGAACCAATCGGGATAGCCGTGAAGACGCGCCGCTTCTCGGACGGTAATGACGCGGGGATATGTCGGGTGGATCGGACGTGGTGCGGTAAAAGCGCCTCGATCAGAGGCAGTTCCAGCGCGCAGCGTGTTGCAGATTCCCTCGGGATGTAGCCGAAGAAAACGCGAGACGGGCTCAACATCACCAGGTGCTGTTGCATCGAAACGTTCAATTGATGTGCTTGTGTGGTTCGTCCGATTCGATGAGGTCAACACGCAACGGTCAAAGCGGCGTCGGTGGGAGAAATCGTCCGCAGCAGTTGTTATGCCGCGCAGTTCTGCCGCGTAGTCTGAAGGGATACCGTAAACGACGTTGGACGCAGTATCCCCATCGAGGAGCTCGTTGATCGAATGAGCATCGGGTATATCTGAGAGTGCGTCGTTGACGGAAGGCCCAAAGGGCAGCACAGGATCGCTCGGGAGAGGCTTGTTTCGAATAGGTCGAGGTGTGAAAAGCGGTTCTGGATAGTGCGGTAGAGGCACGTCCTCACGGGCACCCAAAAGGATGAGGCGCTTACGAGATTGCGGCGTACCATAATCTGCAGCCTGCAAAACGCGATAAGGGGTGAGTACCTGATACCCTCCATCAGACAGAAGATCGATCACTTCTGTGAGCAGTTGACGGTGCTTGCCGACAGTCAGACCCGCGACGTTTTCCATGAGGAAATGACGGGGCTGCAGTTCGAGAACCAAACGCACATATTCTTTCAACAGCGCATTTCGAGGATCATCGATAGCACGGCGGCCAATGAGAGATATCCCCTGGCATGGCGGGCCGCCGGCAACCAGTGCGATCTCCCTGTCTCCGATCTCGGACTTGCTGCGAATCTCAGCGCCGGTGATGCCTGTAACATCCCGAGCGAAGGTCTTTCCGTACGGGAAGTTGTACTCGTGGACCGCTGCGTGAATGGGATCGTACTCGACTGCGGCCGCGATTTCGTATCCGGCTTGTTCGAGGCCGAGAGATAGTCCTCCTGCTCCTGCAAAGAGGTCGACGGCGAGCGGTCGTGTGTAGTCGAGTGGCATGCTCCGATGCTACAACGGTGCTCCTTCATCAGCGGTTCAGGTCGCCATCGCGTTGGTCATCTTCGGTGAACGAGAGGCATGTTTTCATGCACGGCTTCTACGTGGATCTCTGGGCGTGTCATCCACAGGGGTTGGTAGCGCCGGGAAGTTATCCACAGGGGTCGCTGTGCGAGTGGTGGCGCGGGAGCACGCAGGCGTAGCGTGCGAGGACGAGCAACGATTCTTCCAACGATGGGAGCCGACCATGATCCCCGATCCCCTCAGCCCCGGCCTGTCCCTGCACGCCGCCCACGGCCTCGTCGAGACGCTGCGCTCCAGCCTCGCCGCCGCATCGTGCCCACAGTGGGTCGGCATCGCGGGCGACTCCTACCGCAACCGGCACAGAGAGGTGATTGCGAGCACTCAGGGGCTCCTCGACCAGATCCAGGCCGCCCTCGACCTCGTCCCCTCCTTCGACGACGAACGAAACCGAGCCCTCACCAGCGCACTCGCGGACGCTTCCACCTACCAGCCTGAACTCGTCATGCTGGGAGCGTGGTGACCATGGCATTCGACCCGCGCCGCGACGTCACCGTCAACTCGGGAGCATTTCGCGTCGATGTCGACGAACTATGCGCCGCGCACACCCTCATCAGCGGCGAGGAAACGCTCGCGATCGTGCCCGCCAGGCTCGCGCTCGATGCCGCCCTCGGCGAGGCGGATGCGGTATCCGGGCTCATCCCCGAGGCCTCCGCGCGCCTCGCGTCCGCGATCACGGGGGCCCTGTCCGCCCTCAACTCGCTCGAGACCGAGATCGACTCCCTGCGGTGGAAGCTGCAGGACACCGCTCTCACATACGCGAACGCCGAGAACGGCTCCTCCCTGTGGGAGCTCGTGCCCGGCAGCCCGATGGGACCGCAGCTGAGCGTGCGGAGCCTCGGCACAATGGTCATGGGGCCTGCCGGCCTCGCGCTCACCGGAGCCTCGGCGCTCGTTCACGGCGCGCAAGACGCCTCAGCGCGCGCCGGCGCTCCCTGGCTGTCCACCTTCCTCATGCCCGGTCTTTCATCGTTAATCGCGGAAAAAGACCTGTGTGACACCGTCATCGACGGGTTGCTCTTCAAGTACCACGTGGACGAGATGTCGGGCGCGCGCTTCCAACGCGACCTCGGCAGGTTCGCCCTGGACGTCAACTCCCTTCCTGCGTTCCGAGGCGTCGCGCAGTCACTGGCCGGGCTGGGAGTGAGCCAGGACCTGAACTCGACGTCCACCCAATCCGCGTCCGGCGTTGCCGCGCTGGCCGCGCCCTGGGTGTCGGTCGCCCGGTACATCATGATGCGTGGCGACCACGGTGCCAGCTACGGGATCGCTGTTCGGGGAAAGGATGGGAACGCGCGTGTTCGTCCCAACGGCCTGGGCTCCCGGATTCCCTCACACCTCCTCGATGCGCGCACCCGATCCGCGCTCGCGGCCATGCCCGAGGCCGCCCCCGACACCCACTACGAAGGCATCACCACCAGCGCGGATGCCATCGAGCACATCACTGAGATGCACGGCGGAGACGCCGATAACGGAGAGATCGCCATCGAAGAACACGTAACGGTGGGGGAGGACGGGACGACGACGCGCTCGTGGACCGTCGACATCCGAGGCACCCAAGTGTTTGACATTGGGCAGTCGGGCCCCCAGGACATGACTACCAACTTGCAGGGCGTCGCCGGCATGAACTCGGACCAGCTCGACGCCATCAAAGAGGCCATGAACGCGGCGGGCATCGCCCCGGGTGAGGCCGTCGAATTTGCCGGACACTCCCAGGGAGGAATCATGGCGGCCCAAATGGCCGCAGACCCGGACGTGCGCGCCCGCTACAACGTCGTTTCCGTCGTCACCGCCGGCTCACCTACCGCGACAATCGCGCCCAGCGACGTGCCCGTCCTCGCCTACGAAAATTCCGGTGACATCGTGCCCGGCTTGGACGGCAACGCCACGAGTGGGGACAACGTCACGACCGTCATGTTCCACGACTACGAAGCCACGTGCCACGCCGACGATCCCGTGCCCTGCTCGCACAGCGCGCCCCTGTACGTCGACGAAATCAGGAGCACCCTGAACGCCGCCCGGGCCTCGTCCGACCCCGGCCTCGGAGCCCTGGCGGCCGCCGAGGCCCGCCGCACCCAGGCGCTCGGCCTCACCCCGGGCACCCAGACCACCATCCACCACTACCAAACGAGGCGCATCACCCAGGGGTGACACGCCTCGAGACAGGGGGCAGAGCGGATCAGTCGCGCTCATCCTTCTTATCGCGCAGCAGGCCCGAGACGATCGAGGACACCACGGAGGTGATGACCGCGCCCGCCAGGCACGACCAGAAGCCGCCCGTCGTCATAGGGAATCCAAGCGACGTGGACAGCCAGCCCGTCAGCGCAAACAGCAGCGAGTTCGTCACCAGGGCAAACAGGCCGAACGTCAGCACATACAGGGGGAATGCGAGTGTCTTCACGACAGGCTTAATAATCGAGTTCACCGCCGTGAACACCAGGGCGACGACCGCAAAGACGATCACCGTCTGCGAGGCCGACGACGACTTGATCGAAATCGACGGAACCACGTGGACCGTGACCCACAGTCCGGCCATCGTGGCTAAAAGACGTGCAATGAAATCCATTGCTTCATTCTTGCGCAGTGGGACGATGCTTGCACGTGCCAATTCCATGGGATAGGACTACAGACATGACCAACCTGCGCATTCGTCCCGCCGTCGCCGCCCTGCCCCGCTACGTGCCGAGCAAGACGGCCCCAGGCGCCGTCAAGATCTCCTCGAACGAAATGCCGACGCCGCCCAGCCCCGCCGTGCTCGAAGCGATCGCCCGCGAACTCGAGACGATCAACCGCTACCCCGACCTGACGGCCGCGCCCCTGCGCGAAGCCCTCGCGAAGCGCTTCAGTGTCGGTGCCGACCAGGTGTGCGTGGGCACCGGCTCCTCGGCGATCCTCGTCGCCGCCCTCTCCGCCGTCTGCCAGCCCGGCACCCAGGTCGTCTTCCCCTGGCGCTCCTTCGAGTCCTACCCGATCGCCGTCCCTTCCGTGGGCGGCGAGCCCGTGCCCGTCGAACTCCTCCCCGACGGCACCCACGACCTGGACGCCATGCGCGCCGCCATCACGCCCGACACCGTCGCCGTCATCGTCTGCTCACCCAACAACCCGACCGGCCCCGCCCTCACCTACGAGGAAATCGCCGCGTTCGTCGCCGACGTCCCCGAAGACATCATGATCATCGTCGACGAGGCCTACATCGACTTCGCGACCAAGCCCGGCGTGCGCACCGCAGTCCCCCTCATCGAGGACCACCCCAACGTCATCGTCATGCGCACCTTCTCCAAGGCCCACGCCCTCGCGGGCGTGCGCGTCGGCTACGCCATTGGCGAGGCCGAGGTGATCGGCGCGATCCAGGCCCTCCTCGTTCCCTTCGGCGTCAACTCCCTCGCGCTCGCCGCGGCCCTCGCCTCCCTCAAGGACTCCGAGGGTGTGCAGCGCGCGGTCGCCCAGAGCATCGCTGAACGCGAGCGCATCATCCCGGCGCTGCGCGGCCTCGGTTACGACATCCCCGACAGCCAGTCGAACTTCTACCTGATCCGCGGAGACGTCTACGGCCTCGTCGAGGCATGCGCACGCGTCGGCCTCATCGTGCGCCCCTTCAGCGTGGGCGTGCGCGTCTCAGTCGGATCGCGCGAGCAGAACGACCTCTTCCTGTCCGTCGCCACCGAATTTGCGCGCACCTCGGGCATCGGCGCGTAAGGGCGTGTGCGAATGGGCGCGCCCAACGAATCGGACGCGCCCATGGCCACCCACCGAAACGCGGTGATTACGGGATCAGCAGCGAGACGATCAGGAGAAGCGACCAGCCGAGCTCGCTGAACCCGACGAGCTTGGGTGAAAGCGGACGCGCCCGCTTCCGGCTGATCGCCGGCATCACCCACGCGCGGGCCGTCAGCAACGCCCACATGAGGACCGGCCAGATCGCCAGCGCGCCGAACCACCACGCCGCGGCCGCGCACAAGGTGAACACCGCGTGCAGCAGCGTCGAACCCACCGCCCAGCGCGGATCCCTGCGTCCCCGGATCATCGAACGCACCAGCGGAACCGTGCCGATGTAATGCAGACCGAACGCCGCGCACGTCGCCCACGCGTGAATCGACACCGCGGCCGGAGAACCATCCGCAACCGCCAGCGAAAAAGCCACGGGACCCATGATGTTACCCGCCAGAATCGACGCCGCGCGAGCCCCCAGGGAGCGCTCGCGGCCCCTCCACACGAGGGAGAGCGCCGACGAGGCCAGGGGTGCGAAAGCGATCGCCCACCACAGCAGCTGCGGACGCACGGCCAGCAGGGTTGCGCCGGGCAGGGCTGCGAGCACGCCGTAGGTGATGACCGCGGGAGCGATTCGAGCGCGGCGCTTGGCGGGCGTCTTCACCCACAAGCACACGGCCGAAAACATCTGGAACGCCATCGCCCACGCCACCAGCATGAGCACGACCGTCCATGAGAAGGAGCAGGACAGCGCCCACCCGAGCAGCGGCGGGAAAGCCATCATCGTCCACGCGCCGTGCTGGTCGGAAATCCATCCGTCGCGGGCTAGCTTACGCATGTGGGGGTTGTTGTGGTGGCGTGGCTTCGGACGTCCCTGGGGACGCGCCGCGGTATGGTCGGGCCCGCCGCCCGCGGTGCGTTCGGGTGGTGTCTGAGTCTGGGGCGCTGCACTGTGCATAGCCTTAGCTTAGTGAAGTGGTCTTGTGAGGCTCAATACTGAGCTGATCACAACGTGAGATGTGGAAGGGAAAATACCAACAATCGATGAAATATGGGGGCATGTCCACATCAGACGCAGTTACAACTCAATCCCCGACCCTGTCCTCCGAGGACCGCAGCGCGCGCATCGCCGTGACGGTCTTCCCGCTGCTGATCCTGGCGGCCTTCGCGATCGCCATGATCACGCCCGCCACCTTCAAGCCGCTGGCCCCCGGCGTTAACTGGGCGCTCGGCGTCATCATGTTCGGCATGGGCCTGACCCTGACGCTGCCCGACTTCGGACTCATCGTCAAGCGTCCTCTGCCCGTGCTCGTGGGCGTCATTGCCCAGTACCTGATCATGCCCCTCGTCGGCTGGGCTCTATGCTACGTGTTTGGCCTCCCCGACGCGGTCGCCGTCGGCGTCATCCTCGTCGGCTGCGCGCCCGGTGGCACGGCCTCGAACGTGATCTCCTACCTGGCGAAGGCGGACGTCGCCCTATCAGTTACCATGACCTCGATCTCGACGCTGCTCGCACCCCTCATGACGCCGCTGCTCACCGCCTGGCTGGTGGGTAACCGCATGCCGGTTGACGGTGTGGCCATGGCGAAGAACATCCTCCTGATGGTCCTCGCCCCCGTCCTGGGCGGTTTCCTCGTGCGCTACATTGCGGGCAAGCTCGTGGAGAAGATCCTGCCGATCCTGCCCTGGATCTCCGTGCTGGGCATCTGCTACGTGCTCCTCGTCGTCGTGTCGGGTTCCGTCGACAAGATCCTGACGTCCGGCGCCCTCATCATCGCCGTGGTCATCTGCCACAACCTGCTCGGTTACCTCTTCGGTTACCTGGCCGGACGCGTCGGCCGCGGCTCCGACAAGGCTGCGCGCACGACCGCGATCGAGGTCGGCATGCAGAACTCGGCGCTGGCCGCGACGCTGGCAAAGACGCACTTCGCCTCCACCCCGGAGACCGCGCTCCCGGCGGCCGTGTTCTCCGTGTGGCACAACCTCTCCGGCGCGCTGCTGGCGATGTTCTTCCGTCGCTGGAAGAACGGCGGAGCGGCCTGAATCAACGAGGCCGGGGCGGGGCGAGCGCTGATCCCCAGTTCCGGTTTTCGGCTGAGTAGATAGCGAGAGGGGGGCGGCCCGTTGGGGCCGCCCCCTTCCGCGTCCTGCGAGCGCGCTGCTCGTGTGAGCGCGACCCTCGCATGTTCGCGGTGCTGCCCCCTCCTCGTGCGTGCGCGGGGTCGCCCTCTCCTCGTGCGTGCGGCGCATCTATCAAGCGCGGTCGTCGTTCGTGCAGCGGATTGTGTAAAAAATGCACGCATGTTCGTTAACCGCGAGGTAATCAATGATGTGAAAATGTGATATGATTCGGGGGTACCCATCACAAATACTCGAAGGAGTAACCCTCATGAAAAAGCGTCTTCTCACGGCTGCCCTCGTCGCACTGCTGCCCCTGAGCCTGGCCGCCTGCGGTGGACAGTCCAAGCAGGCTGCGTGCCAGATCATCAATGACAAGGCCGTCAAGGCAATTGATGGCCTGGATCCGAGCAACACGGAAGACATGATTCAGGGCATGACCAACGTCGCGACCGTCCTGAAGTCTGACGACATTACCAACACCGAAGTGAAGGCTGCTGCGGTGGCTGCGGGCGATAGCGCTCAGGCTCTCGCCGACTTCGCCAAGACGGTGGGCGATGACCCGTCGGCAGACCAGATGAGCGAGGCCATGGATCTGTACACGACCTTCACGACGTCGATGTCGTCGCTCGAGACGGTGTGCAACGCGCGCTGACGCGCACCATCAGATTGTGTATGCCCGCGTGTGGGCATTGAAAGGTGAGGGTGGCCCCGCGGGGCCACCCTCACCTTTACCTTGATGGGTGTGTCGTGTGCTCGTCAGAGCATCACTTACCGGTGCACACCGAATCGAGCTTATTTAGCGATTCCAGGTACTGCGACGTCGCCGTCAGAATCTTGGACCGCTGCTCGGCCGTCGGCTGATCGTCGGCCGCCTTGGTCGCGTCGAGAAGACTCTGCGCGCTGTCAGCCAGCCCGTTTGCCGCCTCCTTGACCTCGGGGTTGGTGATCTCGTCGGACTTCATGATGTCGATGAAGCCGGACAGGGTCTTGATGACCGAGTCCTTATCCTGCTCGTTTAGGCTCGAGGAGATCTCGTTGGCCTTGTCGTCGAGAATGGCGCAGGCCTCCTCCTTCGTCTGGCCCGACTTCGAAGAGCTCGACGCGGAGGGCGATGCCTGCGTAGGCGTGCTGGTCGGCTCCTGCGAAGGCGCGGACGAGGACGACGGCGAGGACGTCGGGTTGTCAGGCTTAATCTGCAGGCAGGCAGCCATACCGAGGGGCATCGTGGCGATCAGGAGGGCGGCTACAATACGACGCTTCATGGGGTACTCCTTGAAATCTTGAAGTGTACGTTCTCGCTCAGTCTAACCCCAAAAAGCATCAAATTAACATATCGGTCAGTGAGGTTGTGCCGACGCGGGAAAATCGGGGTTCGTTAGACGTTTTGTATTGGCGTATGACACTGGTAGATACCTGGCCGTCGCATGGACTGTCAATCCGTTTGGTGGCCGTGGTCTGTACTTCGCTCCGGGCGTTGCTTTCGTGTCTGGTGTCTGGGTGGTGGTGCTCGGCTGCTGCGGCGCCCTACGCGGGGTCCGTGTGGGAGTTTTGCACTACACGAAGCCCTCTGTCGGCGTGTCGCCGGCGTGTTGGAGGCTCGTGTCGTGCAATTCCCCCCCCGCTTGGCGGCAGCGCGGCTGCGGTTCGAGGTGGTGTGGCCGCCGAAGTGCAGACCCAGTGGGCAATAAGAGCCCAAAACCGACGGTTATGGCTGAATGGGTCTGATCTTTGGCGGAATCGGCGGCTGTCGTGGTGTGCTGTTCGCACGTGGGCCTTTGAATATGCGTGTTAACCCCTTGATGCGCACGTCAACCCCTGGATATGCGCGTGGGCGGCGCTGCCCACACGCAGGTCATCGGGCCCACACGCATATCAAAGGGCCCACGTGCAGGTTGTCGGGCCCACGTGCGCGCTGATGGGCTCGCGTATCGGGCCTGTGGGGGTGTTCCTACCCCCACGATGAAACAACCACCTTCAGCACCGACTTTCCGGTACCAGCAAGCCGAAAAATCACCCTCCCAGCAACACGATTTGTCCATCCTCATAGTTGGTCAAAACCAACTAAAGCACCGACTTTCCCGCATCAATAAGCCGAAAAGTCACCCCTTCGGAAACGCGTAGTGTCCTATAACCCGGAAGCCTCAGGGCAGATGAGTATGAAAAATCGCCGGGACCAAACGGTCCCGGCGATTACCGGTCGGGGTGGCGGGATTTGAACCCACGGCCTCTTCGTCCCGAACGAAGCGCGCTACCAAGCTGCGCCACACCCCGGTGCCGTTCGAGTATAGCGTTTCCTCGCCGATAATCCCAAACGGAGATCAAGCAAGCGACATAATTGTGTCCCACGCCGCATTTTGGGGCAAGGTTTGTGACTGCCCGCGCAGAAACATCGCGACACGAATGCCCCGGCTACGCCAGGTATGCGTCTGTGGCTACGCCGGGTACACGTGCAGCAGCGAGGCCTCGGGGCGAGTCGCGATACGCACCTTCGCGTAGGGGGACGTCCCCAGGCCCGCAGACACGTGCAGCCACGCCGTCGAACCGTCCGGAGCCTCCCAGCGTTTCAGACCCTTCGCATAGGGACGCGAAATATCGCAATTCGTGATGATCGCGCCGAACCCCGGAATGCCGATCTGACCGCCGTGCGTATGCCCCGCGAGAATCAGGTCCGAGCCGACCTCAGTGAGCGCGGAAACGACCCGCGTGTACGGCGCGTGCGTCACCCCGAGTCGCAGGGCGTCGGGTGCATCCCACGACGAGGCCGGAGCCCCCAGGCGATCACGGAAGATATGCGCGTCATCCGTGCCGAGCAGAGAAACCGTGCCCGTGGGCAGGCGGAGTGTGCCCGACGCATTCGACAGGTCCAGCCAGCCAGCCCGGCGCATCTGACGCACCATCGGCAGGAAGGGCAGATCGGGGACCACGCGTACCGGATGCGGCTTCGAACGCGACAGGTAGCAGCTCCAACGCTTAGGGATCGGTGAATAGTAGTCATTTGAACCGAGCACGAACGCACCCGGGTAGGACAGGAACGGACGATACGCGTCCATCACCATGTCCAAAGCCTCCGTCGACCCAAAGTTATCGCCCGTCGCAACCACCATGTCGAAGCGCTCCGAGGCTGCCACGTCGGACAAGAATCGCAGCAAAAACTCTTGGCCCTCGAAAAGGTGCAGGTCCGCGATCTGCAGAATCGTCACCTCGGGCACGCGAGCGCGAACCGGAACCTCGTAGCGCCGAAGCACCGGCATAGTGCGCTCGACCGACCCCCAGGCCAGCGCTGCGCCTCCCGCTGCCAACCCGGCGAGTCCCAGCCCCCCCATGAGCGCGCCTGCGGTGCGCAGGAGGCCACGGCCTCGTCGAGTGGACGAAGCCGCGGCCTCCTGAAGCAACGCTGCCGTATCGGTCGTCATCTCAGTGGCTCGACGGCGACGGGGCAGGCGTCGGAGTCGCGCCACGCTGCGGAGTGGACGCACCGATGTTTGCGTTCGACACGGCCTCCACCGGGGTGCCCGCCAGCGCCTGCGTCATGTAGGGAGCCCAGATGTTCTGGCCGACGTAGGTCTCACCGAAGATCTCGGAGTGGTAGACGCCATTGATGACAACGCCAGACACTTCCTGCGAGGAGTTGTCGCCGTGACCCACCCACGCGGACGTCGCGAGCGACGGCGTGAAGCCCGTCAGCCACGTGTTTGCGTGGCCGTCGGTGGTACCCGACTTGGCGGCGAAGGGGCGGCCATCACCCAGGTGCGTCGACGTGTAGTACTGGCCGGCCGACGCCGTCAGCAGAGCAGCCGTCTTGTTCGCGACATCAGGGGAGATGACCTCCTTGCAGTCCGCCGAGAACTCCTTGAGGACGTTCTCGTTACGGTCGGTCACCGACTCGATGGACTGAGGCGTGCACTGCTGGCCGGAGTTCGCGATCGTCGCGAACACGGACGCCATATGCAGCGGCGAGCTCGACACGGAACCAAGGATGTTGGCCGGGAAAGGCGAGGGAACGTCGCCGTCCTCCGTGATACCCATGTCGTAGGCCGTCTGGAAGATGGAACAGAAGTCCACGCGCGACGCCATGTTCACGAAGGCCTGGTTGACGGACTGGCCCGTCGCGCGCACGACGTTCATGGAGCCGGTCTTACCTGCGAGGTCATTGACCTGATAGCCCTCAGTGGTGATGGAGTGGCCATCACACTTGAAGGCTCCGTTGGGGTAGAACGTGTTGTTCGAACCCACGGTTTCGTACGCCGAGTGGCCTTCCTTGAACCACTCCAGGAGAGTGAACACCTTGAAAGTCGAACCCACCTGGAAGTTGCCGTCGGCCGAGTAGTTCGACATCGTCTGGCCACTCTCGATGCCGTACGTCGTGTTCTGGGCCATCGCGAGGACCTTGCCGGTGCGCGGATCCAGGGAGACGATCGCGTCGTTCAGGCCGGAAGCGTCGCCGACGGGAATCGCGTTCGTGAGAGACGCGTAGGCTGCGCTCTGCTTCGCTGGGTCCAGCGTGGTGCGAATGGTGATGCCCTGCGTCTTGAGCAGGCGCTCACGCTCGATGCGCGTGGAGCCGAAGGCCGAATCCTCCAGGAACTGCGAGAGGACGTAGTCGCAGAAGTAAGCCTGTGTGGACGGAGCACCGGAGCAGCCCTCGGAGGATACCGTCGGATTGAGCATGGACTCGACGCTCGTCGCGATGCCCTGGTCGTACTCCTCCTGCGTGATGACACCCTGCTCAAGCATCGTGGCCAGGACCGTGTCGCGGCGTTCCTGGGCGGCCTCGGGGTGGGTCAGCGGATCGTACTGGACGGGGGACTGAACGAGGCCAGCGAGGAGCGCAGCTTCCAGGTAGTTCAGCTCAGAGGCCGACTTGGAGAAGTAGCGCTGTGAAGCGGCCTCCACGCCGTAGGTGATCGGACCGAAGGGCGCAATGTTGAGGTAGCCCGTGAGGATCTCATCCTTGGATTGGGTCTTTTCCAGTGCCAGCGCGTACTTCATCTCGCGGAGCTTACGCTCGGTGGTCTGCTCGGTCGCCGCGCTCACCTGATCCGCGTCGCCCTCGAGGTAGCCGCGCTCGGCCAGCGAGTTACGCACGTACTGCTGGGTGATCGTGGAGGCGCCCTGGCGTCCGCTGTCGCCCAAGTTAGAGACCAGCGCGCGCGCAATGCCGGTGGCGTCAACGCCGTTGTGCTCGTAGAAGCGCTTGTCCTCAATCGCCACGATCGCCTTCTTCATGACGTCAGCGATGTTGGCGCTGGGCACAACGATGCGCTGCTTGTCGTAGAAGTGCGCGATCACGGCGCCGGACGAATCCAGCAGCTGGGACTCCTCGGCGGGAGCTACCGTCTGCAGGTCGCCGGGCAGCTCGTTGAAGACGGACGGAACCGACTTCGCGACGAGCGCGGTGGGGCCTGCGACGGGGACAAGCATGCCTGCCCCGACGACGCCCATGAGCGCGGACACGCTCAAGAACGCCAGCAGCAGTGCGAGCAGCTGTGCCGGTCGGACGGCACGAGAGTGAGAGTGCGACATGTTCCTAGCTTACGTGGCGGCGTGCTCATCTGGCGTGTGGCGACGCGTGAGAATTGCCTGATGAGTCACGCCTGATGGCCTTGATCGTGGTCGCAGCGTTTGCACCCGCAATCGTATGTGTGTATGGTCACAAGCAGGGCTCGAAATTCAGTGAAGTGGAGTTCCACGATGTCAACGCAAGGCGACGACCAGAGCTGGGTCGCCCGCGCGCTCTGCGCGTCCATTGAACCGGACGTGCTGTTCGTGCAGGGTGCCTCGCAGCGTCAGGTTCGTATGCGCTGCTACGAATGCGAGGTTCGCCTCGAATGCCTCGCCGACGCGCTTGAGTCCGAAGCCAACTACGGCGTATGGGGCGGACTGACAGAGCGTGAGCGTCGCGCGATCCTACGCCACTACCCGCACGCGGAGAACTGGTTGGAGTGGCTGCGCACCTCCGATGAACCCCTCGCGCGCGAGCTCCGCAGCCCCCACGTCCCAAAAGTTCTGTCCTTCGTGCGCCCTCAGATGGCGGGCGGGTAGGATGAAATCATGACTAAATGGGAATACTCCACGATTCCGCTGCTCACGCACGCGACGAAAGCAATCCTCGACCAGTGGGGCGCTGACGGGTGGGAACTCGTCCAGGTGATCCCCGGCCCCACGGGTTCGGAGAACCTGGTGGCCTACCTCAAGCGTCCGATTGAGGAAGCTCCCACCGTCCAGAACTGACGCGCACTATCCGCGCGCAATCAATCGAATACGACGAGGCCGTGGCTGGCGTGTGCGTTGACCGCATGCGGGCCGCGGCCTCGTTTGCTGTGGGAGACAACAAATAGGTTGGGCCCGGCACCAATGGTGCCGGGCCCAACCCGTGAGCTGAGGTCAGCGAGCGCGACGCGCCAGGCGATCGACGTCAAGGAGGGTCACAGCACGACCTTCCAGACGGATCCAGCCGCGCGACACGAAGTCGGCCAGAGACTTGTTGACGGTCTCACGGGAGGCGCCAACCAGCTGGGCGAGCTCTTCCTGCGTGAGGTCGTGGGGGACGTGGACGCCCTTATCGGTCGCGGTGCCGAAGCGGTCTGCAAGGTCCAGGAGAGCCTTGGCGACACGGCCGGGAACGTCGGAGAACACGAGATCCGAGAGGGACTCGTTGGTGCGGCGCAGGCGCTGTGCGAGGGCACGCAGCATGTGCTTGGCCAGGGTGGGGTTGGTGTCGAGCACGTGCATGAGGTCCTCGTGCTCGAGGTAGAGAAGCGACGCCGGGGAAACGGCAGTCGCGGTGGTCGAACGCGGGCCCGGATCGAAGAGCGTGAGTTCACCGATGATCTCACCGGGGCCCAGGACTGCGAGCAGGGACTCGCGTCCGTCGCTGGACGTGTGGCCGAGCTTCACCTTGCCCTCGGTCACGATGTAAAGGCGATCACCGAGATCGCCTTCGTCGAAGAGAGTCTCTCCGCGACGCAGGGTGGTATGACCCATCTTCTGCTGGAGGGACACCTGCTGTGCATCATCAAGGCCACCGAACAGCGGCACCTGGCTGATGAAGTTTCCGTCACCGATCATTGTGCGGAGCTCCTTCCGCTCGTGCCCGATTGCTCGGGCGTTCCGATTTGGACTGCGCAGTGGTTCCCATACGTAATACCGCTCACGAGAAGGTACCGCGCATCACACCATTATGCCCTATCTATCAGGTGAAACGCGTTTCATTTAGTGTTTTGTGTGAGCTGTCTAATGAAAATGCTTTATTTGGTGTGTGCGCAGACGTGCTGTGACAGAGCGTCGACGACCGCCTGGGGAGCTTCTTCGGGGAGGAAATGGCCGGCCTCGCGAATGACGACCTGCGTGAGCGGCGCATCCACGAAATGGGCGTCCGCCGCGTGATCGAGCGCCGACCATGCCCCGTCATCGCGGCCAACCAGAGACAGCACGGGTACGCGCAAAGGCTCCGTGAGGATGCGTCGTTCCTCGCGAGAGATCTTGCGTGCAGCGGTCAGGCCACGCAGCGCGGTATGCGCAGCGAAAGGGCGACGCAGCGCGGCCCGGTACGTTCCTGACTGGGAGACGAGGCCGTCCACGTTCCCGGGCGAGGCCCACGCGCGATAGACGGTCGTCACAAGCGACCCGGACCGCAGCGCATGTTCGCGTCCCGTGGGCAGCGCGAGGCGTCCCTGCAGCACGCGTCCACCCGCCCACGGCGCGCGGCCAATGACCGGCTGAACGCCCAGCGGATGAGGGGCCGACAGGACGGCCACCGACCGCAGCTCAAGGGGCGCGAGGGCGCCGATCATCCACGCGATCGTGCCCCCGATACCCATACCAGCCACCGAGAAGGAGGTAATACCGAGGGCGCGTACGACGGCGATGACGTCGTTCGCCATCTGGGTGAGGTTGCAGTCCCCGCGCGTCAGGTCGGAGGCGCCAAAGCCTCGTAAATCAAGGGCGAACACGCGCGACGTCGACTCGGCGAGCGCGGGCAGGACGTCGCGCCATGCCCACCAGTGCTCGGGGAAGCCGTGGAGAAGAACGAGCGCATGGTCCATGCCCTCGCCCATGTCGGCGACGTGGAATGCGGCGCCGCCAGCGCTCACGTGCCGGTGAGTCCACGGACCCTCGAGCTCGATCGCGCTGGCGGGAATCAAAGTCTTCACTTGCGGGCCGCGTCCTTCGCTGCCTTCTTACGTGCGCGCTTGGAGTAGAAGGCGCCCGCCGGGTTCGTGGCCTCGATCAAGGTGCGTAGGGCCTCCTCGTCGCGGCCGGTGCGGCGCGCCGAGTGTGACACGTACGCCAGGCCAAGGAGCGCCACGCCCAGCAGGACGAAACGGCCCGAGTAGCCGGAGGCCTGCAGGTGGTGCGACAGGTTCGCCCCCAGGGAGCCCGTGTTGGTCAGCGTGGTCAGCGCGGCCAGCGCCGACGTGGCCGTGATGCCGGGGGCCATGACCCACGGCAGGCCAACGATTAGCATCCCCAGGCCCGTCAGCCAGGCGCCCAGCGAGGAACGGCGCGCCACCATGAACAGGATCGCGGCGATGATGAGCGAGCCCAGCAGCTCGCCGAGCGCGAGCATCGAGGCGACGCCCGTGTACATCGGCGCGGCGTCGGCCAGCGTCATGCGCGCGCCCGCGTCGGCGGCCAGGTACCAGCCGACCGGCGTGAGGATGAGGAACAGCAGGAGCGAGAGCCAGTGTGCGCCCGTGCGCGAGGGCATCTCCGTGACCTGCGGGGCGGCGGAGAAGAGCTCGTCGTCCAGTCGGCCGGAGTTGGACTTGTCGCCGCGTGCGGCGGTCGATGCGATCGCGGCCAGGGTCGCGGCCTCGGCGTCCTCATTGCTCTCACCCAGCAGGGAACGGCGGCGTGGGCGTACCTCTTCGGCGGCGTCCTGGTCCTCGAAGGAGTACGAGGCCTGGGCCGCCTGGGTGGGCAGCTGGGCCGTCGGCTCGGTGAAGGGGGCGGGATCCGCGGCGGGCTGGTCGAGCTCGGTGGAGGAAGCGTCGGTCTCGTCCGACGAGGCCGGCTCGGCCTGGTCGGTGGGTGTGAGCGCCGGGATCGATGGGGTCGTCGGCTCGTCGTCACCGAAGATCATGGATCGGCGCGAGACAAGCGGGTGCTCGGCGGCGGCGCCACCGACGGCCGAGGTTGTTTCCCCGGCCTCGTCCGCTTCCTTCGCCTCGTCTGCGTCCTTCGACTCCTCGGTGGAATCGTCATCGGAATCGGCGGTCTCGGTGGGCTCCGTGGCCTCAGCGGGCTCCTCCGCGTCAGTGGGCTTATCGGCCTTCGTGAATGCGTCATCCAGGTTCAGGCCCAGCGCCGCAGCTGCCTGCGCGGGCGTCATGACAGGCGTGCGCGAGGGCTCCGGTTCCTCGGGGGTGTCGGTCTCGTCGGACGAGTCCTCGGCTTCGAGCGTGGCGTCCGTTGACGGTGTCTCGTCCTGGTCGGAGGCCTCGGCGCCCTCATCCGTCGAGTGTGCGGGTTCCGCGTCGTCCTGGCTGGTCTCAGGCGCGTCGTCGGCTGCACTGGCGGCGGGCTCCTCGTCGGCCGACACTTCCTGCTGGTCGGCGGCGTTCTCGGAGGTCTGCGTGGGGGCATCCTCGGCGTGTTCCTCGGAGGAAGCCTCATCCGTGGTGTCGCTACTCTGCGCGCCCTCCGAATCGTTCGCCGTCTCCGCGTGAGCGTCGGTGTCGGCGGGTGCCTGCTCGGCGTTGCCCTGCGTGTCATCCGCGGAATGAGACGTCGCCTCGGAAGCAGCCTCGGCCTCGTCAGTGGTGGACACGACCGGGAGGTCGCCCTCGGGGGCGGTGACGACGGGCAGCTCGCCCGTGGAAATCTTGTCCTCGATCGTGGGCTTGAGCGGGGCAGCAGTCGGAACGCGTCCCGTCAGGCCGCCGATTGCAACCGACTCGATCTCGCCCGTGTGGATGGGCTCACTGGACTCGCCGATGATCGCCGACGCGTCGGAATCTTCGCCCGGCAGCTCGATCTCCTCACCGGTGAGCACCACGTTCTCGCGGTCCTCCTCGGCGCGGTCGCGCTGGACGTCAAACTCGTTCTCGGACATGCTTCCTCCTTGTATCTGCCCACATATTACGGTCCGTCAGACCGCTTGCGCGCATTAGGCCTCGGCAGGCCCCTCATTCGTCGATGCGGCCTGCGACGCATCGAGGTTCTTCAGAGCGCGCACCCGCGCCCACAGAACCCCCATCGACGCGCAGCCCGTCGCCATTCCCAGGGCCGCCAGGGGAGGGCTTGCGAGGGAGAGTTTCGTGAGAATCGAGGAACCGGGAACGATCACATTGCCCGTGAGCGACGCCCACACCGGCAAGACCACGTAACTCGGCAGCACGAGGATCGTCCACGTCGCGATCTGCGTGCCCGTGATCGACCAACGGGCGTTCACCACCAAGACGGCGAACGCCAGGCCCGCGCCGAGGGCGAACAGCGGAGCGAGGGTGTGGCCCTCGAGAATTCCCTCCAGGCCCATCGCCGCGACGTTTGTCGAATCCGAGGGCGCCGCCCCCACCATCAGCACGCCTGCGGCGATCGCGGCCGGGAGCGCGACCGTCGTGCCGAACGCGTGACGGTGCACGCGCGCGAGAGGCATGCGCGTGTCCTTGCCCGCGCGCACCCGCACCGACTTGATCGTCAGCGCGCACGCACCGAGTATGAGGGAGAGGCACACCGGGTACATACACCACAGGACGCCGGCGAGCATGTCTTCGCGGCCCACCGAGGACTTCATGAGCAGCGGCAGACGCACCACACCCAGGAACTGCGCGACCCCCACGGCGAGCGACCACACGAAAGTCACGACCATGCCCGCGCTCGACTCCTCGCAGTTGAGCGCGATGAGGGCGAGCAGCAGCGACGCGAGCGCCATGCCGATGAGGCCCTCCACCGAGGCCAGCGGCTGACCGACCGAGGCCAAGGCCTGTACGTCGACCATCGACGAACCCAGGAACACCAGGGCAACCGGCGCGAAAACGAATGCGAACAACCCCGAGCGCAGGCGCGCGGAGAAGTTTCGATGCTGCAAAAGCGTCATGCCCCTAGTGTAGAGGGGTGAGTATCGAAGCCCTCGTCGACCCCGCACCCGCCGTGCTGCGCGCGGCCGCCGCCCGCCCCGACGTTGCATCCGCTATGAACGAGGCGCACGCCGCGCTCGCCGACCTGCGCTTCAGTGAGGGGTTGCGCCGAGGCTGGGAGGAGGCCCGCGCCGAGGCGGCCGTCCGCGAGGCCGCTGCCCTGTCCATCATCGAGGGCGCCCGCACGAGCGTCGACGACGTGCGCGCCGCGTCCATGGGAGACGAGGGCGGGCCTGCATCCGATCCGGGGGTTGCCCTCGCCCTGGGGATTTGGCGCTCGCAGTGGAACCTCGCTTCGCGTTTCCCCGCCCTGAACACGCGTTCCCAGGGCGGTGCGCGCGTCGCCCCGACACCCCTTCCGGCGCTGATTGCGGGGCTGCATCGGGATGCCTGTTCCGGTCTCGTGGCCTCCGGCCTCGCCCAGGCCAACGCCGTCGCCCTGCCTACGGATTCCGCCCTGCTCGCCCCCGCCCTCGCCTACGCGCGCAGCGATGCCCCCGCCCTCGCCGTCGCCGCCGCGCTGACCGCCCACTTCCGTTTCCGGCGCGTCTTCGCCCCGGCCTCGTCCGTCGTGGGAAGCGGCCTGGCGCGGTGGATCCTCGTCACGCGCGGCGTCGACCCGACAGGCGTGTGCGTGCCGAGCGCCTACGACGCGCTGGATCCCGCGCGCGGGGGGCGGGAGCTCGCCGGGTGGGTGAGCGCCGACGAGGCCGGCCTGAGCAGGTGGATCACCCACTACTGCGCGGGGATCGTCTACGGGGCCCAGGTGGGGCGCGACGTCGCACGCCACGTACAGGCGGGCAGGCTCTCCTAAATCTGCTCGATCCGCGCGATCCGTCCAATCTGCGCTCGTGTTAGCGGCGCAGGAGCGCGCAAGCCGCCGCACCCACGGCGACACCAGCAAGGAAGGGAACCGCGACCTTCGCGGGGGTTGGGACCTCGCGCGGCAACACGCGCACCGTGGACGTGAAGGTGAGCGTGGGCCAGCCCTCGCGCTGCGCCATGTCGCGCAGACCGCGGTCCGGGTTGACCGCGTAGGGGTGGCCGACGAGGCGCAGGAGCGGCGCGTCCGACACCGAATCTGAGTACGCCGAACACTCCGACAGGTCCCAGCCGCGCGCGCGAGCCAGGGCCTCGCAGGCGTCCGCCTTGCCCTGAGCCTGGTTAAAGTGCGTGATCTCGCCCGTGAAGCACCCGTCCTCGTCGAGGGACGCCCGCGAGGCGAGGACCTCATCCGCCCCCAGCATGTGGGCGATCGGGCGCACCACCTGCTCGACCGAGGCCGACGCGATGACGACGACGTCGCCCGCGTGCTTGTGCGCCTCGATGCGCGCGAGAGCCTGCGCGTAGCAGACGGGCTGGATCGTGCGCTCAAGGGCATCCTCGACTGTGGCCTCGAGGAATGCGGCGTTCCAGCCGCGTCCCATGCGCCCCAGCGCCTGCGCCATCTGCTCCATGCGCGATTCGTCAGCTCCCGTGAGTAGGTAGGGCAGCTGCACGAGGACGGAGGTGATCGCGGTGCGTCGGTTCATGAGCCCGGCCTCGATGAACGGTCCCGAGAGCGCCACGTTCGAGGACGTGTCGAGAATCGTTTTATCCAGATCGAAAAAGGCCGCGCGTACCATGCGTCTACTCCAACGTTGGCTCAATCCACAGGGTCCTCCGTCGGGCCCCTTCTATGCACAGGGTGGCATTTCGAGTCTGCGTTGTCCACAGGGGCGCGCGCAGGGGTAGACGGAAGGGTTCCCTCAGGCGCAGCGTAGCTGCATGGACATGCATGATGAGACGCACGATGCGAAGAATCGGGGGCCCGTCGCCCTCGTCGGCCTCGCACCGCCCGACCTGGAATGCGCCCGCGACGCGGTGGAACTCGCCGGGGCGCGGGTGTGCTCGAACCCGGCCCGCGCGGTGCTGGTCCTCGCATCGCCAGGCGCGCCAGTGCCCGTCGGCGTGCCCTGCGTGCGCGTCGGCGGAGAGGGGCAGGTGAGTCTGCCCGGGGACACGGCCCTCCTCGTCTCCCTCATCGCCGAGGCCTGCCACCGGTGGGCAATGCCAAGCGCGGTGTGGGTGGTCGCCGGGATCTGCGGCGGGGTGGGTACGACGAACGTCGTGCGTCTGCTGGCCGGGGAGCGTGGGTGTCGGCGCGGTTTGCGTGCACGCTGGTTGCGTCGGGCGAGCCGTCGTGAACGCGGGAGCGCGCGGCGCGTGGTCGTCGTCGATGCGTCCGGGGCCGTGCCCGGGTTTGCTCGCGCCCCCGAATGCGATGTCCCCGGCGTGCGGTGGGCGGATCTGGACGCCTCTGAGGACTCGTATCTGCCGTCGCTGCGCGATCACCTGCCCACCCTGAGTGGAGTGCGGGCCCTCGTCGGGGACGCGCGCGGCGGTGCCAGCGCGGACGACCCGCGCGTCGCCGCCGCCTGCCGGTCCCTGCACGCTCCCCTCATCGTGGACGCGGGACGATGGGATGAGCGGGCTGCGCGCTGCGCGTCCGCCGTTCACGCGAACGCTCTCATCCTCGTGACCCGCCCAGACCTGGAGGGAGCCGCGGCGATGGCCGCGAGCCTGGCCTGTCATCCACCGCCGTGCCCCGCGATCACGCTTGTGTCGGCTGGTCGCGGCAGGCGTAGCCCGGGGCTGTCCGCGTGTGCGCCGCGCCCGATCCTGCGCGCGCCGACGCGACCGGGTCGGGATCTGCGTGCTCTGCGCCGGGCCCTCGCCTCCCTCGAGCCGACGCCCCTGTGTGGGCGTTCCCTCGCCCGCGACGAGACTGTGCGCCTGGAGGTGGCCCGTGCGTAGCGCCCTGCGACTCCTCGCCCGCGGTACCGCCCCCGCCGGGGTGATCGCCGACACGTCTCGACCCGGGTGTGGCGCGCGCGAGGCCGCCGTCGCACTCGAAACCCTGCGTGCCCGGCAGCGCGGGATGGACCCGCCCCTCGCGCACCTCCTCGACGACCCCGACGTCACCGACGTGCTCATCAACGGCGCTCACGCGTGGGCCGAGCGAGGAGGCGGTCTCGCGCGCGTCGACGTCGGCATCCACGACGAGGCCGACGCCCGCCACGCAGCGATCCGGCTGGCGAGCGCGTGCGGGGCGCGCCTCGACGACGCCAGCCCCATCGCCGATGGCACCCTGCCCGGCGGCGTCCGCCTGCACGCGGTCCTGCCACCCGTCTCCGGGTCGGGAACGCTCATCTCCCTGCGCGTGCTCGGCACGCGTCGGCTGGGGATCGCGGATCTCGAAGCCTGCGGGACACTGCCCGGCGCGCTCGGCCCGCTCCTGCGAGCGCTCGTCGCCTCGCGCGCCAACGTCCTCGTCTCCGGCGCCACCGGCAGTGGCAAAACCACGCTCCTGAGCGCCGCCCTCTCCCTCGTCCCCTCCAGCGAGCGCATCGTGTGCATCGAGGAGGTCGCCGAGGTCGCCCCCACCCACCCGCACTGCGTCCACCTCCTCGAACGCAAGCCAAACGTCGAGGGGCGAGGAGCCGTCACCCTGTCCGACCTCGTGCGCGCGGCCATGCGCATGCGCCCCGACCGCCTCGTCCTGGGGGAATGCCGAGGCCCCGAAGTGCGCGACGTCCTGACCGCCCTCAACACGGGACACGACGGCGGCTGGGCGACCATCCACGCGAACGGGGCGCGAGAGGTGCCCGCGCGTCTGAACGCCCTCGGTGCGCTCGCCGGCATGGGCGAGAAAGCCGTCTCCGCCCAGGCCGCCAGCGCCTTCAACGCCGTCCTCCACATGCGACGATCCCCGTGCGGGCACCGCTGGGTATCCGAGGTCGGGGTACTGACGCGCGCTCGCGGTCCACTCGAGTGCGCGCTCGCGCTCAGCGCCACAGCCTCAGGACAGGTGACCACTCACGAGGCCTGGGCGTCCCTGGCTCGAAAGGCCGGACTATGAGGTGGGGTGGCGGATGGATGGCTGTTTTCGGTGGCGGTCGCGACGTCGTGGAGCGCTCGGCCGATCGCGCGCTTGCGTGCGTGCTTGTGCTGTGCACGCTCATGCTTGTGTGTCGTGCGCTCGCGGCCGTCGTACGTGGCGTGCACGAGCGTCGCATCGTGCGCGCGTGGATGCGCCCTGCTAGTTCTCGTCAATCCGCCGAACGCGCGTGGATGCGCCGACTGCGCACACGCGCGGACGGGGGAGAAAGTGGGAGGCATCGAGGGCGCGCCTGCGGCGTGCCTCAGGCGCGCGAGCTCTCCCTCCTGGTCGCCGAGGTGGCGACGCGGCTGCGCGCGGGAACTCCGACGCGGCGAGCCTGGTCGGACTCCCTCGCGCGCATCGGTGCGGGCGCAATCGTGCCTGAAAGCGCGTCCTACCCGCCCATCCTCGACGAATGGGCGCGACAGCCGCCGCGGTGGGAGCTCCCCTTGCGCGCCCGGGCCCCAGACGCGGCCGCTCGTCGCACCGCCGCCTCCGTCGCCCTGGCCTGCCGATTCAGCCACGGCCTCGGCGCACCCATGGCCGACATCCTCGACGCCATCGGGGACAGTATCGATGACGCCCAGGCCGTCGCGGAAGCGCGCCGCGTCGCCTCCGCTGGTCCCCTCATGTCCGCGCGAGTCCTCGCCGCGCTTCCCCTCATCGGAATCGTGAGCGCGCTCGCCCTGGGCGCCTCGCCCTGGCAGTTCTACACGGGAGTGACCGTCGGGAGAATCTGCGCGCTGTTTGGCGCGGCCGCCTGGGTGGTCGGCATCGCCTTGTGCCGCCGGATCCTCGCGCGGGCCCGATCTGTCGACGAGGACACTGACCCCGCCCTGGCCTGCGACCTCGTCGCCGCCGGCCTCGCCTGTGGGGCCGCGATCCCGCGCGTCCTCGACGCCCTGGCCGCTGCCTGCGCGCGTGAATCCCTCGCGTGGACGGCCCAGGCCCTGAGGCTAGGCGTCCCATGGGACGAGGCCTGGGAAGAGACCCCGGAGTGGGCGCACCCGCTGCGCGACGCCCTCGAATCGTCCTGGACCAGCGGAAACGCGCCCGAGACGATGCTCGCTCGCAGCGCCTCGTGGGAACGCCGGGCCCGCCTGGCGGAGGCGAAAACACGCGCCGAAGAACTCAGCGTCCGACTCGTCGGGCCACTGGGCGCCTGCTTCCTCCCCGCATTCCTCGCGCTCGGGATTGCGCCCCTGCTCGCCACCCTCACTGGTGGCCTCGACATGTAGGTGTTATCCACAGGGCTTTGTGGCGCTCGTGAGTTATCCACAGGGGTCCGAATCCACATGGAATCGGGGCAGGTGTGGCGCGCACACTGGCCACACGCGTCGATAGGCGCGCAGATGAAAGGACAGATCAATGATGATTATCGACAGAATCGAATCCGTGGCCACGCGCGCGCAGCTCGCTGCGTTGAGCGCCCTGCAGGATACGGTCCATCACCTGACGGCGGGTCGGGGTGGGGACGCTGCCACAGACCCGGCCGACCCGGAAGAGGGAGCCACGACCGTCGAGTACGCGATCGGGACCATCGCGGCCGCAGGATTTGCGGGACTCCTCATCGTGATCCTCAAATCGGACGCCGTGCGCGCCGCCCTGGAATCCATCATCCAGGAGGCGCTCAGCACCCGATGAACAGCGACGAGCACGGATACGTCACCGTCGAACACGCCATCGGTTTCGTCGCCGTCACCCTCGTTGTCGGCGTCATCGTCGCCGCCGCGCAGGCCGGGATGACCGGAGCATCCCTGTGCCAGGCAGTGCGCGAGGGGGCGAGGGCCGCCTCGATCGGGCAGGAGGATCCGCGGGCGGCGGCATCGGCCGCGTACGCCCCCGGCTCCTACGCGGTCTCGCGCTCCGGCGGGTGGGTGAGCGTCACCGGCACCGCCCCCTACCGCGGCGCCGCCGGTTGGGTTGGGGGCGTGGCTCGATGCTCGGTGACCACTATCGACGAGGGGGACCTGCCGTGACGCTTGAACCGACAGCCCCGCGTGCAGCTGTGCCTGGACGGGCTGTCGCGGATAGGTGTACCGGCGACCGTTGCGGCGAGGAAGGATCGGGGACCGTCAACACCGTAGCCCTGATCGTTCTGGCGCTCGCGCTCGCTGTGGTCCTCGGTGGGGTGGGCGCCGCGCACCGCGAGCAGGCGCGCCTGCAGGCCGTCGCCGACCTGGCTGCCTTAGCGGGGGCCGAACATTCGGCAACGGCGCCCTGGGAGGACGTGGGAGAACGCCCATGCGTGGCAGCCTCCTCCGTCAGTGAGGCGAACGGAGTGGGGATCCAGTCCTGTGAAGTACGCGACAGTGATTGCCTTGTCGTTGTCACGCACAGCGTCAGAATCGCTGGGATATCAACGATCCTGCGCGCGAAGGCGCGAGCCGGACCCGGAGGCTGAGAAATCCTCAGGAAATTGCCAGCTTCGTTCAATGGTTCCCACAGGTGGGGTCCCTACATTAATAGTCATCAAGCCAAGGGCGACACCCACAAAGGGTGAGCCAAGAAAGGGAGCGCATCGGAAGACTTGCACTGTGTTGATGGGATACTCGAAGGGGTCGGCCTTATGGTCGGCCCCTTCGAGTGTGTGCTGTCGCGTTCCGTGTGCCGAGGTGTGCCAGCTGCCTGCGCTCTTCGCCGCAGACGTGGGCCCGCTAATGCGCACGTGGGCCCGATGACATGCGCGTGGGTGCGACACCTCGCACGTTAACCCGATGATGTGCGCGTGGGCAGCGCCGCCCACGCGCACATCTAGTGGTTTACGTGCGTATCAAGGGGTTGACGCGCATATTCAGCGGTTCGCGTGCGAGCTACATGCCACGCCGTGCACCGTTGTGTCCAAAACGCAGACCACCTCAGCCGCAACCCCCATTTTCAATGTTGTTCACCGAGGTGGTCTGCGATGTGGGCGCCTTATCGCCCTGAACCGTGACCTCACCACCACCAAACGGGGGAAATGCACCATGAGGGGCGCGCACGCCGGCGACACGCCGACAGCCAGCTTCTAATGCTGCAAAATCCCACCGCACCGGCATGGAGGGCGCCGGAGGGGCCGCAGGGCCTGGCCGGGCTTTGAGACGGCGCGCCGATCAAAGCTTGCGGTGCGGGCCGCCCACGGGCACACCAAGCAGCCCGGCCCCACGGCCGGGCCTGGCGCCTAGAAAAACCGCGGGTCCACAAGCAACAACCAGCGCCACACAGCAACACGTAGTGTCCCGTAACCCCGGATGCGCGGTGTTCGGAATCCTTCGACGTGCGCCGACGTCCCGCGTTCCCGTTGGCTTACTTGCCGTGGTAGCGCGGGCTGGTCCCCAGGTGGGTCGGGTAGGGGTTTCGGCTGTCGCCGATCTTGTTCTCGTCCAGACCCCGGTATATGTAGGAGTTGTCGTAGGCGATCTCAAAGGGAGAGACCACACCGTCGGTGTACTGCTTGATCTCCTCGGGCGTGGGTTCTGGACCTGTGCTCTTGTTTGTGAGGGGATTCTCGTCCGGATACTGGCTGGGATCGGTGTTCACCATCGCGCCGGGCGCGACGCCGCCGTAGCCCGTGTACTTATTCCACGTGTGGTCCGGGTTGGTCCCCGTGTGAATGAGGAGCTGAAGGAGTTGATTCGTGGTGGCCTGGGGCCACTTCTGTCGGGCGAGCGCGAGAGAACCAGCGACGAGGGGAGTCGCGAACGAGGTGCCGAAAGCCTGTTCGTTTTGTTGTGTCTGTAGGTTTCTTACGGTGATAGGTCCACCTACCGCAGCGCTGACTACTCCTTCTCCCCACGAGGAGTAGTCTTGGCGGTTCCCATTGACATCAATGGCACTGACACCGACAACACCAGACCATCTATCATAGGATTCACCTCCTTGGTCTTTTCCTTGGTTTCCTGCTCCTGCAACGACGATGACGCCCTGGGTCATTGCGCGCGCAATGGCCCACTTCGAGGGATTACCACTTGATGTGCTGGTGAGCGACAAGCTGATGATTTGAGCACCATCGTTGATTGCGGTGTTGATGAGCGACGGCATATCGTCTTTGTCATTTCCATCTGCTACCTTGCAATCTGCTCCCGCAGTGTCGCCAGCATATGTGTAGGAAACCCTGTACGTCAGTAGTTTTGCTTGAGGAGTAATTCCGTAATCCCTGGCAACGAGTACGGAAGCGACATCTGTTCCGTGCTCCTTGCTCTGGACGCTTGACGTCACCGTGCAGGGCGACTTATCCGTGATGTCAGCGCCTGCTAGTTCTGGTGCGCTGGTGTCGACCTCGCCGTCCAGGATTGCGATCGTGACGCCCTGTCCGGTGTAGCCTTTCGCGCGCGCCTGGTCGAGGTGGTAGTACGCGAAATAGGGCTGGTCGGCGGCGGTGATGGTGTCCGCCGCGTGAGCAGGCCCGGATGGCAGCGCGGTGGCTCCCGTGGCAAGTGCCAGGGTCGAGGCCGCGACGCCGAGCATGCGCGCCGTGCTGATGTTGCGTGTCACCATTGGCGGGGATCCCATCCGTCATCCTTGCGTGGTGCGGGAGAAAGGTCTTTGTCGGACCCATAGGTCTGCGATAGGGGGTTCACGTAGCCCTCGGGCAGCTCATCGTCATCCTCAAAGCGGAACGGCGTGTAGCGGCGTCGCTGGGCCTTCTTCTCGTCCTTCTTGCCTCCAGCGCCAGCGCCGCCAGCGCCCATGAAGCCGCCGGTGCCCTGAGAGCGACCGCCGGTCGCGGAGCTTCCAGCGCCATTCGCGCCGGATGCCCCCGACGTGCCCGTCACTCCAGAGGTTCCGTTGGCACCAGCCCCTGTCGCGCCAGCAGGAGCAGGGGGTGTGTACTTGCCGAATCCGGCACCGGAGTAGGAACCGGTGCGCAGGGCCGTTGATCCGGCCGAGCTTCCGACTCCCGCTCCGCCTGCTCGTCCCATGATGGACGCGGCAGAACCCATCCGCGCGGACCCGCGAAGGCCCAGCGCGCCTGCGCCGAGCACGCCGGCTCCGCCGAGGCGACCAGCCGTCGACGATTCGCTGGCAGGGCCACCGTTGAGGCGCCACAGGGGATGGTCGCGATCGACGGGAGAAGCGGGGGTGTGACCGCCGATGACGCCGTTCGCGTGCCGGTCGCCGTTGACGCGCGTGTGTAGCAGGTCGATGTCCATCAGGTCCTGCGGATTGGTGACGGGGTTCAGGCGGGAACCAGGCTCTCCTTCGGAGATGTATTGGTTGGGTATGCGCTTCGAGGACATGACGCGGTCGCTGATCGGACCGCCCTCGTCATATCCATCCGCGTACAGCCCCGAGCCTTGACCCCGGAGGTCGGAACGGCCGTAGTCGTCATCGCGGCTGGCCCCGTATACGCCAGCTTCATGGGGTGAGACCCACATGTTGCCTTGGTTGAGCTGATCCGTTACAGACGGAGCGGATGGACCACCTACAGGTGGGATCTTCACGCCCGTTTTTCCTGCAGATAATCCTTTGATGTCCTCCGTGTGCGCCTGCAACTGATCGGCGAGCTTCTGGGCCTCGTCGTTGACTCGCTGCAGGATGACCGTGGCCGCAGCCTCGCGCTGCGCGTTTGCCTGCGCCTCGATCGCGTCTACGTAGGCGGCACCGGTCGTGGCGATCGTGTTGATGGGCTCTCCGAATGGACCCAAGTGCTTCGCGACAGGAATGACGACCTGAGCAAGCCCCCGCATTGATTCGGTGGCCTTGTCCAGGAGCGTCGGTGACAGGAGCTTTGCATCCTCGGCGGCGTGCATCAGCAAGCGTCGACCCTCGACGTAGTGCTCGGTGCCGGTCACGTACCCCTGTCGTTCGCTGCTGTAGCGTTGCTGCGTCTGATCGATCCAGCCGTCAATTGCATCGCCAGTTTGCCCCTCAAAGCCCTGGTATTCCTTGAAGTGGGACACACTCGAGCTCATGACCCCCATTCCCTCGATGATCGTGGAGTGTTCGGAGTCGTAGTTGCGGAGCTTGTAGGATTCCTCCACGCCCTCAACGAACTTCATGAGGCGGTCGTACATGGGGCTGCTCACCATGGTCTGTCTCCTATCGTGCGCTTTGGGCTAGAACTCAGTCTGTGCGTCCTGGGTGGGCGCACCGTTGGTTCCCGCAGTCGTTGCGGGATCGGGACTCGTTGCTGATCCCCCGGCAGGTGAGGAGGAGGGACTCGTCGAAGGGGTGGGCGTCGGTGAGGTGTAGGCCGACGGGTCGCCCATCGAGTCACGAAGTGCCTTCAGTTCGTCTCCGGTGGCCTGCTCAAGGGCGGCAAAATCCTCGATCGCTTGATCGACATTGCGCCCGAAGGAGCGGAGAGCGTCGCGCTCGTTAGCAGCAATATCGCCGCAGGCACCGAGGAAAGCGATAAAGGCGTTCCGCAGTGCCTGAGGGCCCGCCTCATCGGTCCAAAAACGCTCGTTTTGTCCGTCGGTAAGGCGGGCGATTGCCTCGGAGCTGGAGGCTATTGCCGCCCCCCCCGTGCTCGACATCCTGCCGAGTTTGGGCATGCTTGTTGGAATCGAAAGCGACGTCAGCCACGGCGCACCTCCTGCGTAGCGAGTCCGCCAAACGCGTGTCCTGCGGAATAAAATGAGACGCTGATCAGCATATGATCAGGCGTTCAAGAAAACAAGTCATATGACGGCACCGCATCACGCCCCGGGTGCTCGCTGCAACAAATAGGCAAGCAGCGTGATCGCGCCCTGTTTGGACAGGGGTTCGTTGCCGTTGCCGCACTTGGGGGACTGGACGCAGCGTGGGCACCCGGACTCGCAGTCGCAGGAGGAGATGGCCTCGAGGGTCGCGGCCACCCAGGACCGTGCGCTGTGAAAGCCGGCGAGCACGTGCCCGGCGCCGCCTCGGAACGCATCGTGGATAAAGACGGTGGGCGCGCCCGTGTCGTCGTGCAGCTCGGTGGACAGGCCACCCAGGTCCCAGCGGTCGCAGGTCGCGACGATGGGCAGGATCCCGATCATCGCGTGCTCGGTGGCGTGCAGGGTTCCCGCCAGGTCCGCGGCCTCGATCCCCATCGTGGCCAGCGCCGCCGGGGTGAGGGTGAACCACGTGGACTTCGTGGGCAGCGTATGGGTGGGCAGGAACAGCTCGATGTTGCGGATGAACTCGAGCCCGGGCAGGCGCAGCAGGTCGTAGTCGGTGACCCGCGTCGACACGTTCGTCGGCCCGTGATGCCAGGTGACCGTGCCGTCCCCGCACACGTACGTCTCCTCGATCGCGCACACTTCGACGCTCGTGTGGGTCGCCGAGCGCGTGCGCAGGGGAGTGCGCACCTCCTCGACCAGGGCGACGCGCGCGTCGTCGGCCCGGGCCGGCGGGATGATGATCGACGAGGCCTGGGCCCCCTCCCGCTCCCCGCCCCCGAGGCGCTCGGTTCCCCGGGTGCCGCCCGACGCCTCGGGCAGGAGCGTGCGCGGCCACCCCTGGGCAGCGGGGGCGGTGGGCGTGGTGAGGGAGGTGAGGCTCAGCACGTGGAAGGTGCGCCCCTGGTGGATGTAGATGGCACCGGGGAAGACGTGGGCGTCGGCGGAGGCCTGGTCGATGGTGCCGACGATGGTGCCGGTGGCCGCGTCGACGATCTGGACGTCGCCGGCGGCTCCGCGCAGGTCGGTGAGGTCGCTGGGGCGCTCGGGGCGAGTGGCGTCCCAAAAGTACCCGGCGGGCCTGCGTTTGAGGTACCCGTCGGCGACGAGGCGCTCGGTCACGCCTCGCAATTCCGGGCCAAAGTAGGTGATATCGGACGGCGTGATCGGTATTTCGGCGGCCGCTGCGGCGATGTGCGGTGCCAGCACCCACGGGTTGGAGGGGTCGATGACGGAAGCCTCGACCTCGCCGAGAATGTGTTCCGGGTGGCGCACCAGGTACGCGTCCAGCGGGTTGTTGGAGGCGATGAGTACGGACGTGCCCGGCGCTCCCGCGCGACCTGCGCGGCCGATCTGCTGGCGCAGGGACGCGCGCGTGCCCGGCCAGCCGACCGTGATCGTCGCGTCCAGCCCCGAGATGTCCAGGCCCATCTCCAGCGCCGACGTCGTGGCGAGCGCCCGCACGCCTCCCGTGCGGATCGCCTCCTCGAGCGCCCGGCGCTCCTCGGGCAGGTAGCCGCCGCGATATGCGCCGACCCGTCCCGCGTTCGCGGAACCACGCGCTGAGAGCCGGTCGCGCACCTGAGCGGCCACGGCCTCGGCCCCCGCGCGAGAACGCACGAAGGCGAGGAGGCGCGCCCCCTCCTCGACGAAGGCGGTGGCCAGGTTGGCGGCCTCGACCCCGGCGCTGCGCCGCACGATCGGGACCTTGAGGGTGGCCGCACCCGGCGGCGCGTCGAGGACCTCCAGGAAGGACGAGATATCGACCTCGGACTCGTCGGCCATGATCGCGCCCTGCCACAGGACCAGCTCGTGGGCGCCCGCCGGCGAGCCGTCCTCGGTGATGGCGACCGCGTCGCGCCCCGTGAGCGCGCGGCCCACCGCCGCCGCGTCGCGCACGGTCGCGCTCAGCATGACGACGCGCGGATACGCGCCCAGATGGTGGGCGACGCGCAGTAGTCGGCGCACGACCAGCGCAATGTGCGAGCCGGTCACGCCGCGCCAATGGTGGGCCTCGTCAATGATGATGAGGCGCAGCGACGCCAGGAAACGCGACCACCGCTGGTGCGACGGCAGCATCACGTAGTGCAAGAAATCGGGGTTCGACAGGATCAGGTCAGCACCCGCGCGCGCCCACTCCTTCGCCTCGCGCGGCGTGTCCCCGTCCACCGTCGTCGCGCGCACGCGGCGCAGCCTCTCATCGACGAGGCCGGGGCTCCCTTCCGGGGCGGACTTCCCTCGTGCGACGTCCGGTTTGTCGTCCTGGCCGAGCAGCGCCATGAGCGAGGCCAGCTGATCCGCCGCCAGAGCCTTCGTCGGAGCCAGGTACAGGGCGGTTGGGCGGCGGTGAATCGCGGAAATACGCGACGAATCCTCGGCCTCCACCAGGTCGGAGAGGATCGGCGTCCACGCAGCCAGCGACTTGCCCGAGCCGGTCCCCGTCGCGAGCACGACATCGCGGCCCTCGCGCACAGCATCCAAGGCCTCGCGCTGATGAATCCACGGGCGCTCCACGCCCCGATGCGCCCACGCGCCCACGACCGCGGGCGACACCCACTGCGGCCAATCCGCGATCCGCCCCTTCCTCCCCGGCAACGTCACGTGGCCGAGCAGCCGATCATCCCCCGCGCTCAGGCGCTCCAAGACCGCCAGCAGGTCGGCGGGGGAGGGAGACGAGGCGAGGCCCGGCGCGGCAGTGCTGTTCGGCCGTGCCCGATCATCCGCCTCCCCTCGAGGTGACGCCGACGACCTCACGCCCGGGGCCAACCGCGCGCGGCCGCGTGAACCCGCCCTGGCCTCGTGCGACGAAGACGGCGAGCGATCAGCGCTCATCCGCGCCCGGATTCACCAACCCCAGCGCCTCGGAGGCGGACTCCTTCACATACCGGATCGCCGCGATACCTGTCGAAATACCCGACGAAATAGCGTCACGCAGCTGCACATCCGACAGGCCAGCCTCCGTGTCCACCACGAAATCCGCGTACACGCCCAGCGTCCCCTCCGGCGACGTCGACGTGTACACCGTCGGGAAATACTTCTCGCGATTCCAATTGTCCGCGGTCGCGAACAGAGCGGGCTCCGCGCTCTCCGCCGGCAGATCCGACTCCCACAGCGCACGAATCGACAGGAAACGCCCCGCCGTATCGAAGGACACCAGGAACGGAACATCATCGAAAATCGCGCCCGCAGCGTGACCCTTCTCGATCACATCCAGCCCATAGCCCATCTCGCGCACGGCCCCAACGACCCGCTCAAAATCAGCCGGGTAGGGGGTCACCTCATCCTCGGGCACCACGTACGGAACGTTCACAGCGAAGCCTCCCGACCCTGAGAATCCCAATCCACGAACCCTGGCAACGTCACCTCAAGATCCGCGAAAAAACCCATAATCATCGACATCGACGTCTCAAAGAAATTATCCAACTGCGCCTGAGTGAGCCCCGACATGACCACGACGTTGCACTCCGCGATCAAGCCATACTGCGTTCCATCCTCCAGGGGAGCCACGTACGCCTTCGGGCCCGTGCGCGTCGAATTGCAGGCCGCGACCTCGCGGGCCAACTCACCGAATTGCTCGGGCGTGCGCGCAATCCCGCGCCACTGAGCGCGCAACTGCAGAATCTGAGGGTTCGTCGCATTCCAGAAAAACGCGGCATTCGGCGTCAAATACGCCAGCTCGTCCTCGTTGTAGTCGCCGAAACGCACATCGCGAGAACGCAACAAATCCCGAATACGATCGGTGCTGACAGGTGAAGATGCAGCCACTGACAACTCCCGCGTGACACGTATGGATCGGACACCCACACTGTAACCGAGGCCTCTCTTCCGCGCGCGCCCACCTTGTCTGACAACTTCCGTGCGCGTGTCGGCTCCCGCGTGCGGCGGCCACGAACTCGCGGACGAGGCCCGGGCCGGCGCGCGGGCCGCCCCGCCGCTGTGTGCTTGCCTTCGATTCGCGTCAAACCTTGCTTCAAACCCGAACCAATCCACACGCCTGCCCCCCACTCCACTACAGTGGAGGCGGAATACGCCAACGACACGAACGGAGGACACCATGGACGACCCCAACGCCGCCCTTCCCTCCGACCCCACCGTCGACGAGTCCTACACCAAAGGCTCGCGCCCCGTGCGCCCCCGCAAACGCACGTCGGCACCCGCCGACGCCGCAGGGCACTCCCCCCGCGAGGTTAGCGCCCCCGCCACCCAGCGACCCACCCGAGGGCGCACCCCCAGCCCCGCACCCGCCGACACGCCTGCGGGGGACGGGCCCCGGCCTCGTCGCCTGACCTCCGACTCCTGGTATCGACGCAAGCTCGCCCGACGCCTCGGCGGCGTCGCCACCTGCCTGGCGCTGACGATGCTCATCAGCCACGTCGCGCTCGCAACCGCACCCGGGCAAGTCCTCGACACCATCCTCATGGAAGGCACCATGCGCTCCGCGAGCCGCTACGAAGCCTTCTCCACACTCATCACCGGCATCGTGTCCGTGCCCGTCATGGTCGCAGCCGGCCTCGTCGTCGCCCTCGTCGCCGCAGCGCGACGCCGACCCACCCTCGCCGGGCGCGCCCTCGGCGCCGTCATCGGCGCAAACGTCACGACCCAAATCCTCAAGGACTACATCCTCACCCGCCCCAACCTCGGCGTCACCACGGGCGCCGACAACTCCCTGCCCTCCGGGCACACGACCGTCGCCGTCACCCTCTCGCTCGCCCTCATCGTCGTCGCCCCCCAATGGTTCCGCAGCCCATCCGCCTGGATCGGGTGGGCGTGGACATCCCTCATGGGCGTGTCCGTCATGATGGAAGGCTGGCACCGGCCCTCCGACGTCATCACCGCGGTCCTCATCGCGGGCGCGTGGGCGCTCGCCCTCTCACCCATCGAACGGCGGCCCCGGCACGGCGCAAAAGTCCAACGCGTCATGATGTGGGTGAGCCTCGGGCTCATCGTGATCGCCCTGCTGGCCACCGGCGCCGCCATGTGGGGCTTCAGTATGTCAGCCGCATCCCCCGGATCCGGATACGGTTTCGAGGACTTCCTGCAAATCCGGCCCTGGCGCTCGCGCGTCCTCGGCGTCGCAGCCGTCGCCTGGGTGAGCGCCGTGTGCGGCCTCATCATGTATGAGGTCGACCGCCTCGCGGGCGAGTAAATTCGGCTGATCTCCGTCCGCCGCGTGGCCTGCCCGCCAGCTCGCAGTCCGCGCCGCGAGCTTTCAGCTCGGTGCGTCGGGCCCGGCCGCCCGCGAGGCTAGGCGGCCTCACTGCGTTCGGCGCCGCGCCTCGAAGCCCGCCCGTGCCCTCCGGACCCTCTGGCGCCCTCGACACCGGCGACGACTGGCGTGCTGATGGGTTGCTCGGCGCGTCGGCTCGTTGTCCGTCCTGGCCCATCGGCCTGCCACCGCGTCCTGCCACCGCGTTCTGGCGCGTCGGCACAGCAATTTCGCATGCAATTCCCCTTTGGCTATTTCAAATGTTGAATTCATATCGTTGGAATTGCAACGTTTCTGGGCTTTGTTGAAAGTTCATTCAATCGAATTGCATGCGATTGTTGCTGAGTGCTGGCCCTACCGCCCACCGGCACCGCGGCCAGGACGCGCATGCGGTACAAAGCTCTCCCTGCTTGGCTTGTTGGTGGCGGGGGCGGTACAGAGTTCTCCCTGCTGGCGTCAAATGGGCAAAAAGGGGCCTTTTTGGGTGTGCTGGGAGAGTTTTGTACCGGGGCCGCCGAATCGGGTCTGCCGGGCGACTTCTGTGAAACCACTGGAACCGCAGCGGATCGTCAGTTTGGTGGTTCTGACAGGCAGGCTGGGGCATCGCGATGCCACTAGCTTCACAGGGCTCTCGCGGTGGATAATGGCGACGGGTTATCGAGCTGCTGACCCGGCAGGCAGTGGCCCCGCCGTCGGCGCCCGCACCCCGCCACCAACCGCAGATCACCAGAAAGGGCCGCCATGCCTCGTCCCGCATCAGCCGTCGTCACTTCCAAGCCCGCGCGATTCGTCCTGGCCCTGCTGCGCATCGCGGTTGGCTTTGTTTTCCTGTGGTCGTTCGTGGATAAGACGTTCGGCCTGCACTATTCGACGGGCCCGTCGCGCGCGTGGATCAACGGTGGAACGCCGGCGCAGAGCTACCTGACGGGTGCGACGACCGGTAAGCCTCTGGCCTCCTTCTTTGAGTCCCTCGCTGTGCCTGCGATGGATTGGCTGTTCATGCTGGGTCTGCTGGGGATTGGGTTGGCGTTCCTGCTGGGTATCGGCACGCGGCTCGCGGCTGTTGCGGGCGTCGTCATGCTGGGCTTCATGTACGCGGCGGTTGCCCCGTGGGTGTGGGGCTCCCTCAATCCGGTCGTCAACGAGCACTTGGTGTATGCGCTCGTTCTCATCCTGATTCCGCTCACCAGCGCGGGCGACACGCTCGGCCTGGGCTCGTGGTGGAAGGGCCTGGGGCTCGTCAAGAAGCTGCCCTTCCTTATCTGATTCACTCCGATTTCTCGACGAGGCCGTGGCCGGGTTTCCGGTCGCGGCCTCGCTGTGTTGGTGGAGGTCTTTGTGTCGTGGTTTCCCAACAATCTCGCATGCAATTCCCTCGCATATCTTTCAAACATTGAAATCGAGTCGTTGGTATTGCAACGTTTGTGGTGGTTGTTGAATTGTCAAGAAAACGAATTGCATGCGAAATTCCTGGGCGAGGTCGGGTGTGGCCGGGGCGGGGCTGG
>CALHZX010000029.1 GCA_938040725.1 uncultured Actinomyces sp. | reverse complement strand
GTGGTTTCCAGCGTCGCGATGATCGACGCGGTGGCTACCAGCAGCGTGATGATCGTCGTGGTGGTTTCCGTGACGATCGCCGTGACGGTGATCGCCGTGGTTTCCAGCGTCGCGACAATGATCGTCGTGATTTCGGTGGTCGCGATGAGCGCCGTGGGGATCGTGGTGGTTTCCAGCGTCGCGATGATCGACGCGGTGGCTACCAGCAGCGTGATGATCGCCGCGGTGGTTTCCGCGACGACCGCCGAAAGGATGCTTCGTATAAGAACTATTCGTCGACGGATGAATACGTGTCGCCGAACGGAAACGAACCGACGATTCCGGCCGGTGTTAGCGCCGATGAGCTCGACCGTGATGCACTGCGTGCCCTTGCCACCCTTTCCGGTCCTAACCGAGACATCGTTGCGCGTCATCTCGTGATGGCTGGGCAGCTGATCGATCTCGATCCGGAGGCTGCGTATCAGCACGCTCAGGCGGCGGTTTCCCGCGCCGGTCGCGTCGATGTTGTGCGTGAGGCCGCTGCTCTCACTGCTTACGCGTCCGGCCGCTACGAGGAAGCTCTGCGCGAGGTCCGTGCGGTCCGTCGTATGCGCGGCGATTCATCGCTGCGTGCAGTCGAGGCAGATGCCGAACGTGGTCTTGGCCATCCGGAGAAGGCCGTCGAAATCATCGACGCAACCGATGCCTCGTCCCTTGATCTCGCTGAGCAGGTCGAGCTCGTCCTCGTCTCCTCCGGTGCCCGCGCCGACCTCGGCCAGGCTGACGTGGGCCTCGTGATCGTCGACGATGCGCTCGCTGCACTGCCTGCCTCTGCCGATGACGAACTGCGTCGTCGACTGATGGAAGTGAAGGCACAGCGCCTGACAGAGCTCGGTCGCGACGACGAAGCCGGCGAGGTTCTCGATGCTATGCCTGCCGTTGCTGAAGATGCTGAGATCATCGACGTTGCCCTGTACCAGGATTCAGATGTCGATGGGAAGCGTTCGCCGTTGCGTGGCACCGGCAACGCCCTCGCCGAGGACTACGATTGCGCTCTCCTTGACCTTGATGGCACCGCGTGGTCGGGCGACGAGCGCATCGAGCATGCGGCTGCGTCTGTCGTCGAGGCGCGTGAGCTCGGTATGGCTTCTGCGTTCGTCACGAACAACGCAATGCGTACGCCTGCGCAGGTGACGGAGAAGCTCAACAGCATGGACTTTGATGCGACGGCTGACATGGTGATGACCTCCGCGATGGATATTGCCGCGATCATGGCTGAGGAGCTTGAGGAAGGCTCGAAGGTTCTCGTGATTGGTGGTGCTGGCCTGCGTCTTGCTCTGGAAGAGCGTGGCTTCGTCCTCGTTGATAGTGCGGACGATGAGCCCGTTGCCGTCGTGCAGGGCCTCGATAAGCAGGTGAATTGGGCACTTCTGTCCGAGGGCGCATTCGCAATCGAGCGTGGCGCAGCCTTCTACGCCTCCAACCTGGACGCGACGTTGCCCGTTGAGCGTGGGCAGGCGCTCGGCAACGGTTCGCTTGTGCGTGCGATTCAACATGCGACCCACAAGCGTCCTACTGCTGGCGGAAAGCCTGAGCCTGGTATCTACCGTCGTGCGAGCGAGCTTGTGGGCGCACAGAACCCGCTCGCCGTGGGCGACCGGCTCGAAACCGACATCATGGGAGCGGTCGCCGCGGGCGTTCCCGCGATGCACGTTCTTACCGGTGTCCACCTGGCCAGGGACGTCATCCGTGCACCGCGCGGCCAGCGCCCCAGCTACCTTGCGATCGACATGCGTGGTCTGTTGGAAGCACATCCCGCCCCGAAGCATCATCGTGATGGCACCTGGACGTGTGGCCTGTCCCAGGTGGCGAAGGCACACCGCTCCGGTGTGTTGACCCTTGACGATATCGAGCTCACCGAGCCCGTGACGATCACGATCGACTCCTACCGTGCACTCGCCGCCGCTGCGTGGGAGTACGCGGACGCCGCAGGGGCCGCTCCTTCGTGCCCGGAAATCACCGTTGTCAGCAACGACGATCCTGCGGGTATCGTCACCGCGCCCGAGCCGACCGCGGCGCCCGCGGATGACGACGATTTCTTCGACGTCGCTGCGAACGCGGACAGCCTGCCGGAGCCAGGTGCGCAGACGCCGGCTTTCCTGCCCGGTGAAGAGGAGCTTGAGCAGCTCCTCGAGGCGACAGCAGATTTGGACGACGAGGCCTGATGGCCCTACGTGAACAGACGGAGGCTCGGCTCGTCGGGTTCGACGGTCTTCCAGCGTCGGAGCAAATTGCGACGCTGGAAGCCATTGAGTCCGATTTGCGCCGGGCCTTGTCTGCCGATGTTCCCAGCGGCGTGGCCCTCCCTGGCGAACAGATGCGCGTCCATCATAAGGATCGGAGAGATACGTGAAGCTTCGCCGTATTGATTCTGAACTGGTCCGGCGTGGGCTTGCGAAATCGCGATCTGTTGCTGCGCAGATGATCGAGGACGGGCGCGTGAAGCTCGACGGTCAGATTGTCCTGAAGCCGGCCCGCCAGATGGATCCTGCGCAGGCGATCCTCGTTGAGGAGTCCGATGACCCCGAGTACGTCTCGCGTGGCGCGCACAAGCTTGCAGGAGCCCTTGACGTGCTCGGTGATAAAGCGCCGGTGATTGAAGGACGCCGCGCGTTGGATGCAGGTGCCTCGACGGGTGGCTTTACCGACGTTTTGTTGCGTCGCGGCGCTGCCTCGGTCGTCGCTGTGGACGTGGGTTACGGTCAGCTGGCCTGGAAGCTGCAGTCCGATCCTCGTGTCGAGGTTCATGATCGAACGAACGTGCGTACCCTCGATCCTGCCTTGGTCGCACCCGCGCCCGAACTTGTCGTGGGGGATATGTCGTTCATTTCGCTGACCCTCGTGCTCCCCGCGCTGGTTGCCGCGGCCGCGCCTCACGCTGACTTCCTGTTGATGGTCAAGCCTCAGTTTGAGATCGGAAAAGACAGGCTCGGACACGGGGGAGTGGTGCGCAACCCGGAGCATCACATTGAAACGGTCGAAAAGGTTGCGCGATGCGCGATTGAGCTGGGGCTCGACATCGCAGCTATCGCCGCGTCACCGCTTCCCGGCCCGAGTGGTAACGTCGAGTACTTCGTTCATATGCGGCGCGATTATCCTGAGCCCATCGATCCGTCTGAACTGACCGATTACATCCGTGCGGCCGTCGCTGCTGGTCCTGCTGGAGGACACTCATGACCCGTGTGTTGATGGTGCGCCATCGTCACCGCCCGAACGCGGTGACGAGTGCCGTGAGCTTGGCGGAGGCACTGAACGCGCGCGATATCGAGGTCGTCGAAGACGCATCTGGGGGCGGCATCGACATGGTGCTGTCGATCGGCGGCGACGGAACATTTTTGGTGGCAGCGTCAAGCGCGCGTGCCCTGGACGTCCCTCTGCTGGGTATCAACGCTGGCCACATGGGCTTCTTGACGGAACTGGGTGATAAGGGTACCGGTGACCTTGCACGCAAGATCGCCGACGGAGATTTTTCGGTCGAACGTCGCATGACCCTGGATGTGACGATGGAGCGTCCCGACGGTTCCAAGGCCGACGACTGGGCGCTCAACGAAGCAGTCGTTATGCACACGGACGTCGCTCACCCCGTTCATTTTGCCCTTGTCGTCGATGGGCAGGAAGTGTCGACATACGGTGCCGACGGCATGATTTTGTCGACGCCGACCGGCTCAACTGCCTATTCTTTCTCCGCTGGTGGGCCCGTCGTGTGGCCGGATACGGAGGCAATCGTTGTCGCTCCGTTGGCGGCGCACGGGTTGTTTACGCGTCCGCTCGTCGTTGGCCCGTCGGCGTGTGTGGAGATTGTGGTCCTCGATGATATGTGGACTGCTCCGGAAATGTGGTGTGATGGCCTGCGCCGTATGACTGTCCCGGCCGGTGGCGTCGTGCGTGCGCGCGTGGGATCGTCTCCTGTGCAGCTGGTGCGTGTGGACCATACGCCGTTTTCTGCGCGTCTCGTCCGTAAGTTCAATTTGCCGGTACGTGGATGGAGGGACGCTGCGCAGTGATTGAATCTCTCGATATCTCCAATCTGGGTGTCATTGCCAACGCGCACGTCGACTTTGGCCCTGGGCTCGTCGTTGTGACCGGTGAAACTGGTGCCGGTAAAACGATGGTGTTATCGAGTCTGCAGCTTCTTCTCGGGGCTCGCGCTGACGCTGCGCTCGTGCGTAGCGGTGCGCAGCGTCTGTCGGTCGATGGCATTTTTTCGATCACGCCCGATATTGGGTCACGCGTGGAGGACGCTGGTGGCCTCGTTGAAGGCGATGAGCTGATTGTTGGTCGGTCGGTCCGTGCAGCGGGGCGCTCGCGTGCGCACCTTGGTTCCCGTCCCGTTCCTGCTTCCGTATTGGCCGATATCGTCGGGTCGATGGTGACGATCCATGGTCAGTCGGATCAGATTCGGCTGACGGGGGAGGCCGCTCAACGACGTGCGCTGGATCAATTTGGTGGCAGCGAACATGGGGCTGTCCTGGAGGAGTATCGCGCAGCTTTTCGCGCAGCCGTTGATATCAAGCATCGCCTTGATTCCCTGCGTGGCGACGCGTCTGAGCGTGCCGAGGAGATCGACGATTTGCGTGCGGCTATCGATCAGATCGAGGCGCTTGATCCGCAGCCAGGCGAAGAAGAGGACCTGGTGCGGGAGGCCGCGCGCCTGACGAATGTTGAGGATCTTCGCGCCCTGATGGGGGCTTCTCTCGGTTATCTGAAGGGGGATGATCGTGGCGACTATGCGGGTGCGGTAGAGTCCGCGCGCAGTGCATACGCGCAGCTGGACGAGGCCTCGCGCTTCGACGAGGCCGTGGCTGATTTCGTCGCCCGCGCCCGCAACCAGGCACTCGAGTTGGATGCCCTCGCTGATGACGTGTCGTCCTATCTGAGCCGACTTGACGCGGATCCGCAGCGCCTGGCGCAGATTCATGCCCGTCGGGCTGCGATTAAAGATGCGTTGCGTGGCCGAGCGGCCGATGTTGAGGGCCTGCTCGCGTGGGTCCAAGAAGCGCGTGTTCGGCTCGCCGAGCTGTCGGCTCCGGCCTCGGATCCCGCCCTGGTTGAGCAAGAGCTCCGCGCAGCACAGGAACACGTGCTCGCATGCGGCGCCCGCCTGACGGCCGCACGCGCCACGCTTGCGGCAGAACTTGCCAGCGGCGTCAACGATGAGTTACATGCCCTGTCGATGCCCGACGCCACCCTCCACATTGACCTCGATGCAACCAAGCCGACGTCCCACGGGTGTGAGATCGTCGTCTTCCGCATGCAGCCGCACCCGCATGCTCCTGCGCGTCCCCTCGGTCAGGGTGCCTCTGGCGGCGAACTCTCGCGCGTGATGCTCGCCCTCGAGCTGATGCTGGGACGTACCGAGGCTTCCTCGACGTTTATTTTTGACGAAATTGATGCGGGCATCGGCGGGCAGACCGCAACGGAGGTAGGCGCACGCCTGAAGAGACTCGCTGCGTCGCGCCAGGTTATCGTCGTGACGCACTTGGCCCAGGTCGCCGCTTTCGGGGACCAGCATCTCGTCATCGAGAAAAACGACGGGACGACGCAGGTTCGTGACGTGTGCGGGGAGGCGCGCGAAGCCGAACTGACGCGCATGATGGGTGGGGATCCGCACTCGGCTGCGGCGCGCCGCCACGCTTCGCAAGTCTTGGCTTCCGCCGTGTCACAATCTCAGGGATGAGTGAAACACTTTCAAAGGAATCGAAGGGCCAGTTGGGGCGTGTACGCGTCGACGACCGTCCCAAGCACCTGGCAACGCGCCTCGAGCGTGGAGAGATCGCCGTTATCAACGTCGCGGACTTGGACCGTGAGAGCGCAGCTGCGCTGGTTGAAGCCGCGCCTATCGCGGTCCTCAACGCGCAGCCTTCGCTGACGGGTCGAGTCGCAGCTCTCGGTCCGCGCCTCATTCTCGACGCCGGTATTACGCTCGTTGATGACCTCGGCCAAGACATCATGTCGCTGCGCGAGGGACAGGAAGTCGCCGTCACGGATGACAAGGTCCTCGTTGATGGCGGCATCATTGCGACCGGTCGGGTGGTGTCAGCGCAGGACCTGGACGTCCAGGTCGCCGACTCGGCCACTTTATTCGCCGGGTTCGAAGGTTCTGTCGAAGACTACCTGGCCAAGGATGGTGCGACCGTTCTGCGTGGCGAGGGAGTCCCTTCTATTGATGGCCTTGGCAAGCGTCCGATTCTGCTGGTGAGCGCCGCGAGCGAGGCGGCGAGCGATTGTCGCGCGCTCGCCCGATGGCGTTCGGAGGCCGCTCCTTTCGTCATCGCTGTCGATGGGGGAGCGGACGTCGCGCTCAAAGCCCATCTCACCCTCGACCTCGTTGTGGGTGACGCGGACTTGATGAGCGAGAAGGCCATTCGCCGTGCGCGAGCCTTTATCGTGCGGGTCGGCGGCGATGGTCTCGCACCAGGCGCCCAGCGGCTGGATCGTATGGGTATCGTCTACGAGCGTGTGGCCATGGCCGGTACGTCTCTCGACGCGGCTCTCGTCGTCGCCGCTTACTCAGGGGCGACTGCGGTTGTCACCGCCGGTGTTTCCTACGGGGAGGCCGAGCTTGTGGACGCTGGACGCGCGCTCGTTGCCCCTGCGTTTTTCTCTCGACTTGCAGTTGGTTCGCGACTTATCGGCGCGCAGGCAGTTGCGGCCACGTTCCGCCCGCGCCCTCGCGGTTGGACCCTCGTCCTTCTCGCCCTTGTCGCTCTTGGACTGATGGGCGTCGCACTGTGGTCGACCCCGTGGGGTAATGACCTGCTGCACCCGATTACCTCTTTCTTCGTCTCGCTGATGCATTCCGCTGGAGGAACCCAATGATTAACTTTCGCTATCACGTTGTCTCGATCATCGGGATCTTTATCGCTCTCGCCGTTGGAGTTGTCCTGGGTGCTGGCCCGCTACAGAGCCGTATCCACGCGGGGGTGAACGTGTCGTCGACTTCCACCGCGACCGATCCCCAGCTGAGCGTGCAGGCAGAGGCCGAGGCGGCGGGCCTGAAAGCCCTCGCTTCCTCGACGCTCACGGGTTCGCTGACTGGTGCTAAGGTCGCGCTTGTCGTGCTCCCCGGTGCGTCGGACGATGACGTGACTGCTCTCCGTTCGACGCTCACCGACGCCGGTGCAAGCGTCGTCGGCCGCGTGACGCTGAGCGACAACTGGCAGTCCACGTCCATGAGCCAGTACCGCACGACTCTGTCGACGACGCTCGCCTCACATCTGAGCTCCGGTGCGGCCAAGACGGCTAGCGCGGATGGCGTGGTCGGCTACTCGATCGTTCAGGTGCTCACCTCGACCGGTTCCGAAACTGACCTGCTGCGGCAGATCCTGACGGATGCGTCTACCCCGATCATGACGATCGACGAAGATCCGTCCGGCGCCGCCACCACTATCGTCGCTGTCGGACCGCGCGCCCAGGCCGTCGCCTCGAACGGCGCGAGCCCTGCCGCAGTTTCCGCCAGCTCCGATGCCTGGGTTGGTTTGGCCCAGGCCGTCGGTTCGACGTCCGGTGTTCTCGTGGGTGATGCCTCGACACGTGACGCGATGATCACTTCAGTGCGCGCGAGCGGCACCGCCGTGACGACCGTGGATTCGGTCGGTACGACGCTGGCCGCCGTCGATACGGCGCTCGCTCTGTCCACGCCCGCCACCGGAGCCCGCGCCTTCGGTGTGGGTAACGGAGCACAGTCTGTCCTCCCGAGCGCCAAGTAAAGCGCGTCAGGACGCGATTTCGCTCGTCGGCCCCCGCTGATCTGCCCAGATCTCGGGGGCCGATTCATGCCAGGAGTGTTAGGCTGAAGTTCCATGGTGAGTACTTCAATGCGCACGGCGCGTGCGGAAAATTCCATGACCAAGCATATTTTTGTCACGGGTGGCGTTGTGTCCTCGTTGGGCAAGGGCCTGACCGCCTCCAGCTTGGGTCGGTTGCTTCGCTCCCGGGGACTGCATGTGGTCATGCAGAAGCTCGATCCCTACATCAATGTCGATCCCGGCACGATGAATCCCTTCCAGCATGGCGAGGTTTTCGTGACGGAGGATGGCGCGGAAACCGATCTTGATATCGGCCACTACGAACGCTTCTTGGATGTGAACCTGTCGGGCGCTGCAAATGCGACGACAGGCCAGGTGTACTCCACGGTTATCGCTAAGGAACGCCGCGGCGAGTATCTGGGCGATACTGTTCAGGTTATTCCGCATATCACTGACGAGATTAAGAATGTGATGCGTCGCCAGGCGCAGCCCGACGAGAATGGCAATCGCCCCGACGTCATCATCACCGAAATTGGCGGCACGGTTGGCGACATCGAATCGCAGCCCTTCCTCGAGGCAGCCCGTCAGGTACGCCACGACCTCGGACGCTCGAACGTCGCCTTTGTGCACGTGTCGCTCATTCCGTTCTTGCCTGCAGCCGGTGAGCTCAAGACGAAGCCGACGCAGCACTCCGTCAGTGCGCTTCGGTCGATTGGCATCGCGCCGGACGCGCTGGTGCTGCGCACTGATCGCGCGCTGCCCGAAGGGATCAAGTCGAAGGTTGCACTCATGTGCGACGTTGACCGCGACGCGGTCATCGAGTGTGCCGACGTGCCGTCGATCTACAACGTGCCGCTGACGCTGCATCGCGAGGGCCTCGACGCCTACCTTGTCCAGCGACTCGGGCTGTCCTTCCGCGACGTGGACTGGAAGGAATGGAAGGAACTGCTCGAGCGCGTTCATTCCCCCAAGCACCGGCTCGAGGTCGCCCTCGTCGGTAAGTACATTGACCTGCACGACGCCTACCTGTCGGTGTCTGAGGCCATCAAGCATGGCGGCTTCGCGAACAACGCGCGGGTCGATATCCGTTGGGTCGCATCGGATACGTGCGAGACGCCAGAAGGTGCTGCCCGTGAGCTCGCTGGTGTGGATGCAATCGTCGTTCCCGGTGGATTCGGTATTCGTGGCATTGAAGGCAAGCTCGGTGCGCTGCGCTGGGCACGCGAGCATCGTATCCCGACCCTGGGCCTGTGCCTGGGACTGCAGTGCATGGTGATCGAGGCTGCGCGTCACCTCGCTGGTATCCCGGGAGCTTCGTCGACTGAGATGGACCCCGATACGACCGAACCCGTCATCCACACGATGGCTGACCAGCACGAATTCGTCGATGGGGGTGGCGATATGGGTGGCACGATGCGTCTCGGCGCATACCCCGCACACCTCGTCCCGAATTCGATTGTCGCCACCGTGTACGGTACGACGGACGTGAGCGAGAGGCACCGTCACCGTTACGAGGTCAACAATGCCTACCGTGACCGCCTCGAAGCGGCGGGCCTGAAGATTTCCGGCACCTCTCCGGATGGTTCGCTTGTTGAGTTCGTCGAGCTTGATTCGGCTGCGCACCCCTACTATGTTGCAACGCAGGCGCATCCGGAGTTTAAGAGTCGTCCGACGCGCCCGCACCCGCTGTTCGCGGGACTGATTGAAGCTGCGTTGAAGCGTCACGTGGGACGTTACTCTTCGCGCTTAGACGAAAAGGAATGAGAGACGACATGCATTTTCTGTCGAGCGACCAGGTCCGGGCGATCGCGGATCAGCCGAGCCCTCACGAAGTCACTGCGAGCGATGTCGTGTGGAGCGGCCGTATCGTCGACATGGTCGAAGATCATGTCGTCGTCGTGAAGGGGCAGAACCCGGTGGTGCGTCAGTACACCCGTCATCCGGGGGCCGTGGCCGTCGTGGCGATGCGCGGCGAGGCGGGGGCTGAGGAGATCCTCATGGAACGTCAGTACCGTCATCCGGTGCAGGCCAATCTGTGGGAGATTCCCGCTGGCCTTCTCGATATTCCTGGCGAAGATCCGCTGATTGCCGCCGAGCGTGAGCTCGCGGAAGAGACCGACATGAAGGCTGACCGGTGGGAGGTCCTCGTCGATTTCTTGACGTCGCCCGGTGGCACGAATGAGCCCCTGCGTGTTTTCCTCGCTCGAGATCTCGAGGCGACCGGAATGGTCTTCGAACGTGAGGATGAGGAGGCGACGATGCAGTATGCGTGGGTCCCGCTGGACCAGGCTCTCGACATGGTGCTCTCGGGCCGACTGCATAGCCCTTCTGCTGTCATCGGTATCCTCGCGGCGCATGCAGCTCGCGGTCGCAATTGGGAGGGCTTGAGGGCCGCCGACGCTCCGTGGATGCGGTAGCTAACTAGCCTTGGGCCCTAAGTCCCTCGACTTGTGGGCTGTCCGACACTCCGATCCGCTTTTCGCAACGCCGATTTATCTAAATTGGCGTACACTCGTTTCCAGAGAAAAGCACACGGAGACGCACGCGTGAAGCGTCGGAGCGGAGGACAGGTGGCAGAAGAATCAGACGCCACAACCCGACAGCAGGTGCTCGATCTCATCGTCGAAAAGGGGCCGGTCACGGCCTCGTCAATTGCGAAGGTCTTAGGGCTGACAACCGCTGCCGTTCGGCGCCACATCACGTTGTTGCTCGAATCCAAAGAGATCGCGGAACACGAGCCAGGTGCACCGTCCAAGCGAGGACGGGGACGTCCCGCCCGGCATTACGTCGCAACGGAACGCGCTCACGTCCACCTGGCTGACGGTTACTCAGACCTTGCTACCAAAGCGCTGGGATATCTTGGGCAGCTCGGGGGAGAGGAAGCCGTCGAATCGTTCGCTGCGGCACGTTCACGTGAGATCGAACGGCGATACGCCCCGATCGTGCGCGATGCAGGGAAGGATCCTCGCGTGCGTGCGCAGGCCCTCGCTGACGCCTTGACGCAAGACGGCTATGCCGCGACCGTGCGCGATATTGGCGGAGGAACGCTTGCCGTCCAGCTCTGCCAGGGCCATTGCCCCATCCAAAACGTTGCGGGCGACTTCCCGCAGTTGTGTGACGCCGAGACAATCGCTTTTGGCAAGCTCCTCGACGTCCATGTGCAAAGACTTTCCACGCTCGCCGGTGGTGGACACGTGTGCACGACCCACATTCCCGTGGGTATGCCCGTGATTCGCCCCGGAGCGCGGAATGTGCGACGTAAGTAGCACACAGTTAAGAACGAGAGGTTGATACAACAATGACGCAGGCACCCGCCTCGGGCGCTGAGGACCGTCGTATGACCGATGACGAGATCATCGAGTCGATCGGCGGTTATGAGTACGGTTGGCACGACTCCGACGACTACTCCAAGGACGTCCCCACCGGCATTAACGAAGAAATTGTCCGCTTTATCTCGGACGTGAAGGACGAGCCGCAGTGGATGCGCGAACGTCGTCTCAAGGCGCTTGAGCTTTTTGAGCGCAAGCCGATGCCTGCGTGGGGTCCCGACCTGTCCCACGTGGATTTTGATGCGTTCAAGTACTACGTGCGCCCCACTGATCGGCAGGTCAACGACTGGGAAGATCTCCCCGAAGAAATCCGTGACACCTATGATCGCCTCGGTATTCCGGAGGCGGAGAAGGCCCGCCTGGTCTCCGGCGTCGCCGCCCAGTATGAGTCCGAGGTCGTCTACCAGCAGATCCAGGAGGACCTGGAGCGCCAGGGTGTCATCTTTACCGACACGGACACGGGTCTGCGCGAACACCCAGAGATCTTTGAGGAGTACTTCGGCAAGTGTGTGCCCGCGGGCGACAATAAGTTCTCCGCGCTGAACACGGCCGCCTGGTCCGGTGGCTCGTTCGTGTACGTTCCCAAGGGCGTGCACGTGACCATTCCGTTGCAGGCGTACTTCCGCATTAATACCTCGGCGATGGGGCAGTTCGAGCGGACGCTCATCATTGCCGACGAGGGCTCCTACGTGCACTACGTGGAGGGCTGCACCGCCCCGATTTACGATGAGAACTCGCTGCACTCCGGTGTCATCGAGATCTTCGTGAAGAAGGACGCGCGCGTGCGTTACACGACGATTCAGAACTGGTCGACGAACGTCCTGAACCTGGTGACCCAGCGTGCCATCGTCGAAGAAGGCGGAACCATGGAATGGGTCGACGGCAACATGGGTGCCGCGATCACCATGAAGTACCCCGCCTGCTTCC
>CALHZX010000028.1 GCA_938040725.1 uncultured Actinomyces sp. | reverse complement strand
CCTCGTTGGCTGCAATATCGGTCGGCGTCCCCTGTGCGACGATGCGGCCGCCCTCCATGCCGCCGCCCGGTCCCATATCGATGACCCAGTCGGCGCAACGGATCAGGTCCAGGTCGTGCTCGATGACGAGGACGCTCGCTCCCCGCTCGATGAGGTGCTGGAGCACATCGAGGAGGACCTGCACGTCGTCCGGATGCAGGCCGATGGTCGGCTCGTCGAAGACGAACAGCGTCCCGTCTTGGCGCCGTCCCATCTCCGAGGCCAACTTGAGTCTCTGCGCCTCGCCGCCGGACAGGGCGGGAGTGGCCTCCCCCAGCGTCAGGTATCCCAGGCCGAGGTCGGCCAGGGTCTCGAGGAGGGCGCCCGCTTTCTTTAGCCCACGCACGGCCGCCCTTGCCTCGTCCACGCTCATCGCCATGATGTCGGGCAGGCTCAACCCATCGCGGCGGATCTGCGACGCCTGCGCGCCGTAGCGGCTCCCCCGGCAATCTGTGCACTCAATGTCCACGTCGGGCAAAAATTGCACATCCAGCGTGATCTGCCCGGTCCCGTCGCACGTGGGGCATCGAAGCGAACCCGTGTTGTACGAGAAGGCACCGGGCTTCAACCCGGCCGCCTGCGCCTCCTCGGTACGCGCAAACGCCCGGCGCAGCTCATCCAGGACACCGGAGTACGTGGCCACGGTCGAGCGCACGTTCACTCCGATCGGCGTCGCATCAATGAGGTTGACCCGCGACAGACCGCCAGCATCCACGTCGCGCACGTGCGCGGGCAGCGACTCGCCCGCCAAGCGCGCACGCAGCGCGGGAACTAGCGACTCAAGGACGAGTGTCGTCTTACCCGACCCACTGACGCCCGTGACGGCCGTCAGCGAGCCGATGGGAATGTCCACACTCAGGGGCCGCACCGTGTGTATCTGCGACGTGTCTAGGTGAATCGCTCCGCGCCCGTCGACGTCCGCGCCATGATCCGACTCCCCCGCTGCACGCTCAACCCGATGCACCCCAGCCATGTACGGGCCGATGCGGGACGCGGGGGCGTGGGAGGCCTCGTTGATGGGGCCCTGGAAGATGACGCGACCACCGTCCGCTCCCGCTCCGGGTCCGATCTCGATGAGGTGGCCGGCGGCCCCCAGGACCCGCGTGTCGTGGTCGACGACGACAACGGAGTTTCCGTCGGCGATGAGCTGACGGATGATCGATAGGACACCGTCGACGTTGGAGGGGTGCAGGCCGATTGTCGGCTCGTCCAGCACGTAGAGGACCCCGGTCGTCCGGTTACGTACGGCTCGGGCGAGCTGCACGCGCTGGCGCTCGCCGTTGGACAACGTCGAGGACGCGCGGTCAAGGGACAGATAGGACAGGCCGAGCTGCACGAGGCGATCCATCGGCTCGGCCATCTCATCGACGATGACGCGAGCCATGGGTGCGACCTCATCCGGAACGAGGCCGGGGACGCGGCACACCCACTCGCGCAGCTCCGTGAGGGTCAGGCGAGAGGCCTCGCCCAGGTCGATGCCGTCGATGAGCGTGGAGCGTACACGTTCCCCCAGGCGCGTGCCGTCGCACGCGGGGCATGTGCGGGTGATGAGGTATTTTTCCACGCGGGCGAGGGCCTTCTCGTCTTTCGCCTTCGACAAGGCGTTTTCGACTGTGGCGACCGCATTGAAGTAGGTGAAGTCCAGCTCCGCGCCACCGGTCTTGGTGGCGACGACGATGTGACGTTTCTCAGCGGGCCCCTCGTAAACGATCGTCTTCTCCGCATCACTCAGGTCCCGGAAGGGCACGTTCGTGCGCACGCCCATTTCGCGGGCGACGTCCTTCATGAGCTTCCACATGAGGGACCCCCATGGGGAAACCGCGCCCTCGTCAATAGTGAGGGATTCATCGGGTACGAGGGACGCTCGGTTGACGACGCGCTGGACGCCCGTCCCCTCGCACACCGGACACGCGCCGCCCGAGTTGAAGGCCATCTCCTCGGCGCCGAGGCCGTAGAAGGAGTCCGCACACTGCGGGCACGTGAGAGGCACTTCTAGGGCCACGTTGCGCGAGGGCGGGACGCGGTGCCCGTTGGGGCACAGGTAGGAACCCGCGCGCGAAAACAGGAGGCGCAGGTGGTTGAGAAGCTCCGTCGCAGTACCAAAGGTGGAGCGCACGTCGGGTACACCAGGGCGCTGGCGCAGCGCGAGCGCGGCGGGCACGTGCGCAACCTCGTCGACCGAGGCCTTGGCAGCCTGGGAGATGCGCCGACGCGTGTAGGTCGCCAGGGACTCCAGGTAACGCCGCGATCCCTCCGCGTAGAGCGTGCCCAGGGCCAGGGAGGACTTGCCCGACCCGGACACGCCCGCGACTGCGACGAACGTGTTCAGAGGAACGTCGACGTCCACGTTTTTCAGGTTGTGGACGCGGGCGCCGCGCACGCGGATGACGCTGGGCATGTCAGAAGCCCAACCGCCCCAGCATCTTCGGGTCGGACTGCCAGTCCTTCGCGGTGCGCACGTGCAAGTCGAGGTAGACGCGCCGGCCCAGCAGCTCCTCGATGCGGGCGCGGGCCTGGGTGCCGATCTGCTTGAGGCGGCTTCCCTTGCGGCCGATGATGATGGCCTTCTGGGAGTCGCGCTCGACGTAGACGTTCACGTGAATGTCAAGCATCGGCGGGCGGTCGTCGCCCTCACGGCGCGGCCTCTCGATGATCTCCTCGACCTGGACGGCCAGGGAGTGAGGCAGCTCGTCGCGCACGCCCTCCAGGGCGGCCTCGCGGATGAATTCGGCGATGAGGGTGTCGCGCGATTCGTCGGTGACGTCACCTGACGGGTACAGTGGCGGCGACAGTGGCACAGTCTGCGCGAGCACCTCACGCAGGTGGTCGATGCCCTTGCCCTCCACGGAGGAAACGGGGACGATGGCGGCCCACTCCCCCAGCTTCTCGATGGACAGCAGGTGCTTCATGACACGCTCGCGCGGCACGGCGTCGCACTTGGTCGCCACCGCGATGATCGGGCGTTTGATGCCGCGCAGCTCGCGGGCGATGAACTGGTCGCCGGGGCCGATGCGCTGGTCGGCAGGCAGGCAGAAGAGCACGACGTCGACCTCGGAGAGGGCCTCACGCACCATGTCGTTGAGTCGCTTGCCCAGCAGCGTGCGCGGGCGGTGGTATCCGGGTGTGTCCACGAGCACCAGCTGGTAGCCCTCCCCGTGCACGATGCCGCGGATGTTGTGACGCGTCGTCTCAGGACGGCCGGACGTGATCGCGATCTTGCGCCCGACCAGCGCGTTCGTCAGGGTCGACTTGCCGACGTTGGGGCGCCCGACGATCGACACGAAGCCCGCGCGGAAGTCCTCGGGGAAGTCCGGGACTTCGATGGTCGCAGCCGCGTCCTCGCGCAGGGATGCGAGCGAGGTCAGCACCTCGAAGGCGTCGAGGTCGGCGTCCTCCTCGTCCTGAAGGCCCTCGAGGTCCTCATCGTCGTAGTCCTCGTCGGCCTCGGGTTCCTCGGAATCGTCGTCCTCAGAACCATCCGCGTCGCCGGGCTGCGCCCCGGCCTCGTCCGAGGCCTCGCCGAGGCCGGCGTCGATCTGCGCGCGAGCGTCGGCTTCCGGGTCGGCCGCGTCGGGTTCGACCTCAATGCGCGCGTCCCCGAAGGCGTTGGGGCCGGCCATGAGTTCGTCGTCGGAGGGGAATCGCATGTCAGTTGTCCTTGTCGTCGGCGGGGTTGTGGTCGGGGGTCAGGGGCTGCGCGTCGGGGTCGAGGCGGCACAGGATCGTGAAAACCTGGCGGCGACGTCCGCGCGCCTCTTCGGCGGTCATCATGACGCCGGCGAGGGTGCCGGTCGCGCCGGGTAGTGGGACCTTGCCGATGGCCTTGGCGAGCAGACCGCCGACGGAGTCGACGTCCTCGTCCTCGATCTCGCGGTCGAGGAGCTCGCCCAGTTCGGAGATCGGATAACGCGCGGGTACGCGCCAGACGCCCGGCTCGACTTCTTCGGGTTCGATGGCGTGGCGGTCGTGCTCGTCGGTCAGCTCGCCGACGACCTCCTCGAGGATGTCCTCGAGCGTGACCAGGCCGGCGACGCCGCCGTACTCGTCGATGACGATCGCCATGTGGAAGCGCTCGGCCTGCATCTGGCGCAGCATGTCGTCCGCGGGCTTCATTTCGACGGCGTATTCGGCGGGGCGCATCATCTGCTCGGCGCGCATGTCGAGCTGGCCGCCCGTGGCCTCCCAGCGCGAGACGAGGTCCTTGAAGAACAGGATGCCGCGGATGTCGTCCACGTCGTCGCCGACGACGGGCACGCGCGAGAATCCGGAGCGCACGAAGAGGCGCAGCGCGGAGGGGGCAGGCGTGTCGGCGTCGATGGTCACCATGTCGGTGCGCGGCACCATGACCTCGCGCACGAGCGTGTGCCCCAGGTCGAGGACGGAACGGACCATGTCGCGGTCCTCTTCCTCGAAGCTCTCGGGTTCGCCGACCTCGTCGACGATTTCACGCAGGTCAGAGATGAGCTCGGCGCGTGCCTGGGCCTCGGTGGGTTCTGGCGCAGGGCGAGAGGAGCGCACGCGGGTCAGCAGCGGGTCCGCGACGTGACTCAGGCGCGCGAGACGGTCAGCCAATCGCGTGCCAACCAGCGCGATACCTTCGGGGTTGCGCGCGCCCCACTGGGCGGGCAGGAAGGAAACGAAGACCAGCTGGATGACTGCGATCACGCTGACGGCGATGAGGGCGACGGCCCACCACGGCAGATTCGTGCCGACCAGGACGATCGTGCCCATGACCGCGTAGACGACCTGCCAGAACGTACGGAAAGCGCGCAGCGACAGCAGGGTGCGCCGACGGCGATCCACGAGGCCGTAGAGGACGCGCGCGTTGCGTCGCTCTTCCTCGATGAGGTCCTCGACGCCGGCCAGGGTCAGGCGCTGGACGGCCTGCTCGACGCTCTGCGCGAACGACGCCGAGGCCAGGGCGATGATCGCGAGGATCAGGAGCGCGACGGAGGGAACGTTCAGGGCCGACGAGGCCGAGGACGCTTGAAGGGGAAGGATCATCGGGTAGCCAGGAAGGTCAGCAGGAGCTTGCGCTGGAGCGCGAACATGACCTCGCGCTCGGCGTCGGTCGCGTGATCGTAGCCCAGGAGATGCAGCATGCCGTGCGTGGCCAGGAGGAGCATCTCCTCGGCGGCGCTGTGGCCGGACTCGGCGGCCTGGCGTGCGGCGACCTTGGGGCAAATGCAGATGTCACCGAGCATGCCGGGAGGCGTGGGGTGATCCGCCGTGCCGGGGCGCAGCTCGTCCATGGGGAAGCTCATGACGTCGGTGGGGCCGGGCAGGTCCAGCCAGCGCACGTGCAGGTCTTCCATCGGCTCAGGCTCGATGAAGATGATGTTGACTTCCGCGTCGGAGCTGACGTGCATCTGGTCGAGCACGTAGTCGGCCAGCGCGGAAAACTCGGCTTCGTTAATCTCGTAGTCGGTCTCGTTGATGACCTCGGTCATGACGTGTACTCCCTGCGTGCGGTGTTGTGGCTGCGCGTGCGTGCGCGACGCGCGGCATTTCGATCGTCGAAACGCTGGTAGGCATCAATGATTGCGCCGACCAGCTCGTGGCGCACGACGTCGGCGCTGGTCAGGTGACAGAACTCGATGTCGTCGATGTCGCCGAGGATGTTTTCGACGACGGACAGGCCCGAGGTCTGGCTGCCCGGCAGGTCGACCTGCGAGGCGTCGCCGGTGACGACGACCTTGGAGCCAAACCCGAGGCGCGTGAGGAACATCTTCATCTGTCCGACCGTGGTGTTTTGGGCCTCGTCCAGGATGATGAAGGAATCGTTGAGGGTGCGTCCGCGCATGTAGGCCAGGGGTGCGACTTCGATGGTGCCGGCGGCCATGAGCTTGGGCAGGGCTTCGGGGTCGAGCATGTCGCCGAGGGCGTCGTAGAGGGGGCGCAGGTAGGGGTCGATCTTGTCGGTGAGGGAGCCGGGCAGGAAGCCGAGGTTCTCCCCCGCCTCGACGGCCGGGCGGGTCAGCACGATACGGCGCACCTCGCCGGAGAGGAGGCGGCGCACTGCCTGTGCCATCGCCAAGTAGGTCTTGCCCGTGCCCGCGGGGCCGATACCGAAGACGACGGTCGCGCGGTCAATAGCGTCCGTGTACGCCTTCTGGCCGGGCGTCTTGGGGCGGATCGAGCGCCCGCGCGCGGAGAGGATTTCCTCCGTGGGGGCTTCGCCCGAGGTCAGACGTCCGAGCAGCCCGATGGCCTGCTCGACGGCGGCAGCATCCAGGGCGGTTCCGCGCCGGGCCATGCCGATGAGTTCTTCGAGGAGGCCCGCGGCCACGTCGATATCGGCCTGGGTGCCTGCCAGGGAGATTTCGCGCCCGGTCACGAGGAAACGAACGTGCGGGAAGCCGCGTTCGAGGGCGCGCAGAACCTGGTCTGCGACGCCGAGGACCACGATCGGGTCCATGTCTGCGGGGATGGTGACACGCCCCGTGGTGTGTGCGAGGGTGGCCGCCGCGAGCGCCGGCGCTGTGTTCTCCGTAGTCATACTGCTTCCATTCTACTCTGCCACCGCATCTTCCTCACCCTCATTACCTTCGTATTAGCCTGTGTGTATGAACAAACAGACCGTGCACGTAGAAGCTGTCAGCGAGGACCAGATTGATGCGTGGGTCGCAGAGGCAGAAGCAGGGTACGACGTTGAAATGCTGCGAAAAAACGGCAGCTCTACGCAATGAAAGCACGCCCACAGTATCTCTCCCTCCTCGATTATTGAGCCATGCCCACCCTCGAAGAACTCGTTTCACCCCCGCCGCAGCTGCCGGTCACGCGCGCCCTGGGCGACATTGCGGCGGCGACGCGGCCGGGCGGCTGCGCGGTGATCACGGCGCCTCCGGGCACGGGTAAGACGACGCTGTTGCCGCCCGCGGTGGCGGTGGCACTGGCGAGCCCCGACGCGTCGGCGGGGCGGGTGCTCGTCACTCAGCCGCGCAGGGTGGCCGCGCGGGCTGCGGCCCGCCGGATCGCGCGCCTGCTCGGCGAGGAGGTCGGCGGTCAGGTCGGCTATTCGGTGCGCGGGGATTCGCGCGTCAGCGAGCGTACGCGCGTGGAGATGGTGACGCCGGGTGTGGCGCTGCGTCGGCTGCAGCGCGATCCGGAGCTGCCGGGGACGTCGGCGCTGATCGTGGATGAGTTCCACGAGCGTGACCTGGATACGGACCTGGCTCTGGCGTTTGCGCTGGATGCCCGTTCGGCGCTGCGCGACGACCTGTTCATCGCGCTCACGTCGGCCACGCTTGAGGCCTCGCGAACGGTTGATTTCCTGCGGTCCTCGACGGGCGAGGAGCCTGCGCTCGTGGATATTCCGGGGGATATCTTTCCGCTGGAGCTGCGCTATGCTCCCCCGCCGCGCGGCGTCGAGGCCGTGGGTGCGATCGGGAACGAGCGGGTGGGCGTGCGCCGCGAGTACCTGGCGCACGTGGCGCGCACGGTCGAGGACACGGTCGTATCCACCGATGGTTCGGTCCTCGTGTTCTTGCCGGGCGTGGGCGAGATCGATACCGTGCGCAGCAACCTGCACCTAGGCGACGTCCCAGTCCTGACGCTGCACGGCCAGCTGAGCGCCGCCGAGCAGGACCGCGCCCTGTCCCCCGCTTCCGGTCGCCGCGTCATCCTCTCCACGTCCATCGCGGAGTCCTCGCTGACGGTCCCGGGTGTGTCCGTCGTCGTGGACGCGGGGCTCGCGCGCGAGCCGCGCTTCGACGCAGGTCGTGGCCTTTCATCACTTGTGACGGTCCCTGCTGCGCTCGCGCGCCTCGAGCAGCGCGCGGGCCGCGCCGCACGTACCGGCCCCGGCGTCGCCGTGCGCGTCATGGATGCGGTGGACGTAGCGCGCAGGCCCGCGCAGTCCGCACCGGGCATCGCCACGCAGGACCTGACGGACGCGCGGCTGCAGGTGGCGGCGTGGGGCACTCCGGTGGAGGAACTGGCCCTGCTCGACGCTCCACCCTCGGGCACGTGGGAGGCCGCCGGGCAGCGTCTGTCCTCCCTGGGTGCCATCGACGAGGCCGGGGCCGCCACCGCTGCGGGCCGCACGCTGGCGTCGCTGCCGTTGGACCCGCCCTTGGGCAGGGCCCTCCTGGCGTCGAGCGCGGTCTTGGGGGCGTCGAAGGCGGCACGTTTCGTGGCCCTCCTGTCGGAGGATGTGCGCGCACCGGGGGCTGACCTGGGTGCGTGGGAGCGTCGGCTGGGTCGCGGTGGCGCCAGCGGCGCAGGAGGCGTGCACGCGCAGGGGGCTCGGGTGAAGGAGACGCAGGCGCGCCTGGAGCGCTTGGCGCGCCGCCTGCCTTCCTCATCGTCCGCACTAGACGCACTTGCCCCGGCGCCTGCGCGCCAGGATGCGGACGCGCGCACCCGCGAGGATGAGTTGGCGCTGACGTGCGCGCTGGCGTACCCGGAGTGGATTGCACGTCGCCGCCCGGGGTCGATGGCTTACATCTTGGCGGGCGGCGTGGGTGCCGAGCTGCCGCAGGGCTCTCCTCTGGAGGGTCAGGAGTGGCTGGCCGTGGCGTCGATTGACCGGGCTCCGGCCTCGCGCCACGCGCGCATTCTCGCGGCTGTCCCCCTGTCGGAGGAAGACGCCTTGGCGGCGGGCGCGGCTCTGCTCACCACCCGCACGCAGGCCTCGATCGACAGGGGAGCTCTGAAAGCCACGCGCACGCGCACCCTGGGAGCTATCCCCCTCACAAGCGCCCCGGCCTCGTCCCTGAGCGAGGAGGAGGCAACCGCGCTGGTATCCGAGCACCTGGCCGCCCACGGTCTGGGCGATCTGGGCTGGGGGAAGGAGGCCTCGTCCCTGCGCGAACGCATGCGCGTCCTCCACGAGGTACTGGGCGATCCCTGGCCCGACGTGTCGGATGAGGCCCTGGCACGCACCGCGGATCAGTGGCTCCTCCCCTGGGCGAAGCGCCTCGCGAACGGCGGACCCCTGTCCAAGGTCTCGATGCTTGACGCGCTGCGTTCGATGCTGCCGTGGCCGGATGCCGCGCGCCTGGATGAGCTGGCGCCGGAGAAGATGCCGATCCCGTCGGGCGGCACCCGACCGATCGATTGGAGCAGCGCGCACCCTGTGCTCACCCTGCGCGTCCAGCAGGCGTTCGGGTGGACGGACACGCCCCGTCTGGTGGATGGGCGCGTGCCTCTGGTGCTGCATCTGACGGATCCGGCGGGGCGCCCCGCGGCGGTCACTTCTGACCTGACGTCGTTTTGGGCGGGGCCGTATCGGGACGTGCGCGCGCAACTACGCGGGCGCTACCCGAAGCACCCGTGGCCCGAGGACCCGCTGCACGCGGAGCCGACGAACCGCGCCAAGCGCCGGGGGTAGCGCGCTCGCACTCCCCCGCGCCGGGCGTCTACCCGTCGAGTTTGCCGACGACTCCCCGCCCGTCGGGCAGGTTCTTGGACGGCATCTGGTAGGCGTCAAGGTCCGCCATGGCGGGACGCTCGAGGCCAAGTTCGCGCAGCTGCGCGTAGGTCGACATGCGCACGGGGCCCAGCTCGGCGACGGGCTGGCCTTCCTCTGTGAGCGTGACGACTTCACCGGATGAGGCGCGCGCGAGTGCGGCCCCCACATCCTCTTTGAAATCACCAATTTCTAGAGCCCTCATAGCTCTTATCTAAGCATGCCGATGGGGGTTTGAACGAACGGCACGATCACTATGTGACCCTTCGCTTCATTACACCCGCCAAACGAGAGTCAGTTTGCCGTTGCAACGTGATAATGCGCACCTACCGATTGCTCGCCTGTCGGAATAGAAGCCCGCGCCGTGCGTTGAGATAGGTAACCCTGAACTACCCAAGGAGAAACATGTCCACGAACGCAATCGAGACCGTCGACCTGCTGGTCGTCGGCGGCGGCAAGGCCGGAAAGTCCCTCGCAATGGAGCGCGCGAAGGCGGGCTGGAAGGTCGCTATGGTGGAGCGCCAGTTCGTCGGCGGCACCTGCATCAACGTCGCGTGCATCCCGACGAAGTCGCTGGTTAACTCGGCTCGTCGCCTGAGCGATGCCCGCTCGGACGAGGCGTTCGGTATCGTCGGCACCGAGGGGGCTCGCGTGGACCTGGGTCTCTTGCGCGCCCACAAGGAGGGCATCGTCGGTGCGATGGTCGGCGCGCACGAGAAGATGTTCGCGGCCCCCGGCCTGGACTTCATTCGCGGCGAGGCTCGTTTCACGGGTGAGCGCACGGTGACGATCGCCCTTCAGGACGGCGGCGAGCGCACGATCCACGGTGAGCGCGTCCTCATCAACCTGGGCACGCGCCCGGCGCGTCCCGCGATCCCTGGCCTGTGGGAGTCCGGCGCGTGGACGAACGAGGAGATCCTGCGCCTCGAGGAGCTCCCCTCCTCGCTGGCGATCATCGGTGCCAGCTACATTGGCGTGGAGTTCGCGTCGATGATGGCGACGTTCGGAGTGGACGTCACCCTCATTTCCTCGGGTGATCACGTGCTGCCTCGCGAGGACGAGGACGCCGCCCGCGTCGTCGAAGCTGGCCTGGAAGCCGCCGGCGTGCGCATCGTGCCGGGCCGCGCCGAGTCGGCCTCGCGCGAGGGCAACACGACGACCCTGACGCTCTCCAACGGCTCGACGGTGTCCGCCGAAGCAGTCCTGGTGGCCGCAGGTCGCGTGCCCAACACGGACGGTATCGGCCTGGACGAGGCCGGGGTTGAGCTCACCGATCGCGGTTTCATCGCGGTCGATGACCACCTGCGCACCTCCGCGCAGGGCGTGTGGGCGGCCGGCGACTGCGCGGGCACCCCCATGTTCACGCACGCGTCCTGGTCGGACTTCCGCATCATCCGCGCGCAGCTGACCGGCGCGTCCCTGGACGATGCGACGACCACCACGAAGGGCCGCACGATCCCCTACGCTGTGTTTGCCACCCCCGAGCTGGCCCGCATCGGCCTGTCCGAGGGCGAGGCGCGCGAGGCCGGCCTGGACGTGCGTATCGCCAAGGTTCCCACGGCCGCGATTCCGCGCGCCAAGACGATGCGCTACGCGGGCGAGGGCTTCTGGAAGGCCGTCGTGGATGCGAACACGCACCAGATCCTGGGCGCCACGCTGATTGGCCCGAACGTCTCCGAGGTCATCACGGCCGTGCACGTCGCCATGACCGGCGGTCTGACCTACGAGCAGCTGCGATTCCTGCCGATCGCGCACCCGACCATGGGCGAGGGCCTGCAGGTCCTCTTCGACTCCCTGGGCTGAGAGCCTATCGCGCCCCAGGGGACCGTTGGGGGCGCGCCCGGATCCCTCCCTGGACGCGTGAGGGAACAAACGGGGCGGGTCCGAACGATACGTTCGGACCCGCCCCTGTTGTACTTAGATGCTCTGGGCACCGGGTGCGCTCGGCATCAGGCGCTCAGCGCGGGGTTCGAGGCCGACGCATCCAAGCCCAGGCCTCGTCCCCTTCTGGCTCAGCCGATCCACGCGCCGGAGGGCGCGAAGTGGTAGCGCTTACCGTCGATGGTGACCCAGCCGGTCACCATGCGTCCGGAGGCGTCGAGATAGTACCAGGTACCGCCGTCGTTGACCCAGCCGATCGCCATCGCGCCGCTGCCGGTCAGGTAGTACCACTTGCCGTTCACGGCGGTCCAGCCGGTGGCCATCGCGCCAGAGGCGTTCAGGTAGTACCACGAGCCGTCAACGTTGGCCCAGCCGGTCGCCATCGCGCCCGAAGCGTTCAGGTAGTACCAGGTGCCGCCGTCGTTAACCCAGCCGGTGGCCATCGCGCCGGTGGCGGGATCGAGGTAGTACCAGGCGTCGCCGACCTTGGTCCAGCCCTTGGCCATGCGGCCCGACGGGGTCATCCAGTGCCACGCGCCGTCGAAGGTGACCCAGCCGGTCGCCATCACGGCGTCGCCGTTGAAGTAGTAGGTATCGCCGTCGATGGTGACGTACTTGCTGCGGGCGCAGTAGCCGTCGGCGTAGCAGTACTTCCAGCCGTCGGTGCTGTTGGTCCAGGCGCCGCCGTCGTGCAGGGACTCATCCACGTGGAAGTGGATCGTATCCTTGACGTCGTCATCGGCGCGCGAGTCCTTGTTGCGACCCTCAGCGGAAACAGTGACGTCGACGTGCGGGCCGTCGCCGACCAGGTCGGCAGCGGCGTAGGGGCCGGCCACAAGCGTGACCTCGTTACCCGTGAAGGCGCCGGTGCCGGTGCCGGTCACGGGCTCCTTGTCGGCGACCTGGAGGGACGCCGCGGTCACGGGGCCGGAGACCGTGGTGCGCACGTAAACCGTGCCCGAGACGTGAGCGTCGGCCAGCGGACGCCAGTCGGTGGCGCCGTCGTGGGAGTACTCGAGGCTGCCGAGGACGGGCTGCGGCTGGTCCTTGAGGACGGCGGCCAGAGCATTGACGAGGCCAGCGCCGCGGTATTCCTTACCATCCTCGGGCACGGCGAGGCGGTCGTAGGTGTAGCCCGCCTGCTTCTTGAGCAGGTCGATCGTCTGATCGGCGGTGTAGTCCGGGTGGATCTGCTTGATCAGCGCGGCGACGCCCGCGGCGTGCGGGGAGGCCATTGAGGTACCGGACAGGTAACCGAACGGCGGGTCCTTCTTCCAGGTCGGCAGCGTGGACCAGATGCGCTGGCCGGGAGCGGCCACGTCCACGGAGTTCTTGCCGTAGTTGGAGAAGCCGGCGCGCTCGAGCTTGGCGGTGGCCGGGTCGGTGCCGGTGGGCAGCTTCAGGGCGGAAACGGACAGGACCGAGTCGTTGACCATGGCGGGCACGTCCACGCCGCCGGCCACGTTGCGCTCGACGGCCGCGCCCTCAACGTCGTTCGGGGAATCCTTGTCGATCGTCGGGTTGTCGTGGTCGTCGTTCGAGTTGCCTTCGGCGGCGATGTTGACGACGCCGTGGTTCTTCGCGTAGCGGATCGCGCGCGAGGCAGCCTCGAGGCCCGCAGCCTGGGAGGCCTCGTTCGGCATCCAGAAGGCGTAGGGGTCCATGTAGTAGCTGGAGTTCGTCACGTCGATGTCGTGCTCGGCAGCCCAGTCGAAGCCGCAGGCCACGTACTCGGGGTAGAAGGAGCCGGCCTCGTTCGAGGTCTTGATCGCGACGATCGTGGCGCTGGGGGCGACACCGTCCACACCGTAGGCGTTGTGCGCGGCGGCGATGGTGCCGGCGACGTGCGTGCCGTGGTAGTGGTCATCCTTCCAGTCCGCGGGGTTCTGGCTGGGAATGCCGTTGATCTGGCAGCCCACGGAACGCGAGGCGTCGAGGTGTTCCTTGAGGTCCTTGTGGTCGGGATCGATGCCGGTGTCCATGACGCCGACGGTGACCTTCTCGAGGGGGACGTCGACCTGCTGGGCGTCGAGCGCGCCGACGGCGGCCAAGCCCCAGGCGTTGGCGTCGCCCTCGTCGGGGGTGAAGTCGTTGAGCTGAGAGTCGGCAGACAGGCCGGTCGAGCGGGTGCCCGCGGCGTCAGCGACGGCGTTGGCCTCGGACGCGGTGGTCTGCGGCTGCTCGGTGCGCACCTCGGAACCGGTGACCGTCTTGTAGCGGGTGGGGCCGATCGACTGGTAGGAGATGCCGGCGTCGACGAGGCTCTTGCCGAGCGTCGGCGCGAAGGAAGCCTTCACCGACTGCACGAAGAAGGTGTTGAATTCAGGGTACTGAGCCAGGACCACGCCGCTTTCCGAGGCCTTGGAGACGGCCGCGTTGAAATCGTAGCGGGAGGCGTCGGCGGTCAGGTTGACCGCGTAGTTCATGACCTCGTCCTGGGCGCGAGCCTCAGAGGTGATTCCCGGTACACCTTCGGCGTGGGTGGGTGCCCCGAACGCGGTGAGCGTGACGCCGACGGCGAGCGCCGCTCCTCCCGCGATGAGGGTCTTCCATGAGCGTTGATGCATTATCAATCCTCGTTTCTGTATTGACAGGGACGCGGCCTCTGGGACGGTCCAGACGACGCGCCGTCTCACCATCGTTTCAAGGTTACTGACAAACACGCCAGAGGGGTTTCACATTTTAAGAACTCTTGACCTTTACGACGCTACGAGATAAGGCAAGACTGAGTAGCAAGGCATGAAGAGGATGAGGGGCGCACAGGCACCGGAATGTAGGGACGGTGAGAGCTAGACAGTTGTTCAGAACCCGAAGCATGCGCCGCGAAGAATCGTCCCACCACCCTTGATAGAGAGCGATTGTGAACCATTCGCGAGCTTGACACACTTATTGACAGTTACGCGAGACGCATACCTCCACACTGTGATACTGTCAGAGATGACAGTCACACACGAGTGATGGGAGGCATAGATGCCCGCGTCCGTTTACGTGCGCTTCGACGCTCCGGAGGGGGTGCCTGCGACGCCGCGGCGGCTCCACGCCGCACTATCCTCCGTGCTCGACCTGCCACCGGGCGTCAGCCCGGCTCGGGCCGCCCAGTCTCCGACGTTGGCACACCGGCCGGTCCACGGTTCGGGCGGCGTGAAGCCGTATTCGCTCGGGGAGCTGAGCCAGTCGGAGTCGATGTTCGGCGTTGAGGTGCGCTTCCTGGATGATCGCCTGATCGATACGCTGGACGCTTGGCTGTCGTGGGGTGGGGTGATGCGCATCGGCGCGGGGACCGACGAGGACGCGACGCTCATCGCGATCGACGGGCAGATTGTCGCGCACGAGTCGTGGGAGGACCTGGCCGGGCGCGACGAGGACACCGCGTGGGAGGTGCGCCTGGTGACACCGACGACCTTCTCCCGCAGGGGGCAGCACGTTCCGGGGCTCAATCCCGCAACGATCGCGACGAGCCTGCAGCAGCGGTGGTGGGCCTGGAATCGGCGGCTCGCTCCCCCGCGGATCGACCGGCATGAGATGGCGAGCGTGTTAGCGACGCAGGATTTTACGCGCAGCTCGATGGTCACCCTGGGGATGCCTCGCGACGCAGGCCAGGGGCGTTTGTCCTCCCGCAGGATTCCGGCCCACGAGGGCCACCTTCGCATCAGCGGCGTCGAAGGCGCCGAAGCGACCCGCATTTTCTCGCGCCTCATGGCGCTGTCCGCATACACGAACGTCGGCTCACACACGAGCTACGGCATGGGCGTCATAGACGCTGTGGCCGCATAAGAAGGTGTTTACTTTGCTAGATAAAGTCAAAAACTCTCCTCACTGCGTAGCGATTACATCTGCATGCATCATCATCACGGCAACAATATTCTTCTACGTTTTCTATGCAACGATTCCCGTCAACTGGTGGAGAGATTTCTGCGAAAAACTCATCTTTCCTGCCATTGCCGCAATATCTGGAGGTCTCGCCGTGATTTGGGCAGGGAGTGCGATTGCCAAACCATTTCTCGACACATACCTTGAACGCACAGGGTATGGGCTAGCAAAGCGAACAATCTACTTCCAGGGAGACGAAGAACAGATCCTAAGAATTAAGAAAGACTTGAGCACCTCAAATCTTATCAAGGCACAGAACTACGACAATCCACACATCTTACTTACCGACGCAGACATCGTAATCCTATGCATCAGAAAGGAATACGAAAAAGCTGAGAAAGATAATCCTGACTTCCCCAAATCGTCAAACAAACCAAAGATACGCACTTCAGACTATACGGAATGGCTCAAAACCGCTCATCAACAAATTGAGACAATAACGAATGGGGGGTTAGTTGACTCGCAGGCACTAATCGTATTCACCGACGGCTTGCTAGATTACAATGCCAAGTCACTTTTTGATCAACGCAGCTTTACTACATTAGTAAACACTCCCGGTCGAATCGTCAGCGACATTCATTCACTCCTGACAACACTTCCCCCACGAAATGATGGGTAGGGAGGAACCAACCATGTCAAGTTACCTCGTCATGCTGCAGACGAACAGCAATCAGCCGTTCATCTTTTCGTCGCCTCGCTTGCGCGAACAGATCGGCGCTTCCTTTGAGATCACACTGCTGTCCCATTGGGTCAAGGAAGAAGCGAAAGAGATCCTCGATACAGATGATCTTCCAACCTCTTTCTGGGTCTCCAACTCCTCCGGCAAGGTGATCGTCAGATTCACTGGACACGGAGACGAGCCCAAGGCGAAGGCCAAGGATCTGATTAGGAGGGTCACTCTCCGAGCTCTCACCGATGCCCCAGGCCTCGACGTCACGGGAGTCTTCGTCAAAGCGTCATCCAGTAAGGTAGATGCGGACGACCTGCAAGAGCTTGATCATGTCTTTTTGGAGTACTCGCTGAACCGCCGTCCGGCGGCGGCGCGCTTCCCACAGTTCCCGTTCCTTGAACGAGGATCAGAGTCCGCTTTACCCGCATCACCAAAACTCTCCGAAGACGATTGCAGGGAGATGCGCAGCTACGCAAGGAAAACACTCAATGTTCCCCTTCTCACCGACGACGACACCAATTTTTCGCCACCTACACAGACAGACCAAGACGCGCAGGACTCCTTGTCTCTCCCCTCGCGCGTCAAGCGCGCGTGGTCACGGTCAGCTCGACGACTTCAGCTCCAGGAGGTTGTATCACGTTGGTCGCCTGATGATCCTGAGACGTGGCCGGAAGAAATAGAGAGGCTTAACGAAGACCCGTTCCAGCTTGAAGGAGCATTCCAAGACCTACCTCAAGCAGCTAACTCTCAGGACACGCTCACCAGCCTTTCCTCTGTCGGGGTCATCCACATCGACGGCAACGGAGTGGGCGCAATCATGCGTGACCTCGGCGAGGCATTCAAGAAGACGAACAACACGATCGATAAGCTCACCAAACCGCCGTACCTGAGAATGTTAAACCCGTGCGGCAAGATGCCCCCTCGTTTCCGCTCGTACAGCGGGAAGCTCCCTCTTTTCCGCTCGTACAGCAGGAAGCCCCCTCGTTTCCAATGGTTCATCATGGAAGTGAACTACCGCCTCGACGATATCGTCAAAGAGGCGATTGCGCGCTCGTGGGCCGACGTTGAATACCTCGCCAACGATGACGATATTGATCTCGTTCCCGTCGTTCCCGTGCTGGTCGGCGGCGATGACGTCACGGTCTACACAGACGGACGCTACGCCATCCCCTTCGCGGAAGCCTACATCCGCCACTACGAGGACCTAACGGAGAAGGATGGTCTGCTCTCTGTTCTCGCCACGCTCGCTGGTGCACCGAAGAAGGGCCCGCTCACGGCCTCGGCGGGCGTGGCCATCGTGGGCCGTAACTTCCCGTTCCACATTGCCTACGACCTGGCGGAGGGCCTGGTGTCGCGCGGGAAGAAGCTCGGCAAGAAGAAGCGTGAAGTCCCCTGTTCGACGATCGACTTCCATGTTCTGCGCGACGCGACGGTCCTCGACCCGGAGGACACGCTGGACGAGTACAAGGGTCGCACGCAGCGTCCCTTCCTGATCGGCCACTACGCGCCGCAGCGCATCGGGGACGCAACCACAACCTCGTCCGAGGAAACACCCGCCGCAGCTCCGCAGCCTTTGTCCTCCTGGGCGCGCATCCTTCAAGCGGTCGCAGCCTTCGACGGCAAGAAACCGGACGACCCCACGCAGATCACCGGCGATCCTTTCCCGCGCGCCCGCGCGAACCGCATCGTCAAACTCCTCGCGGAAGGCAAGGATGATCAGGCCGCAACCGAGTGGGACAACGCGCTACAGAACGCACCCAGTGCTGGGCTCCTTGCCAAACAGTTGAAGCTTCTCCCGCCTCAAGCGTCGAGCTCAGACGGGATCGCCGAGGCCCTCGAGCAGATCAAGTGGCTCCTGGACCTCATCGACCTGTTCGGGAATTTGCCCGACGGCTACCTCGCTTCACGGATTAACAGCGACGCAGACGGTGCCGACCCGGAGGAAGCAGCAGACAATCCCACCGAAGGAGGTGCCAAGTGACCACCAATTCACCTACCACTTCTCCTACCGCGAGCGGCCACGTAACCATCGTGTTCACGTCCGACTGGGGCGTATCCACGGGCGTGGGCCACGCGGGACGCACACACTCAACAATCGAGCGTTGCGGCGACGACCCGGTCGTGCGCGGCACGGTCATCACGGGTATTCTGCGCGAGCAGGCAATGCTGGCAGCAAAGGCGCTCGACGGGCAAAAGGACGGGAAGTGGACCAACTTCGCCCTGTGGCTCTTCGGCCAGGACCCCAACAGCGAGCCGGGCTCCATCCCCCACCCGCGTCACGTTCTCTTCTCGGACGCGACCCCGGCCTCGTCGATCCCGGTCCACGACACAGTGTCCCTGTCCATCGACCTGACCACGGGGACGGCGCGCCCCCAGTTCCTACGCTTCACGGAGCGCGCGGCGGCCGGCATCCTCACGGGCACGTTCACCCTCATCGACGAGGCCGAGGATGAGCGCTCCCTTCAACAGACTATTGAGGCGGCACACTTCCTCCTGGGGGTTGCGGGCCTCATGGTCCGAGGCATCGGCTCGGGCCGCAGCGGAGGCGACGGCGAGTGCACGGTGGCGGTCAGCGACAAGGACTACACGAAGACTGACCTGCAGGATGAGAAAGCCGCCGACGCGCTGACACGGATCCTGGCGAACCGAGATAACGACGACAGCCCCACATATTCGTCGGCAGACGTGAAGACCGTCGCAGATCACCTGCGGGGGCGCGTTCAGGAGAGCTTGCGGGAGATCCCAGCCCTGCCAAAGGATCTCCCGAAAGACAGCCCCCAAGACATCAAGATTCGCAATTCTCAGCAATCAGAATCCGAGCACACGACCTGGTACGAAACGTCCCTCGACATCGTTCTTGAATCTCCTGTTGTTTCCTACGAGGTCCCTTTCTCGAACGAGGTCCGTTCGTTGGACTTCCTGCGCGGAACTGTGTTGGTCCCGTGGCTGCACGGGCTGCTGCGCAAGAACTACCCGGGCAATGCCCTCGTGAACTCCGCTATCGTCAGCGGCGACCTGCGTATCAGCGATGCGCTACCGGTTTACGAGGCGTTGGCCGGGTTGCCCGTTCCTTTTGTTATGGAGAATGAGAAGGTTCCCGAGGACAAACTCGAGGACAAACAAGACGATATACAACCCTGCACGCTCTTCAACAGGCATATCCCAATCAACGATCAGGTATGTGGAGACCACACGATCCCCACTCGTGGCCGCTATCTATTCGTTAAGTCGAGCGGTGCTCCCGTCGCGGGTTGGATCGGGAAGCCCTCGCTGATTGGTCGGCAGTCGACGGCGATCAATTCGGAGACGGGCGCAGCGAAAGATGGACAGCTGTTCCTGGTGCGTGCTCTGCCTGCCTGGTTGAGGCTGCGCGCCTCGGTTGTCGTGTCGAAACAGCTACTGAGCGCACTTCGCGGCGCCGATGCCACATCCGCAGCTTCACCTCTTACGCTCGACCTCGGTATTGCTGAGCAGCTAGCCTTCCTCGGATCTCGCAAGCTCACGGGGACCTTCGGTCGCGCCCGCTGCACCGTTGGCACTACCTTCACCCGCGTGGGAAGCACCCCGCCACCGGTAGAAGGTCCTGTCACCGATGAGGGAACCCAGGCCTCGTCCTGCGAACACACCGAGGTTGTGTCTCTGTGGTTCACGTCCGACGTGCTCGCACGGTCGAGCGCTCTGGGACCAGGCGGGAGCGTTGAGGATCTGGAGCTTGCCTTCAGGCGAGCCAACGTTCCGGTCACGGTCGTTCAGGAGAGCCCCGATCAGGACTCGGGCGACAAGAATCGTAAACAGATTCTGACTGCGATCCGACACCGGCGTGTGGACTCGTGGTCGCCGCGAGATAACGCGCCTCGCGCCACGCGGCTGGCGATCCAAGCGGGTTCAGTAGTCCAAGTACTTGTCTCCCCGCAGGATCTGGGGGCACTCGAGACACTCGGGCATATCGGCGTCGGTGAGCTCACGCCCCAGGGATACGGGCGCTTCCTCGTGGACTCCCCCACGCTGGCGGAAGCGACGCTGCCCTTATTCAAGACCGACAGTAAGAGCTTTACAGCACCAACGGAGGCTGTCTCATGACCATCTACCGCTACGACATGACGATCCCCGTGCGCGTCGTCTCCGCACTGCACTCCGGCGGCGTCGATGAAGCACCTGAGCGCCCCATAACCGACGAGGACGGCCGAACTGTGCAGCCGAACGCTCTCGTGCGCAATGGGCTGGGCGAGGCAATCCTGCCGGGTCGCTCCATCAAGGGAGCCATTCGTGCCGCGTTCGAAGAACACATGAATGAGCTTGGCTTCAGCGAGAAAGAACTCAAGAGCCTGTGGGGCGGTGAGATGCGTTCGGAGGTCGGTACTCGCAAAAAGCAACGTGGGGATGGAACCGACGAGTCTCTCCCACTGCGAGCAAGCGCCCTCACCTTCCACCACACCGTGGTGTGGGACCGCACTAAAGGCGATCTCCCCCACCGCATGAGCACGGCCATTGACCGCGCCACCGGCGGAGCCGCAGACGGTGCACTTTTCGCGTACGAGTACCTGCCCGTGGACACGACTTTCGAGATCTGTGTCAGTGCCGAAGCCCAGGACCCGACCCGAGAACCCCCAGAAGACAAGGATACACAGTCCACAACACCGAGCAAGGAAACAAAGGGGACACCGCCTGCGCCCCCTGCTCTCGTTGAGAAAGCCCTGCAAGCGATCGTGACACTCCTCGGCGGCGAGTTCATCAGCCTCGGAGGAAGGACAGGATCGGGATGGGGCGCAATTGATCTCCGTTGGAAGAAGGTGTCGTGTAAGAAGGTTGCTATTCTCAGCGAACAAGCAGGGAACAACGAATCTACCGATTTTCTTTCTGTAGTCTTAAGCCAGTCCGAGCCGCTCATATTTAAGTCAGGCAGTAAGCTCACCGGGAATCGCCCATCAACGTCCATCAAAATCGAGTGGCAGGCTCCGTCGGGGTTGTTCGTCGGGATGAACAAACCCGACGGCATCAAATCCTCGGAAGAAGACACGGTACCCGCAGCGCCACTGCGCAACTGGCACCTCAATGACACACATCGCGCCGATCACGGGGATGTTACTTATCCGAAAGTCGCGCATGAGGATAAGGCCTCGCTGCTACTTCCGGGCACGTCGATCCGCGGGGCGTTGCGGTCCCACTGTTCTCGCATTGCTCGGAGCATCGTCAGTGACAGCGAGGGTTCTGACGAACTCACGATGGCAGAGGATGTGCACAAGCAGCTCGCTGCCGATCCGCTCCTCGTGCGCTACTTGTTCGGGACAACTGAGTACCGGGGAGCAGTCCGCGTTCACGACTGCGAGGGGCAGATACCAGAAGACACGGGAAAGGACAAGCCTCTTAAACTCACGCGCAACGCGATCGACAGAGTTACCGGGAGCGCTGCCCACGGAGCGTTGTATTCGGAGCTGCTGTATCCGCACGCTACATGGGATCCAATTGAGATCGAGATCGACCATGCGCAGCTGTGTCGGAATATCTGTCAGGACCCCGGCAATTGCGCACTTTCAACCGTGTCCGTGTCAGACCAGGAATGCGAGCATCCGGCCATCAAAATCCGCCTGCGAGCGGCTATCCTTCTCCTGACCCTGGCCGTCACCGACCTCTGCGAGGGAATCCTTCCGCTTGGCGGAGGGACCGGCGGGGGGCTCGGCTTCATCGATGTCTCGCATGTGTCTTTCGAAGGGCTACCTGGAAAGCACAAATCGGTCAGTAGTCTATTTAAAGAAGCCACAGATTCCGACGATGCACACGAGGTACGCGAGGCTCGAGCAAACTTTGCACAAAACATTCTGACGAGTATCCTCGCCGCTTGTGCGGAAGATGGTGAAGAAGCAACCTCGGCTGAGCAAAGAGTCATCAACCTGATTCGAGAGTGGACGGAACTAGGACCCCATGACGAGCAGGGAAGTTCTGTTCCCTCTCACTTCCGCCCGACGACGGTGCGGATCGGGTGGAATTCACCAACGGGCGTATTCGTGCATGACCCCCAGGCAGACAACGGAAATACTCAATATCCCCTCAGGGCTAAGACTGCTGACAAAAACGGGGAGAACAGCACAGCTCCCCTGCTACTTCCCGGCACCTCAATTCGCGGGGCACTGCGTTCCAGATGTTCGCGGATCGCTCGAACCGTACTGTATGCCAATAATCCCCCATCACAGGTCGAGAGCTTCACTCAGGCGGATAGCGATGACAACCAGGTACCCATCGATATTCACGAGCAACTGGCCAAAGAACCACGGCTTGTGCGTTACATGTTCGGTACCACCGAATATCGTGGGGCAGTTCGAGTCCGAGACTGTACGACAAAGAACACCGGACCATCCGTCACGGTCACTCATAATGCAATCGACCGGTGGACAGGCGGAGTCGTCGAGGGACTCCTGTTCAACGAGGTGACCTATCCGCACGCGACGTGGAATGACATCGTGATCGAGGTTGACACCGCACGTCTTCTTCAGAACGTGAAGACCGACTCGGGTATCGGCGGCCTATCACTCGATGAGTGTTTACCCTTCGCCCGAGCGTCCTGGTGTCTCCTGTGTATCGCCCTAGCGGAACTCAGCGCGGGCACGCTTCCGCTCGGAGGCAGGACAACCCGAGGCCACGGCCAAGTTGAGGTAACGAGCCTCAGGGTGTCTGGCGCTGATGGTCAGGTCGTAAATTCTCCAGCAGAAGAAATTTTGTGGAAACGCAACGATAACGGTGAAGACGATGCGCGCGGAGGCGCAACAGCACTTCTGGCCTATCTGAGAAACAAGACAGAGAAAGAACCCTCATATGAGGATTGGGCTGAACGTTTGCAAAAGCTTGAAGAACCAACACACGAGGCCTCCACTCCTAATGAGAGCGACGAGCAATGAATGAGACAAATATCGATAACCACGGTCGCGCAGCAAACCTACTCCCCTGCCACCTAACGACCACCAATCACATAGTCGATACCGCTACTGCGCTCGCTGCGTATATCGATGCGAAATTTGCTGCCCACGAGTTCGTCGGAATTGTGTGGGCAACCAACGGTACACGCCAAGTGTCGGATGTAAAATCCGCAAGCTTCGATGACTCACGCACTTATGAGATACGTTTCTGGCGGGTCATTGACAGTGACAACGCAGTCTCGACGCTTGCCCACGAGTTCCGTTGGGTAAACGGCATGGGTGCCGTCGAGCTGACACTCACCAGGGATATACCCGACGCAGCGTCCGAAGGCTCGGAGCCAAAACCCGTCAGTGGATGGTTCCACAAGGTGAGCTATCTGCAGCACGAGTCCGCAGCGGACAGTGATGCAGATTCCACCTCGGAGGCCCCCTTCGCTCAGACAGGCAAGAGCAAAGAAAATGCCACCACCAAGCAGATGACGGCGATCGAGTTCATCCAACAAGAAGATAAGTACGGAAACACGGTCGTCGCGGACCAACTATTTACGGGAGAGTGGAAATACAATGCCTGAGATTCACGCAGCGGCAAATAGGATTCCTGTTCTACGAACCAACACCACGCTCAAGAATTACCCGGAACTCAACGACCGAGAACCAGGATCACTAGACCATTTCCCAGCTCACACTTGGAGCGGATCCATAAGGTTTTCAATTACTGCAAAAACACCACTCGTTTACGGAAGCGTAGACGATGAAACTGGTGCAATCTCGGTCCCAACAACGACAGTCAAGGACAGGGGGAAAGCAACACGCACGGTTCCCATTTTACCCGCAACGATGGTGAAGGGTATGCTGTCTAACGCCTATGAAAGGATTACCTCGTCCCGCCTGCGGGTATTCGGAGACTACTCAGATCCCCTCACATATCGTATGGATCCCGCAGAATGCCAAAAACTCGTCCCCGCATTCGTGCAACCTAATAAGAGAACAGCAGTTTTACTTACTGGAACCCACGACAGGCTGCCATCAGTTAAAAGAAATAACAACAGTCGACCAATTCCCGTCATGATGGCAGCAACGCTTCGAACGCGACAAGGGGATAATACAAAGTTTGCGCCAGGAATGAACAACAAACTCCTATTGGCACTAGTTCGCCCACTCCAAGGCCAACGATACCGTCAAGTAGAGTTTGACGCAAAGCTAGTCGACAATGGAACATATGCATACTGGTTCATCTACGCCCTATACACTAGCACAGAACCGCAGAGACGCATTCCACTGTTTGACGAGAACACGCTCACCGGGGAAGACTTGAATGAAAAATTAATCAAACAGAGAGGATATGTATATCTCACCACAGACCCAGACGACCTTTCAAAGAATTCTAGCATTTTCGAGCATAAGATGGGGGAACGCGTTTTCTTTATAGAGCACAATGGTCCGGCCAAGACAGCGACTATCCCCGCAGGAACCGACAGCCATCCGTCTCCTATCGAGAAGTATTTCCAAGTACTCGAAAGCTATTTACGCAACTGGGATAGCGAAACGGGAAGCACACCAAACATCTTCATCCGCCAAAACGAAGAAATACTCACTAAGAAGACTGCCAGTTTCTGTGCCTACTCGCTCGTGTCAGAGAACTCGACAGGAGAAAAGGTAGTAGATGCGCTCGTACCCATTTCCGTCGGCCGCAACGCCTACGCAATGTCTCCTCTGGCAGTTGCAAAGCGAACTCATGTAGCCCCTGCCGAACATTTCTTCGAACTATCTCCAGCCGATCGTCTGTTTGGCTACGTAGCGTATCGCGATAAGACGCGATCAGATTTTGATAGAGATAGCGATCCCGCTTCTTCATTTAAGGGACGAATTTCGGTGACCGATGTTAGCTTCTCCGACGGTGAGGGAAAAGTGGATTCCGTACTGAGATTGAGGCCGCTTTTAAATCCTCGCCCTTCCTCTGCACGGCGATTCTTAACGCGTATCGATGGGTCGAACATCAATTCATCCGGACATAAGGTCAGGCGAAGTCAATATTTCTCAACCGAGCCCAAACAGGCGCTCGGGGCCACAACTTACCCTATTGACCGAAGCGCATGGGCACTAATCGACAAAGAGACCGGATTCCCCAAGAAGGCACTCAAAACGCGGAGCGACGCCGACAACGTTACACCCGAGGTGAAGTCATACGTCAAAGCGGGCACAAAGTTTGAAGCGACCATTCATTATGAAGCACTAACTCATTTTGAGCTAGCATGGCTCCTTTGGATTTTGGATCCAACAAATCTTGTTCCACGGGTTCAACGTCAACAACGGACGAGTAGCACTCCATCGGATCAGGTCGGTTATCTACGACTCGGCACCGGAAAACCACTCGGTCTCGGCGTTGTGGAGGTTACTCTTTCTCCTGATGGCCTCCAGGCAAGCAAAACTGTTGCTAATAACGGAGATACACCATCGTTGTGTTCGGCCTACACTCAGTTGACGGGCTGTCTAGGTACCGTTGAGACGATTACCGATCCTACTCGATTTCAGGTTCCCAGAGAATATCTGATGACACCTTGGGTTGAGGCTTTTCAGCGTTCATGCTTCGGATATGACGACGCATTTGACGTTCGACACTTCACGCTTGATGAGAATAAGGAGAACAACCGGACGGATTGGGCGACAGGCCTTCCAGTTGAAGGCGCTGGAGTCGAACCCGGTGTCCTTTGGGGTTCCAAGAGTGGCGCTCCTATCTCCGTTCCCGAACGACGAAAGAAGAAGCGCCGCTAGCTCCCCCTCACCACACTCCCCGGCACAACCCCACATCGTCCAGCGCTATGGCCGCGCCGAGTATGTCGGCGCGGTCGGCGCAAGATGAGCAGATGGGGTAGATGTGGACGACGTCGTCGGTCTCTGAAATGAGGGCAGCAAGCCGAGAGCGCACGCGCGCCAGCGTGACGCTATCAAGGCGAAGCTGGAACACGGATTCTTGGATGCGGTAGCCCCAGGATTCGAGTGTTTTGGCGACGCGCAGCCGCCGTTTGTTATCGGCGATGTCGTAAGCGATGATGTAGATCATCGCCAGGCGACCCCGCTCCACTGGTAGTCGGGTTCGGCGATGGCGTGCGCCAGCATCTGCGCGGAATGGGTGATGTGCCTGCGCCACGACCCCGAGTATCCGGGCAGGGCACCGGTGACGGATCGCTGACAGGCGGCCTCGTAGGCGTCGACGAGGATTTTCTTGCCGTCGGCACCCAGCCACACTCCCCCGACCTCGTGCTCGACGACGCCGTGTTCGGGCCGGAGTTTGCGCGTGCGCAGGAGTGCCATGACGGTTTGGTCGACCAGGAGTGGGCGGAACTGTTCCATGAGGTCCAACGCCAGGCTGGGCCTCTTGTCGGTGGGCGCGTGCGCGATGCCGAGTGACGGTTCGAGCCCGGCGGCATGCAGCGCGCCAACACATTCGGACAGGAGGATCGCGTACCCGTAGGACAGGGCGGCGTTAGGCAGGTCGCGGGGTGGGCGTCGGCTGCGCCCGTCGAAGGTGACGTCGGCGGGTACGCACGCGGCGAGCGCGTCGAAGTAGGCGTTGGAGCACGCGCCTTCGATGCCCATGACTTCGTCGAGTGTGCGCGCGCCCGCGAGGGAGCGCCGCCACGCGTGCATGTGCGCGGTCGTGTCGGCGACGTGCACGGTTTCGTCGCGTCGGGCGATGCGGGTGAGGACGTGGATTTGGCCGCGGATTTTCGCGCCGATGAGGCTGGCGGCCAGGCGGACGCGCCGCTCATGGTCGCCGGTGAGGGCAACTTGCGCGAGGAGCCGACTGGCGTGCGCTCCCCTGTTGGCGCCGATGAGGGTGCCTTGGTAGGAGCCTCGCCGCGACAGGCACACGACGTCGACGCCGCTGCGCATCGCCCACGAACACGCGCCGGCGGACAGGCCGACGTTTCCGGACAGGACGATGCGCGTGACGCTGTTTTTCGGCACGGAGGTCGCGGGCAACGCGCCGGGCGCGTCTACGAGGACGCGGCCCGCTTTGACGTGGATGCGTGCGCCGTCACGGCCGACGTAGAGGATGCGGTCGGCTTGGCCTGTGGGTTCACCGCTGGGCCGGGTGATCCACGGGTCGATGCCGACGCTCGCGAGGGCTTTCTCATCATCGATGTACTGGGTCGTCAGGTCGGTGACGCGCGCGCCCGCGTTGATGGCCGCGGCGGCGACGGCATCGATGGCCTCGGCCAAGCGCTGGTCGCTTGGTGCCGCGAGCATGAGGGTGGTTCCGACGCGCGAGTAGAGCAGGCCGCGCCCCGTGGCGTACCTGTCAAGGTCCAGCAGGGCCGCGTCGGCGAGGACGCGCATGATCGGGTTGGGGTCCGAGGCCTGGGCGAGTTCGTCGATAATCGTGGCGTCGGTGTCTGGCAGGCCCAGGTGAGAGAGTCCCGCACGGGTCACGAGGCCTGGGTCGGCCGGGCAGATAGTGGCTCGCGCCAGGTGGTGGTTGCCGTGGTCGTAGTCGTCGGTGACTCCCCTACTGAAGGCGTCGTGTCCTGCGCGCGTGTCATCGTAGGTGCCGTAGGGGCGTTCTGCGGTGAGGCGGCGTTCGAGGCTTTCACGCACTGATTCGGCCAGGAGCGCACGGGTGATGGGGTTCGCCATCGTGAGAGTGCTCGCGTCGAGTGCGGCGATGCGTGGCGGGACCCAGTCGCTCGCGGCGAGGAGGCGGAGCTGCTCATCGGTGAGGCTTCCTGACATGGGGGTGTCCGAGCTGGTGGGATCCGGGTGTGCTGTGAGGAGCCTGCGTCTGGCGCGAGTGAGGGCCTCGGGGCTGGTCACTTCTCTCAGGGACGAGGCCGTGGCAGGTGTCATCATTGTCCGTCCTTCCACTCAACAACCTTGCGGTTACTCTACAAGTGTGAAGCGTTATGGAGGAGCGACACGCCGACGATGGCGGCGAGTTCCGGGACAGCGTCGGCCCCGCAGGCGTTCGGCGGCGATGCAAGCAGTCGCAACGAAAAGTCTGGTAATCTGACCTCGTGCTTGCTGGCCGGAGGGGTGCTTTTTCGGCCACTGGCGATCCGGTACGACGTTCTCCCTGGCCACCGGGGGTGCGACACGCCGGGCAGTCAGAAAGCACCGAGCGCCAAAAGGTGCATTAAGACTTGATGCCGTCAGCCTCCATCTGTGCTGCGAACTCCGCGTCAGAAAGCACCGAGCGCCAAAAGGTGCATTAAGACTGCTGGTACTGCTTGATGGCGTTGAACGTGTTCTCGCCCAGTCAGAAAGCACCGAGCGCCAAAAGGTGCATTAAGACCGCTGCACTGGTCATCGCAGCGTCGCACCCGATGCTTGTCAGAAAGCACCGAGCGCCAAAAGGTGCATTAAGACCCACACGGAGAGGTTCAGGCCGGTCCATAACCCAGGTCAGAAAGCACCGAGCGCCAAAAGGTGCATTAAGACTGAGCATCTCGGTGGTCACTTGTCGGCCCCTTCCTAGTCAGAAAGCACCGAGCGCCAAAAGGTGCATTAAGACTGATTGACGCCCCAACCAATTAAAACCCCATCGACTTGTCAGAAAGCACCGAGCGCCAAAAGGTGCATTAAGACAATGCGAACCACAAGTCGAACTCATCTTTAGGATCGAAAGTCAGAAAGCACCGAGCGCCAAAAGGTGCATTAAGACCAGGCCGAAGCCACCGCTCCCAAGGTCCCCGTCGCCGAGCGTCAGAAAGCACCGAGCGCCAAAAGGTGCATTAAGACTCGTCACGGCCGGCATGCTCGTCCCCATCGCGGGGCCCGTCAGAAAGCACCGAGCGCCAAAAGGTGCATTAAGACACCTCCTCAAGCGATACATGGGCGTGTCCAAGACCGAGAAGTCAGAAAGCACCGAGCGCCAAAAGGTGCATTAAGACCGCCAATCAGCAGTGACTTGAGGGTCGTGCGAAATAGTCAGAAAGCACCGAGCGCCAAAAGGTGCATTAAGACAAGAAAGTCTCGGTGCCGTTTTGGACCGGAGGGTGAGTGAGTCAGAAAGCACCGAGCGCCAAAAGGTGCATTAAGACCCGGCGCGGGAGACACCGAGCTGGACACGAGGATGGAGTCAGAAAGCACCGAGCGCCAAAAGGTGCATTAAGACCCGGATACGTGCCCGACACCCAGACCGCGAGTGAGACGTCAGAAAGCACCGAGCGCCAAAAGGTGCATTAAGACGCGCCGGGGACACCCTGACCGATCACTCGGTGGTTGTGGAGTCAGAAAGCACCGAGCGCCAAAAGGTGCATTAAGACAGGCCGCGAAGAGGTGGATAAGGACCGTACACCATGGTCAGAAAGCACCGAGCGCCAAAAGGTGCATTAAGACGTGATGCGAGGCATAGCGTCAGGGTCGTCGTGGGACTGGTGTCAGAAAGCACCGAGCGCCAAAAGGTGCATTAAGACCAAGTACGCCGAGGGCTACCCGGGCCGCCGCTACTACGGGTCAGAAAGCACCGAGCGCCAAAAGGTGCATTAAGACTCTTGGTAAGCAGCTGATTCGTAGGTCAGCTTGTCTCGCGTCAGAAAGCACCGAGCGCCAAAAGGTGCATTAAGACTAGCACCGAGGTAAGATCGAACTCAGACCCGGAGACGTCAGAAAGCACCGAGCGCCAAAAGGTGCATTAAGACGCCGGGATTGTCGTCCATCGTGAAGTGCCAGAAACCCCAGGTCAGAAAGCACCGAGCGCCAAAAGGTGCATTAAGACTAGAACTTGACCTCTGAATTGTCCTGAGATTGGATGAATTGTCAGAAAGCACCGAGCGCCAAAAGGTGCATTAAGACTTCCCCCTGTGGAGAGTTAGTTGCGTTCTATGTCGGGCGTCAGAAAGCACCGAGCGCCAAAAGGTGCATTAAGACGTTGGCGGAACTATAGACTCCCGCTTGTCCCACAGTAGGTCAGAAAGCACCGAGCGCCAAAAGGTGCATTAAGACGTATCATCCTCGCCGCAACACTTGGCCTGTGTAATCGGTCAGAAAGCACCGAGCGCCAAAAGGTGCATTAAGACCATCCACCACACGAACATATCCAACGACGCGTTCCCGCTGGTCAGAAAGCACCGAGCGCCAAAAGGTGCATTAAGACTCGACGAGCTGCCAATCCTGGGTGCGCTCGGTCGAGGGTCAGAAAGCACCGAGCGCCAAAAGGTGCATTAAGACGTAGTATGCGGTCGCGGACAGGAACCGCGTCATACCAGGTCAGAAAGCACCGAGCGCCAAAAGGTGCATTAAGACGCAAGGGATGCTGCATCAAATGCTGTGTAGTAACCCTCGTCAGAAAGCACCGAGCGCCAAAAGTTGCATTATGACACGTGAGCGCCGCACTCGGTGCAGTCGATGAACATGGTGTCAGAAAGTACCGAGCGCCAAAAGGTGCATTAAGACTTGTACGTGGGAGGCGTTTCTGCGTGCGCAGGCTGTTGGTCAGAAAGCACCGAGCGCCAAAAGGTGCATTAAGACTACTGTCGCCGTTCGCCCGGAAACCTACCGTTGAACAAAAAGTCAGAAAGCACCGAGCGCCAAAAGGTGCATTAAGACTCAGTAGTTGCCGCCGTGGCGACAACGTCAGACGATGGGTCAGAAAGCACCGAGCGCCAAAAGGTGCATTAAGACGACCAGAGCTTGTTTATGCCAGCTTCTCCCCCACGCTCGCCAGAGAGCGCCGAGCGCAGCCAAATTTCGCATGCAATTCCCCTAGTTCAAACTTCAACGAACGGCAGAAACCGCGAAATTACAACGATGCAGCTTCAAATCTCGAAGAAGCAGAAGTCGAATTGCATGCAACATTTTATAACAACCCTCCAAAATGAGCGCCAAAAGGTGTATTAAGACAGGAGTGCGATCAGCATCCCGACCACCGCCCCGATCGACAGAAAGCACCGAGCGCCAAAAGGTGCATTAAGACTGGTTAAATTGCTGGATCGCAAGGTATGCGAATCTCGTCGTCAGAAAGCACCGAGCGCCAAAAGGTGTATTAAGACAGGAGTGCGATCAGCATCCCGACCACCGCCCCGATCGACAGAAAGCACCGAGCGCCAAAAGGTGCATTAAGACTGGTTAAATTGCTGGATCGCAAGGTATGCGAATCTCGTCGTCAGAAAGCACCGAGCGCCAAAAGGTGCATTAAGACTCCTCATCAGAACCCTGAAGGCGGAGGCAGGAGTGTCAGAAAGCACCGAGCGCCAAAAGGTGCATTAAGACCTTTAAGATCGAAGTCAATAACAACCATGTTCTCAGGTCAGAAAGCACCGAGCGCCAAAAGGTGCATTAAGACGACCAGAGCTTGTTTATGCCAGCTTCTCCCCCACGCTCGCCAGAGAGCGCCGAGCGCAGCCAAATTTCGCATGCAATTCCCCTAGTTCAAACTTCAACGAACGGCAGAAACCGCGAAATTACAACGATGCAGCTTCAAATCTCGAAGAAGCAGAAGTCGAATTGCATGCAACATTTTATAACAACCCTCCAAAATGAGCGCCAAAAGGTGCATAAAGACAAGTCGGGAGTTTGCCATGATTAGGCCTCTTTCCGGTCAGAAAGCACCGAGCGCCAAAAAGTGCATTAAGACCCCTTCTCAACCTTGTCGCCGGTGTAGTCGACCTTGATGTGTCAGAAAGCATCGAGCGCCAATAGGTGCATTAAGACCGCCGTCGGGCAGTCGTTCACGGTCGGCAGCGTCGACGGTCAGAAAGCACCGAGCGCCAAAAGGTGCATTAAGACGGGCCCTCGCAAATTACCCTCCCCCCACGCATCACCGCCCGTAAGAAAGCACCGAGCGCCAAAAGGTGCATTAAGACTCAGCATGATATGACTCCACTCGAACCATACAAGGACGTCAGAAAGCACCGAGCGCCAAAAGGTGCATTAAGACTCGTCGCGGAAGTTCGTCGCATGGTCATTACTGACCTGCGTCAGAAAGCACCGAGCGCCAAAAGGTGCATTAAGACAATACATCCCAGTGCGCTATGACACGAGCGTTACCACCGGGTCAGAAAGCACCGAGCGCCAAAAGGTGCATTAAGACCGTCACACGCAACGACACGCCCATCCAGCAGTGTGTCACCGTCAGAAAGCACCGAGCGCCAAAAGGTACATTAAGACCGCCCAGGCGAGGCGGTGTCGGAATCCGTGCCAACCACGGGTCAGAAAGCACCGAGCGCCAAAAGGTGCATTAAGACTCCTCGACCATGTAGATCTTCGGAGGCTTGACGTCGAGTCAGAAAGCACCGAGCGCCAAAAGGTGCATTAAGACCAAGCCAGGGTCAAGCGCACGCACAGTGTTCTCATTTGTCAGAAAGCACCGAGCGCCAAAAGGTGCATTAAGACGCGCCCGCGATGCCCTCGTACTCCGCGACCCCAGTGTCAGAAAGCACCGAGCGCCAAAAGGTGCATTAAGACCTGTCGCTCCTTGGAACGATCAGAGTTACCCGGATATGGTCAGAAAGCACCGAGCGCCAAAAGATGCATTAAGACCTCCTCCCCCGCGTCGCCCTTCGTCGCGGAGTTCGTGGGTCAGAAAGCACCGAGCGCCAAAAGGTGCATTAAGACACGCATCAGCCACGATTCACCTCCGTCAGTTTCGCCGGTCAGAAAGCAACGAGCGCCAAAAGGTGTATTAAGACCAACCAATCCAAACGCTGGTAAGTAGAGCCGATGTTGGTCAGAAAGCACCGAGCGCCAAAAGGTGCATTAAGACGCATCAAGGTTGATCTTCTGGTATGCCATGGTTCTCAGCTGTCAGAAAGCACCGAGCGCCAAAAGGTGCATTAAGACTTGTTCATGCCCGCTTCCCCCCACACGCTCACGCCCTGTCAGAAAGCACCACGCGCCATAAGGTGCATTAAGACCGAGACTCATTCTTGCGTGACAGTTCCTTCCACTTCCGGGGTCAGAAGACACCGAGCACCAAACGATGCATTAAGACGCGACCGTGAATCGCATCGTACCGATTTAGTAAGGCTCGTCAGAAAGCACCGACCGCCAAACACTGCATTAAGACTTGGCGCAAATAACCTCCTGGGAAGCGACAACAATCGGTCAGAAAGCACCGAGCGCCATAAGGTGCATTAAGACTTTGTGTCGTGATGTATGACAGGCGAGAGTCTTGTGCGGTCAGAAAGCACCAAGCGCCATACGGCGCATCACGACACGGCGTTCCGAGAGCTTTTGACGGGAAAGCTCAGCTCGGAACTAGCACGCACACAACGAGGCCTCCCCGACACGCCCGGGGAGGCCTCGTCAATATTGGACTGAGTAGAAGAGCACCTACGAGCGCAAACCAGCACCCCTCTTCGACGGGTGCCGCCGGTCCTCTCCCCTCCACCAGGGCATCCAGGCCCGGTAGCCGTCCACGGGCGGCGTGGGAGAGTCGGGCTCGAAGCCGAGCTCCGCGGGCGTTTCGGGGATGCGGTCCACCAGGAAGTACTTGTCCTTGTCATCGCAGTGCTCGCGCACGATGGTGCGGAACTCGGCCAGCTCGCAGTACAGGACACCCGTGATCGGATTCCTCCTAAACACCACGATCTTGTACAGCCAGTACGCAAACAACGCGACGTTCGCCGCGAGCGCCACGGTCGCGCAGGCGATGTTCGCGCGCGGGTCCATGGTCGCGAAGTTGAAGATATCCGAGGGAGGGACCAAGACCTCGGGCAGGAGGGTGTTCATGGAGATCCAGAAGACCAGCGTGAAGCAGCGGAACCAGATCCACTGGCCCTTCGCCCACGTGAACGCGGGGATCG
>CALHZX010000027.1 GCA_938040725.1 uncultured Actinomyces sp. | reverse complement strand
CCGTGATGCCCAACACCACTGTGACTGGTGGGGCCGGTGTGCCTATTGATGACCGTGGAGCAGCCTTCGCGATGCGCACGGAACACTCCTCGGTGATGACACCGTAGAGGCAGCCGTAGTTGACCGAGAGCTCCTGAGTCACAGAGGTGTCGGTGCGCTTGGCGTCCGCCGGAGGCGTCGCCGGGCAGTTGGCCGTCGGGATGGAGTTGAAGTTATCCGGGGTCAGGAAGTTCGTTGCGTTCGTCGCAGGGGTAAAGCCCCACAGCTGCAGACGGTAGGTGCGACCGTTCTTCGTGAAGGTGCGATCACAGGTCGTCTTCTGCAGCTTCACCGAGTCCCAGACGTAGGGGTTCTCGTTGACGTTGCCCTTCGCGCCGGGCCACTCGATGGGAGTCACCCTCTTAGCGGTGACGTGGCTGTACGGCTGCTCCGCCCCCTTGTTGTAGTACTGGCCGTACAGGTCGTAGTCGCCGTTTCCCTCGCCGACGTACTTGACACAGTAGTAGCGTCCGGAGCGAGACTCGGGCTTGTTGACGTAACCCTGCGAGGGGTCGGCCGAGTTAGCCAGCTCGGGCTCGTAGGCCGTGCCGATGATAGGCCGTGCCGATGAACTGCCGTTCACCATTTGCGGTGATCCACTTCGGGGTACCGTAGTAGATCCCCTGGTCCATGACAGCGTCGCGCAGGTACTGAACGCCAGACTCGGGGATTGCAGGTTCTGTCGCAGACTTACCGTTGATGCCGATGTCAGTGCGGCAGGTGCCCGTCCTAGCAATACCGGGGTGCTTGATGTAGGCACCACCCTTGCGGTAGATGATCGTCGAGGACAGGGTGTTGAAGGTTTCGTGGTTGATGAAGGGGAAAGCCTTACCCAGGTCACCGGGAATCAGATCGGTGAACTGAAGGTTCAGGCTCGAGACCAGGTAGGGCTGACCGAGGCCACCGGGAGCAGCCGCCTGCTGAATCGGCAGGTTGTTGTGGCGGATCGCGCCTAGCAGGAAGGTCTCGCCCGGTTGGACCGTGCCCGGGTTGTTGGGCTTGAAGCCAATGGCGCTCTGGCCGTTCACCCAGATCTTGTTGGCATCCCCAGACCACTGGTCGTAGTGCGACTGCATCCACTTCTTACTGGCTTCAGAGTCGCCGGGACCAGTATTTTTGTTTTGGCCATCCCACTTCCACAGCGCACCGCGGGCGATGTAGGTCCACGCGTCATTATTCTTCGTGTACTCGCCACCCAGCCACGTCGTCATCGGGCTCTGTCCCGTTGTCACGCGATTCTCAGTCATACCTCTGACGATGCCGTAGCGGATGCTGTCGTTCAGGTTTGCGCCGGTCGGGTTCTCACGGGTATGCCCCTGACCCATGGACGCATAGACATTACCAACGTCGATGCCGGTGGCGGCGGGCTCCTGGGCTGCCTCGGGAGCGGCGACCTGGAAGACGACCAGCGTACCGGCGGCGATGACCACGACGGCCAGGGCGGGCCTCGAGATCAGCCACTCCGAGCGCAGCTCTCGTGTGGCTTTTCGAGCGGGCGGGCCGCCGCCCACGGGCGCACAGAGCAGCCACACCAAGACACGCCATCACAACAGGCAGCGCCCCGGCCGACTGCTGCACAATAGTCCCCATGGATCTTCGCCCCGTCGCCCTCGGCGCATCTGTGACGACGTACGACCCGTCGCGCCCCACGCCCGCAGCTATCGTCTCGGGCGAGGTAGCCGCGCACGATGCGCCGCACCCGCTGTCGGTCTTCGACATGTTCCGTATTGGTATCGGGCCGTCCTCGTCGCACACGGTGGGTCCGATGCGCGCGGGCCTGGCGTTCACGACAGAGCTGACGACGCTGAAGCCGCCGTCGCACATCATGATCGACCTGTTCGGGTCGCTGGGCGCAACGGGCCGCGGCCACTCGACGGACCGCGCGGTCCTCCTCGGCCTGGCGGGCTACGACCCGGAGACGGTGGACATCGAGACGGTAGAGTCCATCCTGCCGACCCTGGCCTCGTCGGGGACGCTGACGCTGCCCAGCGGCACACAGGTGCCCCTCAACATCGCCGAGGACGTGCGTTTCGCGGCGCGCACGATCCTGCCCTATCACGTGAACGCGCTGACGATCACGGCCTCCGACGAGGACGGCGCCGTCATCCTGGAGCGCACCTATTATTCGGTGGGCGGCGGCTTCGTCATGATTCAGACGAATGACGACCCATACAACCCGGAGGTGTCCTCACTCGCGACGAGCCAGACGGGCGTCGGCATCGACGTTCCCGCGCCGCACCCCTTTGCGTCGGGCGCACAGTTGCTCGCCGCGTGCGACGTGTCCGGCCTCAGCATCGCGGAGCTCGTGCGCATGAACGAGGAGGCGGTGCGTCCCCGCGAGACCGTCAACGCCTACCTGGATCGCGTCGCCGACACGATGTTCGACTGCGTGGACGCGGGCACATCAGCGGCGGGCATCCTGCCGGGTGGCTTGGATGTGCCGCGCCGCGCCCGTGCGCTCGCCGGCCAGCTCGCGGAGCGCCTGACGGGCTTCCCCTCTTCTTCGTCGGACGAGGCCGGGGCCCCCTCGGGCGCATCTCCCGCGGACGGTGTGCGCTCCCCCGGTGCGCGCGCCTGGGTGTCGACCGTGGCCGACCCGATGCGAGCGATGGACTGGGTGAACCTCTTTGCCCTGGCCGTCAACGAGGAGAACGCAGCGGGCCACCGCGTCGTGACGGCACCGACGAACGGGGCGGCCGGCGTCATCCCCGCAGTCCTGGGCTACCTGGTGACGCACTGCCCGGAGACGGGTTCGACGCCCGGCGTTGCCGCGGGCCCTGCCACGGGGGACGATGCGGTCACCCCGCTGGCGCACATCCGCATGACGACGGACAGTTCCTCGGAGGACATCACCGACGATCCCGCATCGCCCGAGGCCTGCGCGGCCCGCCGACGCGCCCTCGTACACGACTTCCTACTGACCGCGACGGCGATCGGTGCCCTCATTAAGACGAACGCGTCCATCGCGGGCGCGGAGGTCGGCTGCCAGGGCGAGGTCGGGTCGGCCTCGGCGATGGCGGCCGCCGGCCTGGCGCAGGCCCTCGGTGGTAGCCCGCAGCAGGTGGAGAACGCGGCGGAGATCGCGATGGAGCACTCGCTGGGGCTCACGTGCGACCCGGTGGCGGGCCTCGTGCAGGTGCCGTGCATCGAGCGCAACGCGATCGCAGCCGTCAAGGCGATCAACGCGGCACGCATGGCCCTGTGGGGCGACGGCCGCCACACGGTGAGCCTGGACGTGGTCATCGAGACGATGCGCCAGACCGGCAACGACATGCTGTCGAAGTACAAGGAGACGTCCGAGGGCGGCCTGGCCGTCAACGTCGTGGAGTGCTGAGGCACAGCTAGGCCTGACCGGGGCGGGGCCTGCCTGGCGCGGGGCCTTGCCGTCGTGCGGGCTGCGGCCTGTATGGGACGGCAGGGCCAGCGCGGATAAATTCCGCATGCAATTCCCCCAAAGGCGCGAATCGCCGCAAGCTACAAAACGTTGAAATGACAACGATCTGACGCCAGAGGCCGAAATGCACTCTGGGGAATTGCATGCGAAATAACTGATCGCACGCACAGTGCAAACGTGCTGCACTGCGCACGTTAACCCGATAGGTGGCGCCCTGGGCCCCTTCATGCGCACCTGGGCCCGATAACATGCGCGTGGGCCGCTCATTCCGCACGTTAACCCGATGAGATGCGCGTGGGCAACGCCGCCCAGGCGCATGTTGAGGGGTTTACGTGCGTATCAAAAGGTTAACGTGCAGGCCAGCGAGTTAACGTGCGATCTATCCGGTGAAGACTCGGCTCAACCCACCCGAGATACGTGACTACCGTGCCCACATGCGCGAAGAAACTCTCCCAGCACGGAGCCTCCAGCAGCATGTCCGCAAAAAACTCGCCCAACACGCCATAAAACGCCTATTTTCAGCGATATTTCGTTCGCTGGGCGAACTGTTTCGCGCTCACGCCCGCATCAAGGCCTCGCAGGGCGAGTTCGCGCACAGGACACAGCGACACGGCACCACTGAAACCGCCATCACCTCTGCACACCCCAACACGGCACCGCTGAAACAGCCGACACCTCTGCACCCAAAAATCGCACCAAAAACGCCCATTTCTCGCCCGCAAAGGCGATGGCGGTTTCAAACCACCGGGCCAGCTCGCCTGCAGCACCCACACGCAGCGCCCGTGGGCGGCGACGGAACCCGATCAGCACACATTCGCATGCAATTCCCCCACGCACACTTCACGCCTCGACACACAATCGTTGAAATTCCAGGCTATTCACAGAGCAACGAACTACAGTCGCCAGGGAATTGCATGCGAAACTGAGGATAGGACACACTTCGAGGCGGCGAGGCCTGGCCAGACAACAAGCCGACGCGCCAAACCACCCGTCAGCACGCCAGGCCCCACAGGTGTGGAGGGCGCCGGAGGGCCTGGCTGCGGCGCCCGTGGGCGGCGGCAGGGCCAGGGCGGGCCTCGAGAGCGACCACTCCGAGCGAAGCTCGCGTGTGGCGATCTCGCGGGCGGGCCGCCGCCCACGGGCGCACCAAGCAGCCCGGCCCCACGCAGCACCACACGCCCATGGGGCGCCAGCACCACACGCCAATGGGCGGGGTGCCGTGGGGAAAAACCCACGGCACCCCGCCCATTAACATCCTGTCTTTCGACCAGTGGCGATCACTCCGTGGCCAGCGCCTCCGACGGGCTGACCTTCGCGGCCCGGCGGCCGGGCAGCCAGGACGCGATCAGAGCGGACACAATGGCGACGACGCACACGCCGACCAGCTGCAGCCAGGGCACACTCAGCACCGGGGTAGCCCCCTCGATGGGCAGGCTCATGACGCCGACCCATCCGAAGGCGACGCCCATGCCGACGCCGATCAACGCACCTGTCATTGACAGGAACAGCGCCTCGAGGGCGAGGAGGCTCTTCATCTGGCGTCGCGTCAGGCCGAGGGCCCGCAGCAGGCCATTCTCGCGGGTGCGTTCGGCGACCGACAGGGACAGCGTGTTGGCAACGCCCACCAGAGACACGAGGACGGACACGCCGAGCAATCCGACGAGGACGAGCATCAGCTGGTCGATGATCTTCGTGTACATCTGGCGCTCCAGCGCCGAGCCGTTGACGCTCAGGTGCGAGTCCTTGAGCAGCGCGGCCTGGACGGTCTCGGCGTCGGCCCCGTCGGCCATCTTGATGATGATCGCCTGACGCTCAAGCGAGGACGCGATGGATCGCAGGGTCTTCTCGGAGACCTGGGCCTCCCCGACGCTGCCGTTCTTGTCATAGGTCGCACTCAGGTCCACGCACGTGTCCGCGCACAGGCGCAGCGTCTGCCCGGCCAGGGCCTCGTCGCCGACGCGCACCTGGTTATCGCCCAGCTGGGTGACGGTCGAGTGGGTGACGCCCGTGTAGTCGGGTTCTCCGGTGATCATGACCGACGAGGCCTGGGCCTCGTCCTCCGCCCCGGTTCCCTCACCGGGAGCGTAGGCGGGCGCGCCCGAGGTGGTTGTCAGGGTGCCGGGGGCGGCGTACTGGGTGACGGTGGCGGCGACGCCGTCGGTGGCCGCGATGGCGGCCTGCTGGTCGTCGGTGAGCGCTCCAGAGGTAGACACGGCCATGAGGTCGAAGGGGCGCGCGTCGTTCACGGCGTTGGTCAGGGTGGTGCGCACGGAGGCGGCGCCGACCATGATGGTGACGACGAGGGTCACGCCGATGATGATCGCGGTGCCGGTCGCGGAGGTGCGGCCGGGGTTGCGAATGGTGTTCTCGCGGGCCATGGCGGACAGGGTGCCGGGGAAGGCCGCGCCGAACGCGCGGGTGAGGGCGGGCAGTAGGACGGAGGCGACGAGCAGCGTGCCGAGGAGCGCCAGGAGCGATCCGCCGAAAGCCCCGAGGAATTTCGTACCGTCACTGTCCGAGCGCCACGCAGCCGCGACGGCAGCGCACCCGGCCACCGCGATGAGCGCGCCGATGATGAAGCGGACAGTGTGCTTCTTGCGGGCGGCGGCCCCGGCCTCGTTCACGGGGGCGAGGGCGGCGACGGGTGCCACGCGGGAGGCGGCGCGGGCCGGGAAGACACCGACCAGGGTCGTGAACAGTGTGGCGCCCAGCCACGTGAGGCCCAGCTGCCAGAGGGAGGCACCCGCCAGCGCCGATCCGACGCTAGAGGCCAGGCCGGTCCCCGCCTCCGCGAGCGCGCCAATCAGCCAGCCGAGCACGACGCCAATCGCGGATGAGATCGCTCCGATCGCGAGGGCCTCGCGGGTCACGAGCGAGCGGACCTGTCGCCTGGTTGCTCCCAGCGTGCGCAGCAGCGCCAGTTCTCGGGTGCGCTGCGTCAGAACGACGCGGAATGTCGAGGAGACGACGATAGAGGCCACGAGCGCCGCGATCGCCGGGAAGATCAGCATGATTCCCATCGTCATGGTTGCTCCCAGGCGCGCCTGATCCAGGTCGTCCTGAATTGCCTTGTGCACGGCTGTGACGGTCACGCCCGAGATGCCACTCAACGCGGAGTTCGTTGTTGCCACCCATTCGTCCTGGGTGGCGCTGGGAGGGTTTGCGTTGCTGTCCGTGTCCGCTGCGGACGTCGCGACGATGAACTGCCCGGACGCGCTGGTCCCGAAGATCGCGGAGAATCCTCCGTCGGTCACGTAGCTGGCGGGCACACCCATGCTGATGGTGTTCGAGCGTGTGGTGCCCACGATGGTGAGGGTGCGGTAGTCGCCCTCGCGGAATCCGGCGCGCACGCGGACAGTGTCGCCGACCTTCAGGGAGAGGGTCGAGGCCGTGTGCTCCGGGATGGTGATCTGGTCGTCCGCGGTCGGGGCGGTTCCGGCGCTCAGGTCGGGGTCGGCGAAGGGCTTGGGGGCCAGCGGCGAGACGTAGAGTCGGCCGCGCGTCGCGTCGGTCTGAGCGTCGGCGGGCCACTGGGCCATGTGCTTGATAGCGGTGACACCGCTGGTTGCTGCCAGGGCTTTTTCGGCGCTCTCGATGGCGCCCTCGGGCGCGTCCTTGTCCTGGGAGACGACGATCGTACCGCCTCGGTACTGGCTGTAGACGCTGGAGGTCAGGCCCGAGGTCATCGCCGTCATGACGATGAGGGTGATGACGATGAAGGCCGTGGAGATAGCGACGGCCAGGCCTGTGGAAATGTAGCGGCGGCCGTGGGAGCGCAGGTTGGCGCTCAGGAGTGAGTGTGTTGCAGACATGAGGTGAGCCTTGGGGTGTGGGCGCGCGTTCAGCGCTGCGCCGCGGTGAGGGAGTCGGCGGTGACCTCGCGCAGGTCGGAGACGATGCGGCCGTCTCGGCACACGAGGACGCGGTCCGCGTAGGCGGCGGTTGCGGTGTCATGGGTGACCATGATGACGCTCTGGCCGAGTTCGTCGACAGCGCGGCGCAGCAGGTCCATGACCTCGGTGGTCGAGTGCGAGTCGAGGTTGCCGGTGGGTTCGTCGGCGACGATGACGGCGGGGCGGCTCATGAGGGCGCGGGCGACGGCGACGCGCTGCTGCTGGCCGCCGGACATTTCGGAGGGGCGGTGGCTCAGGCGATCCGCGATGCCCAGGGAGTTGACGATGAGGTCGAACCATTCCTTTTCGGGGGTGGTCCCGGCCAGGCGCATGGGCAGGAGGATGTTGGCGCGCGCGTCCAGGGTGGGTACCAGGTTGAAGGACTGGAACACGAAGCCGATGCGGTTTCGGCGCAGCTTGGTCAGCGCGGTGTCTGTGAGGGCGGTGATGTCGGTGTCTTCGACGAAGACGTGCCCGGAGGTGGGGGCGTCGAGGCCTGCGAGGATGTGCATCATCGTGGACTTGCCGGAGCCGGAGGGGCCCATGATGGCGGTGAATTCACCGGCGCCGAAGCCGACGCTCACGTCGTCGAGGGCGCGCACCTGAGCGTCGCCGCTTCCGTAGATCTTGGAGACGCCCTGGAGTCGGACGATGGACGAGGCCGGGGCCCCTTGGTCGGCCGCGGGGGCCTGCGCGATTGTTGTGTTCGTGTTCATGCATCCATCGTGCGCCTGCGGTGCGCGTCACCGCTACGGAGGTTTCCCCTGATTCATCCCCGAGACCACCCGGGGTCGTCTCGGGGATTGCCCCGCGCTGCGTCTCGGGGCCCGTCTCCAAAACTCGCACGCAATGCGATTACTTAAATATTCAATAAAGCCCAGAAACGTTACAATTCCAACGATGCCAATTCAAATCCTGAAATAGTCACGGGGGAATTACGTGCGAAATTGCTGGGTGCACAATAGCCACGTTGGCCTGGCTGCGGTGACCGTGGGCGGCGGGGCCTGGCCGGGCTTCGAGACGACACACCGAACCAGACAACAGCGACCCGGCCCCACTGGTGTGGAGGGCGCCGGAGGGACCGGAGGGCACGGGGGGGCTTCGAGGCGCGGCGCCGAACGAAGTGAGGCCCTAGCCTCGCGGGTGGCCGGGCCCTCCGGCGCCCGGAACACCCGTGGGGTCTGAAGCGACTACGACTCGGAAACCTCACCGCGTGGCTCGCGCAGGGACAGACCTCGGTAGCGGTTAATGGCGGCGCCCACGTCGATGAGGCGCGGGCGTGCCAGGAACGCCGGGTAGGAGCGGGCGCCGAACTTGCAGACGGCGTCCAGGCCTTCGGAGGCGAGGCGCCGTCCGAGTTTGGCCATGAGGTCGGGCATCGACTGCTTGCCGGCCATCTCCTCGAGGACGCCGCGCACGCACCAGGCGATGGCCTCGGCCTGCCCGGGGTCAACGACTGCGGCGACGTCGGAAATGTCGACGGTCGAACGGTCGATCGTCAGTACGGACGTGCCCGAGGCCTTGGTGCGCGGGCGGTCCACGCGGGCCTTTGCAGCGGGCACGCGGGGGGCCGCCTCCCAGCTGGTGGGGGCGTCGGCGCGGGGGCGCGGCAGGTCGGCCACGACCTCGCGCGCGCGGGAGGTGACGTCGAGGCAGTGGTAGTTGTCCATCATGAGCACCCGGTCGGCGGCGTCGAGGAAGGCGCCGGAGCCGCCGACGACCATGATGAGGGAGACCCCGGCCTCGGTGAGGGAGGTGACACGGTCGACGAGGGGCGTGATGGGTTCCTTCTCGGCGGCAACAAGGTCGCGCATGCGGGTGTCACGGATGAGGAGGTTGGTGGCGGAGGTGTCCTCGTCGATGAGGAGAGTGCGCGCGCCTAGCTCGATGGATTCGATGATGGAGGCGGCCTGCGAGGTAGAACCGGAGGCGTTCTCGGTGGAAAACGACGTGGTGTCGGCGCCGCCGGGCAGGTGGGTAATAAAGGGTGAGATATCGACGCCGGTGACGGCTCGCCCGTCAGCCGCGCGCACCTTTGTGGCGGTGGGGTCGGTGGCGACGAGCTCGCGGCCGTCGCCGGGGATGTGCGCGTAGACGCCTTGGGCGATGGCCTCAAGGAGAGTGGACTTGCCGTGGTAGCCGCCGCCCACGATGAGGGTGAGGCCCGGGGGGATCGCCATGCCGGACACCTCGCCGGCGTGCGGCAGGGTGACGGTGGCGCGCAGGGACTCGGGGGCGGAAAAGGCGACGACGCCGTCACCGGTCAGAGGCGTCTCGGACACGCCGGAGCGCCGCGCCAACAGCGCGTCATCGGCGACGAAGGACACCCATCCGCGTTCCTCGAGGATCCCCTGGAGGGCGCGGTAGTCCTCGTAGGCGGCAACGTGGCCGAGGAGGCGGGAGCGCTTGCGGGTCGTGTCCGGGTCTTCGGAGACGAAGTCGAAGCAGTCCATGACGATGTTGGGCACGTCCACGTCGAAGAGACGGGCGGCGCTCTTGCCGAGGATCGTGCGGCCTCGCGCGGGGAGCTTGACCTGGAAGCGCACCTCGACGCGGTCGGGCAGGACGGTCGCGTAGGAGCGCTGGAGGATGAGGGCGCCGGCGCGGGCGATCGACACGTCGCGCGCTCCCCGGGCGCGGATGGCCTCGTCGAAGGAGCGGGCGATAAAGTCCGCGGCGGCCAGGCGCGCGTCGGACGAGGCCAGGGCGGCCTCGGGCAGTCCCATCGCCTCGGGCGTGGACCAGGCACGCAGGGACGAGGGCGGGGCGTAGGGGTCGGCCTGCACGTGATCGATGGCGAGGGTGAAGTCCCCGTAATCCCAGGCACCGAGGGCGTTCTTGTAGAAGCCGTAGGGGCGTCCGTCCGCGTATCGCAGCTGGTCGAGGAGGTCAGCGTCTGTTCCGGACGTCGAGCGCGAGGGGGCTTCGTATCGGGGAGTCATACCCTCAAGAATACAGGTGGAGCCTGTAGGAACGGCATCACCGTTCCTACAGGCTCCCGTGTGTGAGGAGTCAGCGCTGTCGAGCGACTCTCACGGCGACGTCAGTCGAGGAGAGCGACGATAATCGCGAGAATGATGAAGAAGGCCTGGATGGACACCATGACGACCGAGACGATCTTCGCGGCCTTCGCCACGCTAAGGATGTTCTGCGGCGCGCCCTGCTTCTTGGCGTTGGAGTCGATGATGAAGGACCAGATCATCGACGGGATCGACAGGAGGAACCAAAGGATGAACCAGCTGATCACTGACACAACGATCGCGATGATCGCTTGGGTACGCAAACTGTCGAACTGCGCGGATGCGGGCGAGGTGTACATCGGCTGGCCGTACACCGGCTGGCCGTACACCGGCTGGCCGTACACCGGCTGGCCGTACGCCTGCTGACCGTATGCCGGTTGGCCGTAGGCCTGCTGGGGCTGGCCGTACGCCTGCTGGCCGTACTGCGCGTACTGGTCTGCTCCGGGCTGGGTAAACTGAGGCTGCTGATTCTGAGTGGCAGGCGCGTAGCCGTCCTGCGAAGGAGCGTACGACGCACTACCGGAACCGTTCGGCGCGTAGGGCTGGGCGTAGTTATCCGCAGGGGTCGGGTTCAAGGGATCGCTCACTGGCGGCTCCAATTCTTCTTTCCGGTCAATACGAGAAGCATCCTAACAGGAGGTGTGAACATACACGTGTGGGGTCCGGATCGGCTCTCGATCCGGACCCCACACCGTGAAGAACTCAGTAGTTTGAGCCACCGGCTGCGAGGATAGCAATGATGGCGATGACGTAGAACAGCACGCCCACGACGAGGATGACGATATGGATGATCGAGCAGATCTTCGCGGTGTTACGAGCACTCGCCAGATCCGTCGAAATGTCGAGCGGGGCACCGAGGCGCTGAGCCTCAGCCGTCAGATTGTTCGCCCAGAACCACATGCCGCCAGCCAGAAAAATTCCGCCGAAGATGAAGCTCAGGAAGGAGAGGAGACGAACGGTCGAGGCGTTCGAACGGATCTTCTCCAGGGCCGGGTTCACCGCGTAGGCCTGGCCGTACGCACCCTGAGGGGCCTGGCCGTACGCACCCTGCTGTGCTTGACCGTAGGGGGCCTGGCCGTACATGCCTTGCGGGGCTCCCTGGGGGGCCTGACCGTAGGGGGACTGGTCGATGGAGGGGTACTGGTTGGTGGGATCGCTCATGGGATACTCCGAATGGAATAGATCAGCAGATACGCGCCTCATCCTAGCGCACGCAACGCGGCATCAGTAACCAACGGTGACGGGAGAGCTACGCGCCACAGCTCGTCAGCAAAACGGTGGGCACCCCGTCGGGGATGTCCACCGCCGCCGCTCAGACGAATCAGTAGTCCGCCCCGCCCAACAAGGCCATCATCAGGACGGGGAAGACAACGGAGAAGATGATCAGGAGCACGATGCCGACAATCTGAATGATGCTGCAGATCATCGCGATCTTTCGAGCACCACTCACGTCATTCATCACATCCATGGGGGCGTTAAGGCCCTGCGCCTCGGACACGAGCATGCCGCCCCAGACCCACGCGCCAATCGAGAGAATCGGCCCAACGGTGACGAAGCTCATGAACGCCATGATGCGAACCATCGATGCGTTCGAACGCACACGCTCAACGGCGGGGTTCAGGGTGTACCCGAAGCTCCCGTAGGCGGGCTGACCGTAGCCCTGCGGCTGCCCGTAGCCCGGCATGCCCGGCCCCCCGCCGTACGGAGGCTGCCCCGCACCATACCCCGGCTGCCCCGCGCCGTACGGAGGCTGCCCCCCATACGAGGCCTGGGACCCATATGCCGACTGAGCACCGTACGCGTCCTGCTGGCCATAACCACCTTGGTTCGCGCGATCAACGCCGTAGGGATTCGTCAGATCACTCATCGCTTACTCCGAGAAGATGTGAGGGGATATACCCCCACATCATACGAGCGCTTTCCCGAAAATCCGAATAAACGACGACGCTCACACGCGCCATCACTCCCCCATCCCCGGCCCCTCAGCCCCAGCCTCGTCCCTGATAAAACGGTGCGGGGGCCGGTTTCCCGACCCCCGCACCACCCGACAAACGGGCGTGACGTCACAGCATGCAGGACACGCAGCCTTCAACCTCGGTCCCCTCCAGGGCCATCTGGCGCAGGCGCATGTAGTACAGGGTCTTAATGCCCTTCCTCCACGCGTAAATGTAGGACTTGTTCAGGTCACGCGTCGTCACCGTATCCGGGTAGAACAGCGTGAGCGACAGGCCCTGATCCACGTGCTGCGTGGCCACCGCGTAGGTGTCGATGATCTTCTCGGGGCCGATCTCGTACGCATCCTGGTAGTACTGAAGGTTCTCGTTCGTCATGTACGGCGCCGGGTAGTAGACGCGGCCGATCTTGCCTTCCTTGCGGATCTCCACGCGGGACACGATCGGGTGAATCGACGACGTTGAGTTGTTGATGTACGAGATGGAACCCGTCGGAGGCACAGCCTGCAGGTTCTGGTTGTACATGCCGTACTTCGCGACATCGGCCGCCAGGGCCTCCCAGTCCGCCTGGGTCGGAACCTTGATCGACGAGGCGGCGAGCAGCTCACGGCACTTATCCGTCGTGGGAGCCCACTCCTCGTCAATGTACGTGCGGAAGAACTCGCCGGACGCGTACTTCGAGTCCTCGAAGCCCTCGAAGGTCTCGCCGCGCTCGCGCGCGATCGTGCACGAGGCCTTGATGGCCTCGAACAGGACCGTCATGAAGTACACGTTCGTGAAGTCCAGGGCCTCCTCGGAACCGTAGTGCACGTGCTCGCGCGCCAGGTAACCGTGCAGGTTCATCTGGCCCAGGCCAATCGCGTGGCTCATCGCGTTGCCGCGGGCAATCGACGGCACCGAGCCGATATCCGACAGGTCGGAGACAGCCGTCAGACCGCGGATCGCCACCTCGATCGTCTTCGAGAAGTCCGGGGAATCCATGGTCTTCGCGATGTTGAGCGAACCCAGGTTGCAGGAGATGTCCTTACCGACATGCGAGTACGACAGGTCATCGTTATAGGTCGAGGCCTCGGACACCTGCAGGATCTCCGAGCACAGGTTCGACATGGTGATGCGACCCTTGATCGGATTCGCCTTATTCACCGTGTCCTCAAAGACGATGTAGGGGTAGCCGGACTCGAACTGGATCTCCGCGATCATCTGGAAGAAGCGACGCGCGTTGATCTTCTTCTTGTGGATGCGACCATCGTCCACCATCTCGTGGTACTTCTCCGTCACCGAAATCTCGGAGAAAGGCACGCCGTAGACGCGCTCCACGTCGTAGGGGCTGAACAGGTACATGTCCTCGTTCTTGCGGGCCAGCTCGAACGTGATGTCCGGGATGACGACGCCCAGGGACAGCGTCTTAATACGGATCTTCTCGTCCGCGTTCTCACGCTTCGTGTCCAGGAACTGCATGATGTCCGGGTGGTGCGCGTGCAGGTACACAGCGCCCGCGCCCTGACGCGCGCCCAGCTGGTTCGCGTAGGAGAACGAGTCCTCGAGCAGCTTCATGACGGGCACGACGCCGCTGGACTGATTCTGGATCTTCTTGATGGGGGCGCCCGACTCGCGCAAGTTCGTCAGCTGCAGGGCGACGCCGCCGCCGCGCTTGGACAGCTGCAGCGCAGAGTTGATACCACGCGCGATCGACTCCATGTTGTCCTCGATGCGCAGCAGGAAGCAGGACACCAGCTCGCCGCGCGCCGCCTTACCCGCGTTGAGGAAGGTCGGGGTCGCCGGCTGGAAGCGGCCGCTCATGATCTCGTCGACGAAGCTACGAGCCAGCTCGATATCGCCGCGCGCCAGGTACAGGGACACCATGGCCACGCGATCCTCGAAGCGCTCCAGGTAGCGCTTACCGTCGAAGGTCTTGAGCGTGTACGACGTGTAGTACTTGAACGCGCCCAAGAACGTCGGGAAGCGGAACTTGTGGGCGTAGGCCTGCTTGTACAGCTCCTTAATGTCCGCGAAGTCGTACTGGTCCAGGACGTGCTTCTCGTAGTAGCCCTCGTCCACCAGGTACTTCAGCTTCTCTTCCAGGTCGTGGAAGAACACCGTGTTCTGGTTGACGTGCTGGAGGAAGTACTGGC
>CALHZX010000026.1 GCA_938040725.1 uncultured Actinomyces sp. | reverse complement strand
GACGTCACCCACTACCCTGGAGGGGTGACCACTGCTCTGTATCGCCGGTATCGCCCCGACACCTTTGACCAGGTGATCGGCCAGGAACACGTGACGGAGCCGCTCAAGGCGGCGCTGCGCGCGAATCGCGTGACGCACGCGTATCTGTTCTCCGGGCCGCGCGGATGCGGCAAGACCACGTCGGCGCGCATCCTCGCGCGCTGCCTGAACTGCGCGCAGGGCCCCACGGACACCCCGTGCGGCCAGTGCGAATCGTGCCGCGAGCTGGCCACCGGCGGCCCAGGTTCGCTCGATGTCGTCGAGATCGACGCGGCCTCGCATGGCGGCGTCGACGATGCGCGTGACCTGCGTGAGCGCGCCACCTTCGCGCCGGTGCGCGACCGCTACAAGATCTTCATCATCGACGAGGCCCACATGGTCACGAACCAGGGCTTCAATGCGTTGCTCAAGCTCGTCGAGGAGCCGCCCGAGCACGTCAAGTTCGTCTTCGCGACGACGGAACCCGAGCGCGTGATCGGCACGATCCGCTCGCGCACCCACCACTACCCGTTCCGCCTCGTGCCGCCGGACGTGCTCGGCCCCTACCTGACGGGCCTGTGTTCCGAGGAGCACATCGGCGTGGGCGAGGGCGTCCTGACCCTCGTCATGCGCGCGGGCGGCGGCTCGGTGCGAGACACCCTGTCGGTGCTCGACCAGCTGATGGCCGGCGCAATCGACGGTCAGGTCACCTATCAGACGGCCGTCGCGTTGCTCGGGTACACGGACTCCGCGCTGCTCGATCAGTCCGTCGATGCTCTCGCGGGCGGCGACGGTGCCGCGGCATTCCGCGTCGTCGAGCGCATGGTCGAGTCCGGCCACGACCCGCGCCGCTTCGTCGAGGACCTTCTCCAGCGTCTGCGTGACCTCCTCATCATCGCGGTGGCCGGCGATGGCGCGCGCGACGTCCTGGCTGACACTCCGCAGGACCAGTTCGAGCGCATGCAGCGTCAGGCGCAGAACTGGGGTCCGCACGGCCTCTCCCGCGCCGCCGACCTGACCGACGAGGCCCTGCGCGCGATGACGGGCGCGACGTCGCCTCGCCTGCAGCTCGAGCTCCTCGTCGGTCGTATCCTCGTGCCCGCCCCCGCGCCCGCCCAGGCTCCCGTCCAGGGCACGGTCGGCATGACCGGCGGGGGAGCACCGCGCGAGCTGTCCTCCACTTCGTCCGAGGCCTCCTCGGGTCGTTTCGGCGCCCGCGAGGCTCGCGAGGCCCTGGCCCGCAAGAAGCAGGAGCGCGCCGAGGCCTCGGCCCCCGCTCCTCAGGCGCCCGCATCGTCTGCCGCGCCTGCCCCCCAGGGCGCGCCCGCGTGGGGGAGTGGCCCCGACTGGTCCGCTCAGAAGCCCGCCGCTCAGAAGCCGGCACCGGAGCCGAGTGCCGTATCTGCGCAGGCTTCCGCACCTGTACAGGCTTCCGCACCTGTACAGGCTTCCGCACCCGCGCAGGCCGCACCGCCCGAGGCCAAGCCCCGCGAGGCCGCCGAGCAGCCGCGCGTCGACGCCACGCAGGGATACACGCAGGCCGAGCCTCGTGCCGCCGCCTCTGCTCAGCAGCGCCCCGAATCTGCCGCGCCGGGGCGTTCGGACACTAACGCTCGCGCCGAGGCGCCCACATCCGGCCGCGACGCCGATATGCTGCGCGGTCGCTGGAACGAGGTCGTCGAGCGCCTGTCCTCCATCAGCCGCGTCACGTGGTCGATGGTCGGCGGCAACGCGCAGCTGGGGGCAGTCGATGGCTCCCACGTGGTTCTCCTCTTCCCGGTCGAGGCCATGGTCAACGCCTTCTCGCGCGGCCCCCGTGCGGCCGACGTCGAAAAGGCCATCAACGAGGTCACCGGCCTGAGCGTCAGCGTGTCCGCGCAGGTCGGGCAGGCCTCGGGCGGCCCGGCGACGACTGGCCCGTCGGCACAGGCCTCGCGCTCCGGCGCCTCCCAGCGACCGTCCCAGCCCGGAGGCTGGGTCTCGGAGCCGCCCCCTTTTGATCAGGCCGCCGCGCAGGCGGCACCCGAACCCGAGCCGTGGCCCGAGGCCGCGCCTGCCCCGCAGGCGCCCGCGCGCGCTTACGAGGAACCCGACGCGCAGGCGGCCCTCGCGCACGCTCCCGAGCCTGTCGACGCCGGGTGGCCGGAACCTGCGCGTACGCCCGAGCCCGTACATGCACCCGAGCCGGTTGACACCGGCTGGTCTGAGCCGACGCGTGCACCCGAACCGGCTCCCGAGCCTGAACCCGAGGACGCAGGTTGGCCCGAGCCCGCGACGGTGATGCCGATCCGACGCGAACCCGTCGCTCCCACGTCGGCCCCGGCTTCTCAGGCCCCCGAACCCGCGCCCGAGCGACCCGCGCTGCCCGAGCGGGCGGCCCGCGCCCTCGCCGCCGCCTCCACCGCCGCGCCCAAGGGGGCATCGGCCTCGTCCCCAAACGGTGAGGCGGCCACGCGGAAGCACTCATTCACGGTCTTCCGCTACCCGGGCGACCCCGAGCCCACCGACGAGCCGGTGGGCGCGTCCGCGCAGCCCGAGCCCGCCCCAGCCTCGGAACCCGTCTTCGACGATGCCCCCATCACGCCCGCCGCGCACACGCCGTCGACCCCGACGGGGTGGGGCGACCCGGTCGTCATCCCCGGGGGAGCATCCGTCAACTTCGACGACGGCGCCGACTCGTGGACCCCGCCCGAGTCGGCCGCCCCCGCCGACGTGACTCCGATCAGCGCGGCGCCGAGCGCTCCCGCGCAGGCCCCCGCCTGGCTGGCGGCAGCCCCCGAACCGGCGCAGGACCCCGCGCCCGGATTCGGCACCCCGGAACATCACCGCGACGCCGCACAAGCATCCGACGCGCCGCTGACCGGTCGCGCTGCCGCCGAGGCCGCCCTGCGCGAGAAGGCTCAGCGCGAGGCCGCCGTCGCCTCGACCCGCACCCACGCGGCTGACGACGACAGTGCCAGCATCGACGACGAAAACATTGAAAACTCGCAGACGATCGGCCTGGCAGCGGTCCTGGAAATCCTCGGCGGACGCGTCATCGAAGAGAAAATGACCGAGGGAGGATACTGACATGTACGACGGTGCCCTGGCCGACCTCATTGATCAGTTCGGGCAGCTGCCCGGCATCGGCCCGAAGTCCGCGCAGCGCATGGCCATGCACGTCCTGGACGCGGAGCCCGAGGACGTCGCGCGCCTCGTCGACGCGATCAACGCCGTGCGCGGGCGCGTGCGCCACTGCGACATCTGCGGCAACCTCACGGAAGAGGACGAGTGCTCCATCTGCCGCGACGTGCGCCGTGACCCCAGCGCGATCTGCGTCGTGCAGGAGCCCAAGGACATTCAGGCGATCGAGGGCGCGCGCGTGTTCCGCGGGCGCTACCACGTCCTCGGCGGCGTCATTGACCCGATCCACGGGGTGGGGCCTGACCAGCTGAACATCGCCTCGCTCATGAGCCGCCTGGCTGACGGGACGGTCACCGAGGTCATCCTGGCGACCAACCCGAACGTCGAAGGCGAGGCGACGGCCGCCTACCTCGCGCGCATGCTCTCTACGATGGGGGTGGAGACCTCGCGCCTGGCGATGGGGCTGCCCATGGGCGGCGACCTGGAGTACGCGGACTCGGTGACGCTTGGCCGCGCGCTTGAGGGGCGTCGTCGGCTCTGAGCCGTCACCGACGAGGCCGTGGCTGCCTCGCGCTGTCGACGCGCGGGCGGGCGCTGACTCGCGTTGTGTGGGAGCGGGTGCCCAGAGCGCCGCTGCACTCGTCCTGCCAGCGACCTGCGGTGTTTGTCGCCCCGTGGGCCGCGCGTCCCGCTGTCCGTGATGCACGTGTGACACAATCGTAGGGTCCATGCTGTGACAGACGAGGAGTCCATGATGGCGACCCAGGCGAGTTCAGGCGCGCCCCGAGTGCTGGTTGTTGACGACGAGGCGATGCTGGCGGACTTGCTGTCGCAGGCCCTGCGCCACGAGGGCTGGGAGACGGCTACGGCCAAGGATGGGTTGGATGCGCTGGCGAAGGCGACGAGCTTCCACCCGGACGTCGTGATCCTCGACGTGCAGATGCCGCGCATGGATGGCCTGGAGGCGCTGGAGCGCCTGCGTGCTCGCGACCCGGAGCTGCCGGTCCTCTTCCTCACCGCGCGCGACGCGGTCGCGGACCGCGTGCAGGGCTTGCGCGCGGGCGCGGACGACTACGTGACCAAGCCTTTCGATCTGGACGAGGTGGCGGCCCGCGTGGAGGCGCTGCTGCGCCGCGTCGGGCGCAGCCAGCAGGCGGCGTCGACTGTGCTGCAGGTTGCGGATCTGACCCTCGATGTGGACTCTCATGATGTGCATCGTGGCGGGGAAGAAATCACGTTAACGAACACTGAGTTCGAATTGCTCCGGTATCTCATGGAAAACGTTGGAATCGTGCTGTCGAAGCAGAAGATTCTGGATGCCGTGTGGAGCTACGACTTCGGCGGCCAGGTGAACGTTGTCGAGCTGTACATCTCTTACCTGCGCAAGAAGATCGACGCGGATCGCCCGGCCCTCATTCGTACGGTGCGCGGCGCCGGCTACATCATGCGGGAGCCCCAGTGACGCGGCGGCCGTCCTTGGCCGGGCGTCTCTCGCGCACCTTGGCGGCGTGCGTGGCGCTCGCGCTCATCGTCATGGTGGCGGCGTCCACCCTGGTCATGCGCTCCTGGATGCTGGCCAACATGGATTCCGAGCTGCATCGTCTCTCGCAGCGCGCGGGCGAGCACCTGGAGGTAGAGGACGCGCCGGACCATGAGGTGGACGCGGACGACGACTCCGACGACGACTCCGACGAGGGCACCCGCGCTGTCCAGCAGTCGGGCGGGCGTGTGCCTCGTCCCGGTGGACCTGTTGTCCCCGGCGGGCCCAAGGGGCCAGGGTTTGGCGGTTCCGGCATCGCCGAGGGCACCCTCCAGTACGTGAGCGAGGATGGGCAGGCGGCCGGTGCGGTTGTCTCTAACTTCTCGGTGACCTACCTGAATGAGCCCGCGCTGGCGATCCTGGCCGCGGTGCCCACGGATGGCGCCCCGCACACCGTGCACCTCAAAGAGTTGGGCACGTTCCGAGTGACTTCCCAGGTCGTCGATGACAAGACCGTTCTCGTCGGCGTGCAGATGGACAGCGTCGATGACGTGGTCCTGATGCTTGTCGCGGTTGAGGTCGGCCTGTCCCTCGTCGTCGCGATTGCCGCCGGGTTCGTCGGTCGGGCGTGGGTGCGCCGCGAGCTGCGCCCGCTCGGGGTTGTGCGAGCGGCGGCCGCGGATATCGCGAGCCGCGACCTGGCCGACGATGCCGAGGACCTTACGCGCGTCGGTGAGGAGGCCGCCTCCGGCCCCGTCGAAGTCGCCGACGTCGCGGGCGCGCTCAACTCGATGATCGATGCGGTCGAGGACGGCATGGAACGTCGCGCCCGGAGCGAGGCGAAGCTGCGCCAGTTCGTCGCCGACGCCTCCCACGAGTTGCGCACGCCGCTCGCCTCCGTGCAGGGGTATGCGCAGCTCGCGCGCCGCGATATTGACGAGGCCTCCCGGACCCAGGCGCTCGAGCGCATCTCCTCGGAGGGGGCGCGCATGGCCTCCCTCGTGGAGGAGATGCTGACGCTGGCGCGTCTGGACGGCAACCGGTCTCTTAAACGGGAAAATGTCGACGTTATCCCGCTGATACTGGACGCCCTGTCTGACGCGCACGTGGTCGCCCCCGACCACGCGTGGGAGCTCGGCGAGGCCTCGGACATCCAGGTTCTCGGCGACGAGGCCGCCCTGCGCCAGATCCTCACGAATCTGCTCGCGAATGCCCGCGTGCACACGCCAGCGGGTACCCGCGTCACGGTTTCTCTCAGCCCCCTTCCCGCCGATCACGAACCGGGGAACGGGGCCCCGGCCTCGTCGATGGTGAGGATCCGCGTCGCCGACGACGGACCCGGCATTCCGGCCGAGATTCGCGACCGCGTCTTTGATCGTTTTGTGCGCGGCGACTCCTCGCGCACGCGTGACGGGCGCGGCTCCTCGGGCCTGGGAATGTCGATCGTCGAATCGCTGGTGCGAGCGATGGGCGGGTCCGTGCGCCTCGCGGACGCCGACAAGGGGACCGTCATCGACGTGACGTTGCCCGCCGCCTGAGCGCCCTCGTGCGTTGGCGACCGGGAAGGTGCTGACCAGGAGCGTTGCAATTTCGGGCCTCGCGCGCCCCTGTGTCCTGGGTTGCCCCGGCGCGTCCCATGTCACCCGCGCCCACATGCCGGTCGTTCCCAGCGCGACGCCTGGTGGGCCGTAGGATTGTTGTGGTGGTGTGCGCCACCCGAATACGTGCGTATCGGCACGTACCGACAGAAATGAGGCTCAAGTGGCACTGATCGTGCAAAAGTACGGCGGTTCTTCCGTCGCCGACACCGAAGCCATGAAGCGCGTCGCCCAGCGCATCGTGGATACGCACAACGCGGGACACCGCGTCGTCGTCGTCGTATCGGCGATGGGCGACACGACGGACGACCTGCTCGACTCGGCCGCAGCACTCACCGACAACCCGCCTGAGCGCGAAATGGACATCCTCCTATCCGCCGGCGAACGCATCTCCATGGCCCTCCTCGCGATGGCCGTCAACGAACTCGGCGTCGAAGCCCGCGCCTACACCGGCGCACAAGCCGGCATCAAGACGGACAGCCACTTCGGCGCCGCCCAGATCGTCGGCATGGTCCCCGAGCGCGTCGCCCGCGCCGTCAAGGACGGCCAGGTCGCCATCGTCGCCGGCTTCCAAGGCATCTCCAAGGATGACGACGTGACCACGCTCGGCCGCGGCGGCTCCGACACGACCGCCGTCGCCCTCGCCGCAGCCCTCCACGCCGACGTGTGCGAAATCTACACCGACGTCGACGGCCTCTTCTCCGCCGACCCGCGCATCGTCCCCAAGGCCCACCGTCTGCGCACCCTCACCCAGGAAGAAACCCTGGAAATGGCCGCGCACGGTGCCAAGATCCTCCACCTGCGCGCCGTCGAATTCGCCCGCCGCTACGGGGTCCCCCTGCACGTGCGCTCCTCGTTCTCCGAAAAGAACGGCACCTGGATCTCCGACTCCCCCGCAAACCCCGAGCTCAAGGGCCTCGTGCCCGACGCCGCCCTGAAGTCCCCTGAGGAAAACGCCATGGAAAAGCCCGTCATCTCCGGTATCGCTCACGACCGCTCGCAGGACAAGATCACCGTCACCGACGTGCCGAACAGCCCCGGCGTCGCCGCCCGCGTCTTCGCCGTCGTCGCCGAAGTCGGCGCCAACATCGACATGATCGTCCAGAACCTGCCGATCTCCGACCCCACCAAGGCCAACATCACCTTCACCCTGCCCGAAGGCGACGCGCAGAAAGCCCTTGACGCTCTCGAAGCCCACCGCGACGAGATCGGCTTCAACGAGCTGCGCTACAACCCCAACATCGGCAAGCTCAGCCTCGTCGGCGTCGGCATGCGCACCAACCCCGGCGTCTCCGCGCGCCTCTTCTCTGCCCTGTCCGACGCGGGTATCAACATCGACCTGATCTCCACCTCCGAGATCCGCATCTCCGTCGTCACCCGCCTCGACGACCTCGACCGCGCCGTGAAGGCCGTTCACACCGCCTTCGGCCTCGACGCCTCCGAAACCGAAGCCGTCGTCTACGGCGGCACCGGCCGCTGATCGTTCACCGACGAGGCCCGGGCTGCTTTCGCTGTTTCTGCACGGTTCCGGTGATCTCGGTTAGCGAGGCCGGCTTCGTCCCCATAGATTTCACCCAGCGTTCGCCCCGTCGTATGGGCGCGCGCACCAACAAAGGAGAACACCATGAGTGGTTTCAATGTCGCCGTCGTCGGCGCCACCGGCCAGGTCGGCCGAGTCATGCGCACACTGCTGGAGGAGCGGGGTTTCCCGGTCGAGACGATTCGTTTCTTCTCGTCCGCGCGTAGCGCCGGCACCACCCTGCCCTGGAAGGGACAGGACATCGTCGTCGAGGACGTGGCGACGGCCGACTACTCCGGTATCGACATCGCCGTGTTCTCTGCGGGTGCCACCGCCTCGCGCGAGTACGCCCCCAAGTTCGCGGCCGCCGGCGCGGTCGTGGTCGACAACTCCTCCGCGTGGCGCAAGGACCCCGAGGTCCCGCTCGTCGTCTCCGAGGTCAACCCCGACGACGTCGACAACCGCCCCAAGGGCATCATCGCGAACCCCAACTGCACCACCATGGCCGCCATGCCCGTCCTCAAGCCCCTCGTGGACGCCGCAGGCGGTCTGACGCGTCTCTTCGTCTCCTCCTACCAGGCCGTCTCCGGGTCGGGCCGCGCCGGCGTCGCCGAGCTGACCGGCCAGATCGAGGCCGGCGTCAAGCAGGACCTCGCGGGCCTGGCCCTCGACGGCCGCGCTGTCACCCTGCCCGAGCCCGGCGTATACGTCGCACCCATCGCCTTCGACGTCGTGCCGCTCGCCGGCTCCATCGTCGACGACGGCTCCGAGGAAACCGACGAGGAGCAGAAGCTGCGCAACGAGTCGCGCCGCATCCTGCACATTCCCGACCTGGCCGTGTCCGGCACCTGCGTGCGCGTCCCCGTCTACACCGGCCACACCCTCACCATTCACGCCGAGTTCGCCGGCGACATCACGCCCGACCAGGTGCGTGCCCTGCTGGCGCAGGCCCCCGGCGTGCGCGTCGTCGACGTCCCGACCCCGCTCGAGGCCGCCGGCCGCGACGAGGTCCTCGTCGGCCGCATCCGTCATGACCAGGCCGTCGACGGCAACCGTGGCCTCGTCCTGGTTGTCTCCGGTGACAACCTGCGCAAGGGCGCTGCCCTGAATGCGGTCCAGGTCGCCGAGGTGGTGGCTGCGCGACTGCGCTGAGTGCGTGTACAGTTGCGTGAACGCGCGGCGGCCCGGCGGGCTGCCGCGCGTTTGCGTTGCGTGTCGCGCCGCTGGTGTTCCGGGCGCCGGAGAGCCGGCCGCTGTGTGTGCCGGAGGGCGGCGGCCCGCCCGCGAGCCGTCCGCGCTGCGAGCTTCGCTCGGCGCGTCGGCTCGTTGTCCGGCCAGGCCCCGCCGCCGCCCACCGGCACTGCGGCAGGTCCCTCCGGCGCCCTCCACACCGGCGGC
>CALHZX010000025.1 GCA_938040725.1 uncultured Actinomyces sp. | reverse complement strand
GCACGAAGTTGCGGTTCATCTCGCACCAGTAGGCGCCGGGGACTCCGGGCACGGGCTCGGTCGGGATGATCTCGTCGCGGTTTTGCTCCAGGGCGCGACGCGTCGACTCGTCGATCTCCTCGGCCGGGTCGAACCAGAAGGAGAAGTCCTCCTCGAGCTTCATGTCCGTGAAGCTGTCTGCGTCGACGATGTCCTGGAGGCGCTCGGAGGGCTCGCGCACGTCGATCGAGATGACGCCCTCGTCGCCCGCTTCCTTCGCGGCGATGGCCGCGAGCAGCGCGGCACCCGCGTCGTGGCTGAGGTCCGCGGAGTTTGAGCGGGTCTGCAGCGCAACGAGGATGCGGCCGTCGGGGCGCACCATCGCAGGGTGGCCCTCGGGCAGGAGAGTGACGAAGTCGAATTCGACGGCGCCATGGTCGGCGTCGGTGCGTGCGGTCAGCGTGGCCGCCGGGATGAGCTCACGCATGGCGACCAGCTCGATCTCCTTCGGCAGACCCTCGTAGGGGCGCGCGACGAAGGGGATCGGCGGGCGATACGCCTTGAGCTTGGCGGGATCGGTGACCTTCTTGCGGCGGCTAGCTTTACCCATGGGAGTCATCGTACCGGGTTTCGCCCAATGGACGAGGTCGGGGCTGGGCGAGCCGGTCCCCTCACCCCAGCCCGTGCCTCGTCAGCGGGCGGAGCCCCGGGCTATGACCTCCACGCCTGGCAGGGCCGCGCGATAGGCGTCGAGGAAACGCTCGTACCCGGCCACGCCCTCGGGAGTAGGTTCCAGAGTCGAGACCGAGGCACCCGCGAAGGCCCGCTCGGAAAGATAGTCCGGCAGCGCGAGGCCAGCCTCGCCCCCCGCGAGAACCGCACGGTAGCGCGCGAGAACCGCGATACCCCACGCGCCGCCCTCGCCCGCGGTGTCACCCACGGACACGGGGATATTCAGCGAGTCCGCGAGGATCTGCTGGGCGACGCCCGGCGTCTTGAAGAGGCCGCCGTGCGCGAACAGCGAGTCGAGGCGCACCCCCTCCTCTCGGAGGATGTCGACACCGATGCGCACGGCCGCGAAAATGCTCATGAGCTGGGCGCGCACCGCGTTCGCCAGGCTCACGCGCGCGTCGGCGGTGTGCGTGAACACCGGCTGCGCGGCCTCCTGGCCGACAAGGGGCTCGGCCGACAGGGTGTTGTACGCGATGACGCCGCCCGCGTCGGCCTCGCCCGTGAGTGCGTGGGCATAGAGCGCGTCGTAAATCGCGGGGACACTCACGTCGGCACCCATGAGGCGCGCGAAGTCCGCGAACCATGCGACCCACGCGTCAATCTCGGACGCACCGTTGTTCGAGTGAACCATCGCGACGGGCGAGCCGTCGGGCGTCGTCACCATGTCGATCTCGGTGTGCAGCTGCGCGAGGGAGCGCTCGAGGACCGCCATGAGGAAGACCGAGGTGCCGCACGAGATATTGCCCGTCCGCTGCGCGATCGCGTTCGTCGCGATCATGCCGGTACCCGCGTCGCCCTCGGGCGGACACATCGCGACCCCGGGCTGGAGAGTGCCGGTCGGGTCAATGAGCGTCGCACCGTCGGCGGTGAGCGTGCCCGCGTCCTCGCCCGCGCTCAGCACGGTCGGGAGCACGTCGCGCAGGCGCCACGGGATCCGCGTCGCCACCAGGGCCTCGTACTGATCGAGGTAGGACTCGACGTACGTGCCCGTCGTCGAATCAATCGGGAACATGCCCGAGGCATCGCCAACACCCAGGACGTGTCGGCCCGTCAGCTGGTGGTGGACCCATCCGGCCAAGGTCGTCAGGCGGGCGACGCGCGGCGCGTGCTCCTCGGCGTCGAGGACGGCCTGGTGCAGGTGGGCGATCGACCAGCGTAGGGGGATATTGAAGCCGAGGAGGCGCGTCAGTTCATCGGCCGCGCGGCCCGTGTTCGTGTTGCGCCAGGTTCGGAAGGGCGCGAGGAGATTACCCTCAGCGTCGAAAGCGAGGTAGCCGTGCATCATGCCCGAGATGCCGATCGACCCGTAGGACGTGGGGGTGACGTCGTAGCGCTCGCGCACGTCGGCGACCAAGGAGGCGTAAGCGCTCTGCAAACCGGCGACGACCTCGTCAAGGGTGTAGGACCACAGGCCGCCCTCCAGGTGATTCTCCCACCCGTGGCCACCGGTGGCGAGCACCTCGTGGTCGGGGCCGATGAGGACGGCCTTGATGCGGGTCGAGCCGAATTCAATGCCGAGCGCGGTGATGGCGGCAGTGATGGCGGCGCGGGGGTCGGTGCTCATGAGTGCTCCTTGGGTCTTCATTGACGAGGCCGTGGCCCGGAATGCGCTAACGGTAACACTTTCGCGTAGGTAGCGACAGGGACGCACACGCCTTTATCGGACATACCGTCCGGTATTAGTATCTCGATCGCAGATTATCGGGCGACGATAGCATGTCGACAAGCATTTACTTCCCGACTCATCACGCATTACACACTCTTCCAACTATTTCCAAAGAGCGGTAGACTACGCGTAGTCACTTTTGAGGAGGACACATGTCTACGGCACGGGTTGCACGCTCCGTCAAGCTCGATCCCGAGATCGACGCCCGCCTCACGGCCCTCGCTGAGCGCACGGGACGCACCAAGTCGTTCTACATGAATCGTGCCATCGAGTCAGCGCTCGAAGAGATTGAGCTGGCCTACTCACTGCAGGCGGAACTCGAGGACATTCGCAGCGGCCGGACCGCATCAGTGAGCCTTGACGAGGCGGTGAAGACCCTTGGCCTGGAGGGCTGAGCTGTCACCACGTGCACTCAAACAGCTCAGTAAGCTCGATAAGCCAACCGCACGCCGTATCATCGATTACCTCCGCGAGACTGCGAGCGGCGAGGATCCCCGCTCGCGAGGAAAGGGACTGACCGGCAACCTGGCAGGCTTTTGGCGATACCGTGTCGGCAACTATCGGATCGTTGCTTCCATCGAAGATGATGAGTTACTGATCCTCGCCATCAACATCGATCACCAGTCACGCATCTACCGCTGACCTACTGAGGGCCGAAACCCTCGATGAAGAGCTCTCGGGCGCGGTCAATCGCCGCGAGTTCCTTGTCCGTGAGAGGCTTTTGCGCGCTGCGCTCGACGAATGTGAGGACGACCGAGGCGTAGACGTCCGAAGCAAGCGGGAGCACCTCGTCGTCTACGCGACCACGCGCCCAATCGGTAAATACCGAACAGCACGTGCGATAAAGCTGCTCGTGCAGGTCACGCTCGCCCCCCACGCGGATGGGCAGCAGAGTCTTCAGGGCATTGCCGTTGCGCGCATACACGTCGGCGAGGTGGCGGGCGACGGCGCGGGCGTCACGCTCCTCACCGAACCACAGGCCTTCGAGCGCCGGGGTGATCTCTTCGACAAGGAAAGACACGACCTCGGCCAGCAGCGCGTCCTTGTCGGTGTAGTGGTCGTAGAAGGTCGTGCGCGACACCATCGACGCGGAGCAGATATCGGTGACACTCACGTGCGCGTAGGGCTTGTCCTGGCACGCCTTGACGAGGCCGGAACGGATCGCCCGACGCGTCTTTCGAATGCGCAGGTCCAGGTTCTTCTCGGCCTCACGCCCGTGCTTATCCTCGCCACGCAGGAACATGCCCCTCCGATCAGTTTTCCTCTATTAATAGGCTTATCCTAAGCATAGCGGTCGTATCGTTCGGTAACCAACACTCTGTTTGTTATTGTTCGGCCCGCCCTATTGGAGCAGGCGATATGGTCGAGATATGTTCACCGAGTACACCGGCAATCGCCAATTCGACCTGCAGCTCAACCGAACCTTCGCGCCGATCCTCGACCGAGCGGGCATGGAGACGATCGCGTCGACCACGCTCCCCCGCCTGCGAACGACGAAGCAGATCACGGAACTCGCACAGCGCCTCGCCGAGCGCTTCTCCTCCGAGGGCGACAAGGACGCCGCGTGGCGTCTCTACGAGCTCGCGGCCTTCTACCTTGGCGCGGACGACCCGCGCATGCGGCGCTTCATCAACGCCATGTCGAGCTCCTTCGACGAGGCCCACCGAGGCCTCGCGCTCACCCGTCACACGATCCCCTACGGGGACGGGGAACTGACCGCGATGCGATGGGAGGCCGACCCGACCGACCGCGCGCAGGCCCTCGCGGGCACCCCAACCACGCTCGTCATGATGAACGGCTTCGACGGCTATGCGGAGGAGATCATCGACTTCGCGTCCCACTTCCCGACCCGCCCCTTCGACATCATCGCCTTCGATGGGCCGGGTCAGGGGCACACGGTGCTGGCGGGCATGCCGCTCGAGCCGCAGTGGGAGCGTCCGACGAACGCGGTGATGGACTACTTCGGCATCGAGAGTGCTGCGGCGCTCGGCGTCTCCTTCGGTGGCTACCTCGTCATGCGCGCGGCCGCCCACTGCCCGCGCATCATCCGCGTGATCGCCTTCGACATGATGTATCGCCTGCTGGACGGGCTGACGATGCCTCTGCCCGCCCTCCTCCGTCCCCTCGCAGCTTCGGTCGTCGAGCACGCCCGCCCCGCGTGGCTGATCGACGCTGCGATGTCGATCGCCTCGCATGGCAGCGCGGACCTCGCGTGGAAGCTGCAGCAGGCGCGCCACCTGACGGGACTGGATAAGCCGAGCGACGTCCTGCGTGCGCTGGGGGCGTACACGATGGATCCCCTGGCAGGCATGATCCGCCAGCCGTGCCTGGTGATGGCCGGAGACGCCGACCAGTACGTCCCCTTTGAGCGCCTGTCCGACGTGCGCCGCGTTCTTGCGGGCGCGGCCAGCGTTGACGTGGAGGTGTTCCGCGAGGCGCAGGATCCGGGCATGGCCCAGCACTGTCAGATCGGCGACCCTCACCGCGCCTTTGAGATCATGGGCGACTGGCTGACGCGTTCACCTGCGCACTAGAGCCCCACGCCAGCCGAACTGATCCCACTGAGCGAGCATTTTTCGATATTTTGTATCGAATACGATGTTTTGAGATAGCATGTCGCTATGCATCTCCTACGCTTCACGTTCGAGAACCACCGGTCGTTTCACGAAGTGGCAACCCTCGACCTGACACGCTCCACCCTCAAGACTCTCCGACGACCTGAGGGCACCAGCTGGGCTGAGCACATCCACCACGTGGACGGGATCTACGGTGCAAACGCGTCCGGAAAAACAAACATCCTCGACGCGCTCCACTACACGCTTGAGGCCATCGAGTTCTCTGCAACATCATGGCTGGAGCTTCCCGAGTTCCCTCGTGCTCCATTCGCCCTCACCACCCAGACAATGTCGGATCCAGCCACATTCGAACTTGAGTTCGTCCACGCTGGCCAACGCTACGAGTACCGATTCACGACCACTACCGACGGCATTGTTGAGGAGTCCCTCCGCGAAGTCAGCGCACGATGGAAGACCATTTACAGGCGATCCCAGGGCGGGCACGTCAGGGGCCTCAGCGGAATCCCTCGGGTTGCGCCGCGCGAGCTCGCTTTATCGCGCGCCGCTCGACTCGGCGATCCCACCGTCCAGCCCATCTGGGAGGGAATCACACGCGGTTTTGACATCTATCGAGTCGGAGATCGCGAGGTGAGCGAACGCCTCGATCGCATCGCACGACAGCTCCGTGACCGAAGCCTGGATGACCTGGTGGCCCTCGCACGGATTGCGGATACCGGCATCACACACATTGAGGTTGATGAGCGCGCGATCCCCCCTCACTTAGCTCAACTGTTCACACAAATGCTGAACTCTGCTCCTGGCGATACCGACGACAGCGCCGATGAACGCCCGCCACGCGAGTCCTCCGATGATACTGAGAATCTCAGTAGGTTCATTGCGCACAATCTCCTCTTCCGGCATGGAATAGGTAGCCGAAAGCTCAGGGAGTCCGACGAATCCACCGGCACCATGGCGTGGCTTGCCCTGGGGACAGCCGTGGTCGATGCTCTTCGCGAAGGCCGCGTTCTTGTCGTCGACGAACTTGGTTCAAGCCTGCACCCGCAGCTCTCGCGCCTCATCGTCGACTGGTTCGAGGACCCATCGGTCAACACGACGGGGGCACAGCTCATCTTCACCAGCCATGACATGACCCTCCTGGACGCCGGACGCGGAGACCGAGCCAAACGCGAGCAGGTATGGTTCGTCGAGAAGGGTGCCGATGGAGCAAGTGAACTCTTCAATCTTGCAGATTTCCCTCTGCAGAAGGGCAGCAACATCGTCAAGCAGTACCTCGAGGGCCGATTTGGCGGCGTGCCTTACACGGCCCCCTCACTGATTCACAATCTGCTGAACACTCAAACCCACGAGCGGGCGTGAGAACGGATGGGAAGCCGCAAACCCCGCGAAGCACGACCGGTAAAGGCCCGGTATACAGTCTTCACAGAAGGAAAAGTCACGGAGAAGCAGTACCTTGAGTGCTTACTCCAGCACCTACGTCCTCGCCACGCGACCCTTTCGATCAAACCCATTGGTGGCGAGCCATCGAGAGTATTCAAGGAGTACCAGAAGGCCGAGCAACGGGGAGACTTCGATCGGGCGATACTCATCGTCGATGTCGATCAGCATCACAAGCTTGACGAGGTTTTGCGGGACTGCAGGTCTTCTACCGCCGTTGACGCAATCGTCACCAATCCTTGCTTCGAGCTGTGGCTGCTGTGGCATGCCACCGACAGACGGGGATATACGGAAACACGCGAATGTGTCAGGCTCGCGCGCATCAACAATCTGACGGGGGACAAGGATCTCGCCGCAAAGTTCCCGATTGCCAGCTTCCCCGAGGCTGTGAAGCGGGCACAACAAGCGTGGTCGGAGCTCGCACCGAACAAGAAGGGTCCCAATCCTTCCTCTGCTATGCCATGGTTCATCGATCTGCTGGTAGCTCCTCCCAAGAAGAAGTAGCTCAGCGTCCAGCGACCCCGCAGCGGCGCATGATCGCGTGCATGACCGCAGCTGCCCCATCGTTTTCGACGGCGGCCGTCACGTGGTCTGCGTGGCGACGTACCTCGGCGGACGCACCACCCATGGCGACGCCGAAGGCGGCCCACTCGATCATCGCGATGTCGTTCGTGCCGTCCCCGACGGCGACGGTCTCGCCCGCGGGCAGGCCGAGACGCTGACGCAACGCCTCCAGGCCGCTCGCCTTGGTCACGCCGCGCGGCTCGATGTCCGCCCAGGACGTCCAGCCGACGAATACCTCGTGGGTGCGCGAGACATCCAGGGAGGCCAGGATCCGATCAAACTCCTCGCGATCCATGTCGGCGGCGCGCACGACGATCTTCGGCGTGGGCGTGGAGGCAAGCTCCTCCATCGACACGATGCGGTGATCGCTCCCCTCGATCTCGTTGTTCGGGAAGGGAGCAGAGAGCAGGATGTCGGGGTGCGGCATCGACGCGAACACCGAGCCGGGCACGGCCGAGACTATCTCCTCCAGGATCGGGCCGGGCACGAAGGTGCGCTCCTCGACGATCTCGCACGTCCCGCCGCTCACGCGCACGAGCGTCGCGCCGTTATTACACAGCGCCCAGCCATCCGTGAACTCCAGGGCATCGAGAACGGGAATCACACCCTCGAGCGCACGCCCCGACGCGATGAGCACGTGGGCACCGGCGGCGGCGAGGCCGTGGATCCCCTCCAGGACGCGCGGGGTCGCCCCCGCGGGGGTCAGGATCGTGCCGTCAATGTCGAGCGCGACCAGGACCTGGCCCGCCGACGTTGGAAAGTCGGCGGGCAGGGCGGCCGAGGCCTCGTCGAGGAGAACCTCGAAGGGGCGAGCGGCTTCCCCGGTGGAGGGGACCGTCAGGAAGCGCTCTTGGCTCATCGAGCGACCGGGCTCAGAACCTCGAGTCCCCCCAGGTAGGGACGCAGGGCCTCGGGCACGTAGATCGAGCCATCCGAGCGCTGGTGATTCTCCAGGAAGGCGACGATCCAGCGGGTCGTGGCCAGCGTGCCGTTGAGCGTGGCGACCGCGGCCATGCCGTCCTCGCGACGCTCGCGAATGCCGAGGCGGCGCGCCTGGAACGTCGTGCAGTTCGAGGTCGACGTGACCTCCATGTAGCGCTCCTGGG
>CALHZX010000024.1 GCA_938040725.1 uncultured Actinomyces sp. | reverse complement strand
GCGACCGTCGAAGGATATCGACGTGGTGACCGTCGGCAGTGGCATCGAGCTGGCAAAGGCCGTGGCGCGGAGGCTGGGACGGGGGGCACACCTCTCCGTGTTCAAGAACTTCGGCACGGCACAGGTGAAAGTGGGCGACTGTGAGATCGAATTCGTCGGGGCTCGCCGCGAGTCGTACCGCCGCGACAGCCGCAAACCGATCGTCGAGGATGGCACCTTAGAGGACGATCAGAACCGACGCGACTTCACCATCAATGCCCTTGCGCTCTGCCTGAACGATGGGCGCTACGGCGAATTGGTCGATCCCTTCGGTGGGCTGGACGATCTGGAGGCGCTGCGCATCGTCACACCGCGCGACCCGGACGTGACCTTCAGCGACGACCCGCTGCGCATGATGCGCGCCGTGCGATTCGCCTCGCAACTGGGCTTCGACCTCGATCCGGAGACCTTCGACGCCATCGCCCGCAACCGCGAACGCATCGCCATCATATCCAAGGAGCGCATCGCCGACGAGCTGAACAAGATCATGCTCTCGCCCAAGCCCTCGATCGGCTTCGACCTGCTCGATAAGTGCGGCCTGCTGGAGCTGATCTTCCCCGAGCTATGCGCACTGAAAGGGGCAGAGACGCGCGAAGGGATCGGCCATAAGGACAACTTCGCACACACGCTGACGGTCGTCGACCGGCTGAGCCGCACCTCGGACGACCTCTGGCTGCGCTGGGCCGCGCTGCTGCACGACATCGGTAAGCCGGCCACGAAGCGATTCGATTACAAGCTCGGGTGGACGTTTCACAACCACGAGCTGGTGGGCGAACGCATGGTGCCGCGCATCTTCCGACGGATGAAGTTGCCGATGAACGAGAAGATGAAGTTTGTGCAAAAGATGGTGCTGCTCCACATGCGGCCGATCAGCCTGGCGGACGACGAGGTGACGGATTCGGCCGTGCGGCGCCTGCTCTTCGAGGCGGGCGACGATGTGGACAACCTGATGAAGCTCTGCGAAGCGGACATCACGAGCAAGAACCCGGAGAAGGTGCGCCGCTTCCTGAACAACTTCCGCCTGGTGCGCGAGAAGATGGCCGTGATCGAGGAGAAGGACCGCGTGCGCAACTTCCAGCCGCCCGTCACGGGTGAGGAGATCATGGCGGCGTTCGGACTCGCGCCGTCGCGCCCCGTAGGTGTGCTTAAGGAGGCGATCAAGAACGCCATCCTCGACGGCGTGATCCCCAACGAACGCGACGCCGCCCTCCAGTTCATGTACGACCGCGCCGCACGGATGGGGCTCAAGCGGGTTGAGTCGTTCAATTGTTGAGGGGTTGAGTCGTTGAGGTGTTGAGTCGTTGAGGTGTTGAGTTGTTGAGTTGTTGAGTTGTGTAAGGGTAAACGGGTGCCTGTTTAGAGTCCTGCATTTTGTGTAATGCCAAACAGGCGCCTGTTTGGTTCACTCCAGCTTGCGCGAAGGTAAACAGGTGCCTGTTTGAGGCTACGCAGAGTAGTGCAGATGCAAGGCGTCCAAGACCGAGGTGGAGGGAGTGTACTTTAGTACATGACCGAACACCGAGTGTCGCCGGCAACGCAGCAGATGCGCTGCTATGCGCAGCCGAATCACGTGTTGAGTCGCTCAATACTCTTCACGCCCCGGACGGCCTGGAGCTTCTTCGTCAGGACGCTGAGCGAGGCCGTGTCCTTGACCGTGACGGTGAAGTTGCCTTGGAAAAGCCCAT
>CALHZX010000023.1 GCA_938040725.1 uncultured Actinomyces sp. | reverse complement strand
GGCGAGATATGAGTTGGTGCGCCTTCTGGGCGGCTACAACCGATGGTCGCATGGGTGGTAGGCAATCGAGCTAGCGGCTGACCCGGATTCTCTCCAAGCAAGCTGGACGATAAGCCCCGGACAACTGTTCGGCGAGCAGATCCTATCGATGCGCAGTTGCCCCGAGGTAGAGTTCACCTCGTTCGACGAACGACGCGCCTACCAGCTTGCACATCTCATGCAGTATCCCTGTGAGGACGCACTAAAACTCTATCTGGGTGAGTAGAATCAACACACCTAACAGAGTTTGACGCGCGCGGCTTCATAGTCGATCACTCTCGCAGCCACCGCGTCAGAACGCCACGTCTAGGTAGGATGGCGGTAGCCTGCCTCGATAACGCAATCGGTGCAGGCCCCAACCTCTCGAAGGGAGCCAGTCATGTGGGAAGAGTTTCGCAGCCACGCACTTGCGCTCCTCGGTGAGGACTTTGCCCCCGAGCTCATAGAAGATAACGGTGACAGTATCGTCTTCGTTGATAGACGAGAACGTCTACGTTTTTTTCTCACCGAGAGCGCACAAGGAATTACGATCGGTGACTACGAAGAACGCAATACCGTCGGTATTATCTTCACGAGCCCATCCATTGAGTTGGCGACCATAGCACTGACGCTCCTCGTACGCGAGGGGCTCGGCGAGCTCGTCGATATGGACTATCCTCCGGACGAGCTTCTAGGCCCCGTGCCGGGCACCGACTACAGCATCACGGAAGACAGATCCAGCGGATTTCACCTCACCCACAAAACTGACAGCACACTACGCGCATACTGCGACTATTTTACATACGCTCGCGCAATTGCACTCGCAGCTTCGGCACGCGGTGCGTAGGTAGGATGGGGGTGGCCTGCCTCGATGACGCAATCGGTGCAGGCCCCAACCTATCGAAGGGAGCCAGTCGTGTGGGAAGAGTTTCGTAGCCTCGCGCTCCCACTCCTCGGCGAGCGCTTTCCCCCCAATCTCATAGAAGATAACGGTGACTGCATCGTTGTCACCAGTAGGCGTGACGTCAGAAGCTACGTTCTCACTGAGGATGAGAGGGGAGTTGTCATTGCCTTCGAGGGTGAGCGAAACACCGTGGTCCCGTTCTGCATAACCAGATCTCCCGAACTCGCCGCCACGTGTCTCACTCTGCTTGCACGCGGCGGGATAGCCACGCTCACGGACATGTCGTACACGCCTCGGGATCTCTTGGGTCCCGTCCCGCACACGGCATTCACCATTTCGAAGAAGTCCCTACCGTTTTTCGATCTCACCTCGACTATCGATCCTGCGGCATCCGCGAAATGCCGATCATTCGCATGCGCTCGAGCTATCGCCGAGGCCTCGGCCCCCTCCCCGGGTTCACCGCGGCCGTAGAATCGAGACAGTCGATCCTGCACACCAAGGAGGAGCAACCCTCGCATGAACGAAGAACTCGCCACATACATCACGCGTCTGTGCGAACTATCGGGACACACAACCCGGATCGACGATGATTTGATCCTGGTCGAGCCGGGTCATAGCTTTATCTACGACGCATTCACCATGGTCGAGGAATACTATGCCTACGGTCACGTCGAAAGATACTCATTCAGCGGGGAAGACTTCGGATCCGCGTCCTTCGAGATTTTCAAGAAGTTCGCGATTATGCACTTCGCCGCCGACATTCGCGCAGCACACCAGCTCCCACCCCTCAACGTCCCAGCAGTGACCGACGTTCACCCCGGTTTTTCCATCGAATTCCTCGAACCGATCGCGTATCTGCTGACAAGCAAAGCCTCCCCCATTCCCAAAACATTCACAACCTTCTCGCCAGCTGCGCTGCTCTCACTGTCATATCTGATGGGCACGTCAAGCGAGGACCTGCTCAACCTCGTCCTCGAACCGTCGGGAGCCGGATACGCCGCGCTGTACCAGCACGACTAAGGGTTCCCTTCTCCCGGTGCTAGCTCACGGAGCACAGGACGAGAGCGTCGGTCACGCCTCCTCCCCTCGTACGACGGGAGGAGGTGTGCCATTTCGCGCTCGCCCGTCAGTTACGATGTCCGCAGAGGCAACGACTCAAAGGAGTGAGTGCTCATGCTGGATGAGTTCCACGACCCGATTGCCACGCTCTGCGCGAACTCTTCAATCATGCACGAGGTGCGCGAGAATAGACTGTTTTTCACCGATGACGGCCTTATCTTTGACTCGTTTTGGGAATCGAACGACTATTTTAAGTTTGGTCGTTCGGAACGCCCATCATTCGGTGGCGGCTATTTGTGGACGCGCAACCCAACCATCGCACAGTATCAGCTGATTATCGTTCTCGGAAGTTCCATTCGTCGCCTCAACTCGTGGGATCCGATAGCACTACCGTCGCAGCCAGACACTCTCGAAAACGCCTGGTCACTCACACCGGTACCGGGCACGACTGCGATTGATTGCGTTTACGTTGACGATCCGGAACTTAGTTTCGGGACCTTCACCAAAGACCAATGGCTTCGGCTCGCGAGTCTTCTCACTATGCCCCTCAAGGACGCGATTCGGCTGTACACGACGGAATAACCCGCCGTGGCAAACGTTCACTCGTCTCCCTGCAAGGTGACGAGGCCTCGACCCCCTCCCCGGATCCACCGCGGCCGTAGAATCGAGACAGTCGATCCTGCACACCGATGAGGAGCAACCCTCGCATGAACGAAGAACTTGCCGCATACATCACGCGTCTGTGTGAGCTATCCGGGCACACAACCCGGATCAAGAAAGACCTGATCCTCGTCGAGCCATGTGAAGGGTATACCGATGTCTACGAAGCATTCACCATGGTCGAGGAATACTACGCCTTCGGCTATTTCGAAAGATACTCATTCGGCGGGCCAGACTTCGGCTCCGCGTCCTTCAAGATCTTCAAGAAGTTCGCGATCATGCACTTTGCCGCCGACATTCGTGCAGCACGCCAGCTCACACCCCTTGAAGTCCCGCCCGTGACCGACGTTCACCCCAGTTTTTCCATCGAATTCCTCGAACCGATCGCGTACCTGCTGACAAGCAAAGCCTCGCCCATTCCCAAAACATTCTCAACCTTCTCGCCAGCTGCGTTGGTGTCTCTGTCGTACCTGATGGGCACGTCAAGCGAGGACTTGCTCTCCCTTGTCCTCGAACCGTCCGGAGCTGGATATGCCGCTCTCTTCGACCACTAACCCGCGTCCACGCCCACTGCCGTGAAACTCCGGAAATATAGCAGTCACGTAAGCATCCTCGGATCACCCCGGAAGGGCCACCACCATGCTCGAACAGCACATTGACCTCATCGAACACCTCCTACGCGGCTCGTCAACCAGGACACAGGAGTTCAACCAGGGCTGGTCTTTTACGAATGACGGCACCCTCTATTTCTCCGTCTGGGAGAAGGACGGAAGGATGTTCTTCTCGCGGTCGGAGAGACAGCCATCGACTGGTTTCGATCTTGATACTGATTGCGATTCTGTCGCCGCCTACGTATTAACGACGCAGCTGGGAGCAAAGCGTGCCATGGCACTGCATTTCGACGTGCCGAGATTCCCCCAAAGGCTCGATCAGCTTCACCCCTCATGGGCAGCCGACAAGACCCCATGGCCACCCACCTTCCTGTACCACCGCATTGAGGATCCCAGTGTCCGCTTTTACTCGAACACTCCATCCATTGCCATACCCACCACTTACGCGATGGAATACGACCTCGAAGACCTCCTGAAGAAATACATGGCCTAAGCCAACGTCCAAGAGCCCGCACGCCCCGGCCTGGTCCCCACAAGCGGCGAGGCGACAAGGAAGTCAGTACCGGTGTCTACCGTGACCCTTCATTCTTCTCAACGAACACGAAGCCTAAAGTGGCAGAGGGGTTCATGGAGAGGCTCAAACCCGAACCTGGGGAAGCACGAGTCCTGTTTGAGATTGAAGATGCGTCGGGTTCGAACATCCGCCCGATGTCTATGTATGCCACACAAGACGAAATCCTATTTCAGTCCGGAGTTGAGTTCGACGTTGTCGACCAAGATAAACTTTCTGACGGAAGTTACGCCATCAAACTAAGGCAGAGACGATAGGATGCAGCTATGCCCATCGCTGTGAATGGAAACGTCAACGGAGCACAGTTGTGGCTTGCCGACCACCACTGGTGGGATTACCCAAAGATCTGGAAGCTCCCTAAGCGGCCCGAGGACGGCCAGCTCGACTGGGAGCGCCTCTTCACACACCAGCGTGACGTCATCCGCCGTTTCTCAGCCACGCTCCGCACATTATCGGGCTTACCTGCGGCGCTGCCTTCGATCCCCTACCAGCCTTTCGGGACCCCGAGCCCGCAGGGGTGGGTCATGCCTATCAGATCCGGCACACGCGGTAAGTTCCGTTACGGCAAGTGCACTTCTGAGGGCTCTATTCTCTCCCACCACCCCATCCGAGGGACCGACACGTTCGCGCTCCTCTTCGATCTAGGCTGGGGCAATCCCTGGTTTGTCATCC
>CALHZX010000022.1 GCA_938040725.1 uncultured Actinomyces sp. | reverse complement strand
ATGTTGCCGGCTGCGCCAGTGACGGTGACGATACGAGGTTCTGCCATGATGTGGCACTCCTTTACAGTCCTATGGGCGTATGCCCTTCAGTCGCGGGGTTCCCCGCGCTCTGCCTCCTAGGATACGTCGTCCGTCACACTGCGACCCGGGCACCCAGTCCCAAGAAGAGACAGCCGAACAGTGATCTGCAACATACATGTTAGGTTAGGCTCTCCCGCACTCATGCCACCACGCCGTAGAGTAGGGCATATGTCCGACAGCAACCCCACCGCCCCGCACGAACCCGCTCCCTCCCGGGAATCAGCCCCTGCCTCGTCCCACGTCGACGAGGCCGTGGCCCACTCCCACAATCACGTGCACTCTCCGGGCACCGAGCACGGCGCGCACTCGCACGATCACTCCCATTCGTCGGCGTCTGCGGCGCGCCTGGGGTGGGCGCTCGCGGTCACGGGTGCCGTCGTTGTCGCCGAGCTGGTCGGTGCTTTCTGGTCGGGCTCCCTGTCGCTGGCGGCAGACGCGGGGCACATGGTCGTGGACGCCTCCGGCCTCGTTATCGCGCTGGTCGCTGCACGCCTCATGCGGCGCCCGCGCGACGAGAAGCACACGTGGGGGTGGGCGCGCTCCGAGGTCTTGGCCGCCGCCCTGCAGGCCGGCATGCTCCTCGTCATCTGCGTCATGGTCGCGTGGGAGGGCGCGTGGCGCCTGGTATCCCCGCCCGAGGTCGAGGCCGGCCCCATGCTCCTCGTCGGCGTCATCGGCCTAGTCGCGAACGTCGCGTCGTTGGTGATCCTCGCGGGCGGGCGCGAGGCGAGCCTCAACATGCGCGCTGCGTTCCTGGAGGTCGCGAACGACGCGCTCGGGTCCCTCGCGGTCATCGTCGCGGCCGGCGCCGAGTGGGCCTTCGGGTGGACCCGCGCCGACGCGATCGCATCACTCCTGATCGCCGTCCTCATGGCACCGCGAGCGCTCACGCTTCTGCGCCGCTCCGTTGCGATCCTCATGGAGCAGGCACCCGCCAGCGTGGACGTGGCCAAGCTGCGCTCGCACATGATGGGCGTCGACGGCGTCCTCGACGTGCACGACCTGCACGTGGCCGCCGTATCCTCGCACCTGGTCACCGTCACGGCGCACGTGACCGTCATGCACGAGGCCGACGGCCCCTCGCGCGACCGGATCGTCCACGAGCTGGGCGAATGCGCGTGCCATCACTTCCCTATCGCGCACTCCACGTTCCAGCTCGAGTGCCCCGAGCACGCGCGCCACGAGCACATCGAGCACTAAGCTCCCCTGTGCCGCTTGACACGCGGTCAGTGGATTTGTAGGTTGTGGCCATGAGCGCAGATGTAGGTTTCACTCCGGGCAAGTTGATTGAGGCTGCCCAGGGGATCGAAGCTGTCGCTGACCCCTTTTCGCAGGCGATTGCTCCGTTGGGAGACGAGGTCACCACAGCTACAGCCGATCTCAACGGGCCCTTTTTGGAACCCCTCATTAATGCTCTCGACACATGGGGTGATTCCCTCAAGGTCCTATTCAACGACTTGGTCAGTCTAGCTGAGGCGCTTGTCGCCGTTGAGTGTAGTTTTGCTGCCTGCGAGGAAGAAATTATCCAATCGCTCTCCCAAGCGGCAAGCCAAGATGCGGCGGGCGGAGACGATCCATCGGAAGGCAGCCTCTACAAAGCTTTAGAGGCTCTTCAGAATTGAGTGTGGGTGGAGGCGTCTAGGCCTCCTGCGATGAGGAGCATTCGGAGTTGGTAGTTGGTGGGGTTGCGGTAGCCTCTGGCGGTGCGTCTGCCTAGTTCGATGATTCCGTTGATGGCTTCGGTGGGGTGCGTTGCTGGCTCCGGCTGTATCGAAGTAGGCCAAGAAGGCGTCCTTCCATTTGCGTAGGGTCCGGCCCAGGCGAGCATTTATGGGGATGGGACACGTTGGTAGGCGCTTCATGAGGTGTGCGGCCAGGCGTTGGCCTTGGGCGGGTGTGTCTTGATGGAAGACGTCTCGGACTTGCTGGGCGCAGTGGTAGGCGACTTCGACACTGATATGCGCCTCATCTGCCGTGAAGGCCGCACGGAGTCGTTCCTTTTGACGCTTCGTGAGCCGATCACGCGAGGCGCGCAAAAGATTGCGGATCTGATAGAGGGGATCCCCCTTGCGTCCACGGTGACCCAGGGTGTCTTGCTGGACGCGGCGACGCACCTCATCGAGAGCGTCGCCAGCGAGCTTGACAATATGGAAGGCATCGAGGACGCTGGTTGCGTCTTGGAGTTGATCGTCGATGGCGTTCTTGTATCCCTGGAAGGGGTCCAGCGTCGCGATCTGGATACCGGAGCGAAACTGTTCGCCGCGCTCTTCTAGCCAGTTCTTGTACACGGTGCCAGACCTGCCTGGGACCAGGTCTAACAAGCGGGCCGTGGGGTGATCCTTCCCGCGTGTCAGGTCCACGATGCCGGTGAGCTCACGCGGGCCCCAGCGGCGTCGGTCCTGGTGATGCCACACGTGCTCATCAACCCCCAATACCTGCACGCCTGCGAAGCGGGTGGGGTCATCAGATGCGGCTTGCAGGCACGGCTTGATATGGGACCACACGGTGTTCCACGTGGTTGCCAGTTGTCGAGCCAATCCTGCAATGGTGGCTCCCTCGAAGCGCAACTGTCGGATCGCCCAGCGGATCGCCCGCACACCCAAACGCGCCCGGGGTGCGCACACCCGCTCGTCATGTTCCAGGAATGTCACCGTCTGGCAGGTGCGTTCGCGGCATATCCAGCGTCGTTTATGCCACCGGATCCGCGCCGGGACCCCGGACCAAGGCGCGTCGATCACCGCCACCACCACACGCCCGTGGCCTTGAGCGATCACCCCACAACCCGGGCAGCCAGCACAGCAATCACAGGACTCTCTGTCGAGCACCAGACCACACTCACGCCGAGCGACAGAAACCAGACAGAAACCCTCCAAGTCGACGAACAGATCACACCGATCACAACGATCAAGCGACACAGAGCAGCAGCAGGTAGGGCGAGACACCGCCCGAGGTCCTTGACGACAGCGGGGGTAGAAGTCCGCTCATCACCTGGGACCTCGACCTCTACCCGCAACCCCCGCTCAACACCCGGTCACCCACACTCAACTCGGAAGAGCCAGAAAACCTACCTGCAGGAACACGCGTAGAAACGGGAATTGTGTACCCATGGTTTGATTCGCCCGGAGGATCACGACAGGTCAGGCTGTACACCGTCCACTCTGTTACCAAAGAACACATGTACTTGAGCGCCCAACAACTCCTTGAAGGCCCAAACCCTGTTCTAGTTAGAAAGACAATCAAATGAACGAAGAACTTGCCGCATACATCACTCGCCTGTGTGAGCTATCCGGGCACACAACCCGGATTGACGATGATTTGATCCTGGTCGAGCCGGGTCATAGCTTTATCTACGACGCATTCACCATGGTTGAGGAATACTACGCCTACGGCGAGGTCGATAAGTACTCATTCGGCGGGTCGCTCTTCGGGTCCGCGTCCTTCGAGATCTTCAAGAAGTTCGCGATTATGCATTTCGCCGCAGACATTCGTGCAGCACACCAGCTCCCGCCCCTCAACCTCCCACCAGTGACCGACGTTCACCCCAGTTTTTCCATCGAATTCCGCGAACCGATCGCGTACCTGCTGACAAGCAAAACCTCCCCCATCCCCACGACATACACATCCTTCTCGCCAGCTGCGCTGCTCTCATTGTCATATCTGATGGGCACGTCAAGCGAGGACTTGCTCTCCCTGGTCCTCGAACCGTCGGGCGCCGGATACGCCGCGCTGTACCAGCACGACTAAGGGTTCCCCGCTCCCGGTGCTAGCTCACGGAGCACAGGACGAGAGCGTCGGCCACGCCTCCCCTCGTACGACGGGAGGCCAGAGATGCCATTCCGCGCTCGCCCGTCAGTTAGGATGTCCGCAGAGGCAACGACTCAAAGGAGTGAGTGCCCATGCTGGAAGAATTCAACGATCTCATATCCACGCTCTGCACGGACTCTTCAATCGTGCGCGAGGTGCGCGAGAATAGACTGTTTTTCACCGATGACGGCCTTATCTTTCACTCGTTTTGGGAATCGAACGACTATTTTAGGTTTGCTCGTTCGGAACGCCCATCATTCGGTGGCGGCAATTTGTGGACGCGCAACCCAACCATCGCAAAGTATCAGCTGGTTATCGTTCTCGGAAGTTCTATTCGGCGCCTCAACTCATGGGATCCAATAGCACTACCGTCACAGCCAGACACTCTCAAGACCGCCTGGTCACTCACACCTGTACCAGGCACGACAGCGATTGACTGCGTTTACGTTGACGATCCGAAACTTAGTTTCGGGACCTTCACCAACGACCAATGGCTTCGACTCGCGAGTCTTCTCACTATGCCCCTCGAGGACGCGATTCGGCTCTACACAACGGAATAACCCGCCGCGGAAAACGTTCGCTCGTCACCCTTCAAGGTGACGAGGCCTCGGCCCCCTCCCCAGACTCACCGCAGCCGTAGAATCAAGGCAGTCGATCCTGCACACCGATGAGGAGCAACCCTCGCATGAACGAAGAACTCGCCGCCTACATCACTTACCTGTGCGAACTATCGGGACACACAACCCGGATCGACGACGATGTGATCCTCGTCGAGCCGGGTGAAGACTTTATCTACGACGCATTCACTATGCGGAAGAACTATTACGTCTACGGCCACTACAACAGATACGCTTTCAGCGGCACGCGGTTTGGGTCCGAGTTCTTCGAGATCTTCAAGAAGTTCGCGATTATGCATTTCGCTGCCGACATTCGCACTGCTCACGACCTTTCCCCGATCACATTCCCGGTAATTTCCTTCCCACACCCGAACTATTCCATCGAGAACGTATCAGGCGGCACGCACAAGCTGATCGATACACGAACGGCAGTTCCTACGACTTTTACGACCATCACACCGGATGCCCTCGTGTCTCTGTCGTACCTGTTGGGCACGTCAAGCGAGGACTTACTCTCCCTCGTCCTCGAACCGTCCGGAGCCGGATACGCCGCGTTGTACCAGCACGACTAAGGGCTCCATGCTCCCGCTGCTAGCTCACCGAGTACAGGACGAGACAGTCGGCCACGCCTCCCCTCGTACGACGGGAGGCCAGAGATGCCGTTCCACGCTCGCCCGTCAGTTACGATGTCCGCAGAGGCAACAACCCAAAGGAGTGAGTGCCCATGTTGGAACAGTTCAACGACCTGATTTCCACAATCTGTACGAACTCTTCAATAGTTCAAGAGGTACGCAAAGATAGATACTTTTTTACAAATGATGGGAGCATATACGATTCGTTCTGGAAGTTTGGAGGATATTACAAGTTTGCTACAACAGAACGTCTATCCTATGGTGGTGCACACCTGTGGACATGCAACCCAATTGTCGCAAAGTATGAGCTAACTATCATCCTCGGAAACTGCGTTCGTTGCGCAAACTCCTGGAAACCTATAGCACTACCAGCAGAGACAAACGCGATTCAAAAGGCATGGTCATTGACGCCACTCCCGAACTCTACCGCTGTCGAGTGTACTTTTGAAGACAATCCCGACTTTACTTTCGGAACACTTGAAACTGAACGATGGCTGCCACTTGCCAAGCTGATGAGCATGAATCTTGATGATGCAATTCAGCTCTACCTTACTGAATAGCCTCCATTCAACCTTTCATTGACGAGCACGGGTCAGACCTGTGCCGACTCGGAGATGCCGAGGGCAAGTTCGCGGCCGCAATGCACAAGGACGGCACGCTTCCATCGTTTGGCGAGCGAGGATTGTTCCAGCCCTTCTCGCTGGGCGCACCGGATATGCGCGCACGCCTGACCGGAGAACTTCCCGAGGGACACATCGTCAAATACGGCCAGGTCGCCCCCGCTTTTGGCCAACCCGGAGGAGCTATACAGTTACAAATTTGGGGTCCAGACTTGGAAACGGGTACAATTAGAGAGTTGAAACTGAAAGAGTGGGAAACGCGAGGTATCATTCGCTATGTTAAGAGAGATTGACGAAGATGAGTTCATCCGCACTTTCGTTGCCTTGCTTAAGCGAGAGCTTTTTGTCGTCAGTGAGGATCACGTGCAGTTTTCGACCAATGATCCCGCCATCATGACCCACGTGTGGCGCAGAGGCGACTTCTACTTGGGCGGATCAAGCGAACGCACCCCTGACCCCGGCACCTACGTGCGGTCAGGCTCTCTTACCCCGGTGAAGCAGTGGCTCGTCATGGACAACTTCGACCTACTACGGATCCGCATTGGCCTCAAGGATTTTGGTATCACTTATCGGCACGTGCTGATCGCACCGAACTGGTCCCACAGGCCCGGCCCCAATCAATACTCCCTTGAGCTGTGCCACAACGCTCAGCCCACCGGCACCATCGTTGGCAAATGGTCCGACGAAGCCACCAAGCTGACCTGGTTCCTGAACCACACGCCCGAACGCCTCCTCGACATCGCACACATCGAGGACGTCGAGGAAGCCTGCCAGGCCCTCTTCGGAACCCCACACATCCCCTTCGACAAAAAAGACGACTGACACCGGATAGCCCTGCTATCTATTCAGAGAAGCAGACGCCCCCGGGACCATTGACTATGACGAACACAATTGCGGACGATGAGTTTATCAAGACCCTCGTCCCCTTGCTCGAGCGAGAGCTTTACATTGTCAGCGAGGATCACGTGTGGTTTCGGAGCAACGATCTTAATGTCATGATCCACGCGTGGTACGAGGACGGTTTCTACTCGGGCGGGTCAAGCGAACGCCTCTCTCCCCCTGGCACCAGCATGTGGGCAGATTCTCTTACCCCCGTGAAGCAGTGGCTGCTCATGTACAGCTTTGATCTACTGCGCTATTGCCTCGGCCTCGAGTATTTTGACATCAGGTTTCGGGAGCTGCTGATCGCGCCGAACTGGTCCCACAGGCCCGGCCCCAATCAATACTCCCTTGAGCTGTGCCACAACGATCAACCCACCGGCGTCTTCGCAGGCAAATGGTCTGACGAAGCCACCAACCTGACATGGTTCCTGAACCACACGCCCGAGCGCCTCCTCGAGATAGCCCACATCGAGGACGTCGAGGAGGCCTGCCAGGCCCTCTTCGGAACCCCACACATCCCCTTCGACAAAGAAGACGACTGAGACGCGGCCGACCTGCTACCAATTCAGAGAAGCAGACGCCCCGGGACCGTTAACTATGCCGAACACGATTAGCAAAGATGAGTTCATCCGGACCCTCATTGCCTTGCTTAAGCGAGAGCTCTTTGGGCTCTTCATAATTGGGGGTGTAGTTGGGGTTTGAATCCTCCTGTTTCGAGGAGTGCTCGGGTGATGTAGTGGGTGAGGTTTCGCAAGTCCGAGTGCGGATCCGCGTAGGTGTTCGAGGCGTCCGTTGATGGCTTCAGTGGGGCCATTGCTGGTGTCGGGGTGGTCGAAGTAGGCCAGGATGTCCCCGGCTCGGCGTTTGAGTGTCCTGCCCAAGGTGGTGAGCTCCGTGAGGGAGCAAGGGACGCCCGCGTCGCTGAGACGGTCTATGTCGGCTTGCATCAGGGCCTTACCGCGGATTTTGTTGGGATCGCGTAGGCGCCAGGTAATGTTCTGGTAGACGCTCCAGGTGACCTCGAGGGCGACGCGGCAATCGCTGGTGAACAGGTCGAGGATCCGCTGTTGTTGGCGTGGGGTGAGCAGGCAGGATTTGGTGTGGAGTATACGGCGGGCATTGTAGAGGGGGTCTGTGGCCCGGCCGCGCCGATGGTGGAGTTCTTGCTGGATGCGCCTGCGACACTCATCGAGAGCATCACCGGCGAGGTGTACGACGTGGAAGGGGTCCATGACCG
>CALHZX010000021.1 GCA_938040725.1 uncultured Actinomyces sp. | reverse complement strand
TCTGGGCCTACACGCAGGACCAGATGCCGACCACGCACCCGATCGCCGCCGACATTGCGGACGTCGCCGCCGCAAAGACCAACTTCGACGGCATCACCTACGCAAAGGGTGCGTCCGTTCTCAAGCAGCTGGTTGCTTGGGTCGGTGAGGACGCATTCTATGAGGGCGCACGCCGCTACTTCGCCGAGCACAAGTTCGGCGCGACCAGCCTGCAGGATCTGCTTGTTGCGCTTGAGGGTGCTTCGTGCCAGGAGCTCTCTTCGTGGAAGAACGCGTGGCTGGAGACCTCCGGTCCGTCGACGTTGTCAGCTTCATGGGTGACGGATGCAGTTGGTGCTATCACAGACTTCACGCTGCATCAGAGTGGCGAGGCATGTGGGGGAGTTTTGCGCCCCCACCGGGTCACCGTGTCCACGTGGCGCGTTGCCGCCGGTGCTCTTGAACGCACGCATAGCTTCTATGTGCGCATCGAAGGTGAACAGGCGCTGATTGATCCCGATGGTGTCCTCGCGGTTCCCGGCGGAGCCGCCTCCGCTGACCTTGTCGTGATCAACGATGACGACCTGACCTACGCGATCTCTCGCCTCGATGAGCGTTCGACCGACGTCGCGCTTACCTACGTGGGGTCGATCGACGTTGCGCTCACGCGTGCCGTCATCTGGGCGTCTTTGTGGAACGCGGTACGCGACGGTTTGCTTGACCCGCGCCGCTTCATCGTTGCTGTCCTCACCGCCGTCCCCGCGGAGACTGAGCCAGCCATCCGCGACCGGCTGCTTCTCTTTGTCGCCGAAGCGATCTCGTCATTCCTGCCGGGTGGCCTGCGTACAGACGTGCACGATCAAGTCCTGGCAACTGTGATCCGGCTGTCTCGCGAGACAGAAGACGCCGATGCGTGGCGCTCCTACACGCGCGCTTTTATCGCCGAGTTCGCGGCACGTGGTGGTGATGAGTACGAGGCGATGGTGCGAGGCTTTGCAGCCAGCGATAACCCTGACATTGCCTGGCGTGCGCGCCGAGCGTTGGCGGCACGAGGCCTCGTCGATGCCGGTGCGGTCGAGGCGTGGCGCAGCACCGACGGTTCGGGTGAAGCAGCGCGTATGAGCGTCGAAGCGCTCGCCTCCCTGCCAATCGACGAAGCTCGTTCCCACGCGTGGGACTCGGTATACTCAGAGACCCTCTCGAACGACTTCCTGACCGCGACGCTCGCCGGTCTGCAGGCCTCGTCGTGGGATGGCGAGGCAGGCATTGAGGCCGCCGTCGATCGTCTGCGTTCCTACTGGGAATCCCACACGATTGGAATGACACTGCGCTACGCCAACGGGGTGCTTGCGTACGGACTCGATATTGATCGAGACGGCAGCGTCGAGCGCTCGGTGGGTCTGCTGCGCTCGTGGCTCGACACGAATGGCGATGCGCCCGCGCAGCTGCGCCGCATTGTCATCGAGCATCTCGATGCTTTCGAGCGTGACGAGCGCGTGCAGCGCCGTTGGAAGCAGGACCAGTGACACACGGGGGACATCGAGGCGACGCGGCGGGGGAGGCAACACAGGCCACCCGGGCCGCCGCTGTGGACCCTGCTGCCTCGATGTCCCTCCTGAACTCCCTGCTCGCCAATCCTCTCGATGCCGGCTACGAGCACTATCGCGCCGATCATGGTTCGAGGCCAGCGAGCCTCGTCGGCAAGATCGGTGTCTTCGTGGTTGCCGTTGCACTCGGTTTCGGATCTATCGTTGCGACCTCATCGCTGCGTGCGCCGGCAGGGGATGTGAAGTCCGATCTCAAGACTCAGGCATCGGGTCGCTCGGCGGCCGTTGAAGCCTTGAATGACGACGTGCAGTCGCTGGGACGCGCCATCGATCAGTATTCCCAATCAAGCTCGGGTGTAGCCTCCGACCCAGCGCAGGACATGGTGACCGCCACGACCTCGGTACACGGCCCCGGCATCACCGTCACCCTCGCGGATCGCAGTGGTCCCGGCAAGGGGAGTGGAACTGTGCGCGACCAGGATCTCGCGATGGTCGTCAACGCCCTGTGGGCTGCCGGTGCTGACGCTATCTCCATCAACGGCCAACGGATCGGCCCCGACACCTTCGTACGCACAGCCGGTTCCGTCATCCTCGTCAACGTCACCCCCGTGTCCTCGCCCTATGAGGTCTCTGCGATTGGTGACTCGAACGCCCTGTCCGTCTCTCTCGTACGGGGTGCCACGGGTGACTACCTGTCGGCTGCGCAGTCGGTGACTGGTATGACCGTCTCTTCGAAAGTCTCCGACAACATCACAATGGAGGCGCTCACGCTCACGGACTCCCACTACGCAACACCTGTGGGGGCATCCAACGAAGGAGGTTCTTCATGATTGCCGTCATCGGCTTGATCATCGGCATTGTCCTTGGTGTGCTTCTCGATCCGACGGTGCCAGCGTGGCTTGCCCCGTTCCTGCCCGTGGCCGTTGTCGCGGGTCTCGACGCTCTTTTCGGCGCCGGGCGGGCATGGCTTGAGGGTCGCTTCGCCGACCGAGTATTCGTCACATCCTTTTTCTGGAATGTTGTCGTGGCCTGCCTCCTTGTGTTTCTGGGGACGCAGCTCGGTGTTGGCTCGGCAATGACGACGGCAGTTGTTGTCGTCCTTGGCATTCGTATTTTCTCTAACACGGCGTCGATTCGCCGCCTCCTGCTGAAGGCGTGACATGAACGAGGAACCCACGACAGCTCCCTCAAGCGACGAGACAGCTGAGGAACGCACTCGCGCGCACGGCTCCCATCGCGAAGAACGCATCCACCCCCGTTTGTGGACGCGCGCTCGCCAAGCATTCTTCGCGCTTCCCCGCGGGCTCCATGTCGTGATGCTCGTGATCTTCATGGTTCTTGGATTTGCGTTGGTGACTCAGGTGCGCGCACAACGCTCGGATCCGCTTGAGGGGCTGTCGGAACAGGACCTTGTGACTGTTCTCGATGAGCTCAGTACACAGGAACAAAACCTGCGTAACCGACGTGGCGAGCTAAGCAGTGAACTCGACGACTTGCGCAGTGCGGCCAGTGAGGCTGACGCTCGCGAGCAGGCGACACGTAAGGCGCAGACTCAGGCGCAAATTGCTGCAGGCACCGTCGCGGTGCACGGCCCCGGTGTAACGGTGGGCGTGACAGATCCCGGCGCGAACCTGACAGCTACGCAGTTCGTTCAGACCCTGGGGGAGCTGCGCAACGCCGGGGCTGAGGCCATCGAGCTCAACGGCGTGCGTCTGTCAACGCGTTCGGCCTTCACCGGCCAGGCTGGCGCGATCGTCGTTGACGGAACCCCGATCACCTCACCATATACGTGGAAGGTGATCGGCGATGGTCAGACGATCGCGACGGCACTCGATATTCAAGCGGGCTCAGCGGCGCAAATGCGCGCCAAGGGGGCGATGGTGACGATCACGCCTGTTGATGATCTATCGATTTCGTCGACCGCCACCCCGAAGCCCCCGCAGTTTGCTGCCTATGGATGAGGACGTTCGTTGTCAGTGTTTCGCTCTGGCGTTCCCGCGCCTGATACAGGGCAAACGTTTACACTTATCAGAGTCCATCTTCTTACTTATTGGAGCGCACAATGTCTGACAACCAGCCGTTCGATCCGACTGCAACCTCAGTTTTCGGCTTGGCGCCTGTGGTTGATGAGGTCGAAGAGGCACCCGTTGCGCTGTCCGCTCGTGACCGCGAAGCAGTAGAGGCCCTGCCTGCGGGCTCGGCGCTGCTCATTGTTCAGCGCGGGCCGAACACGGGTGCGCGTTTCCTCCTTGATCCGGAAGTGACCAATGCCGGCCGCTCCCCCAAGGCCGACATCTTCCTTGATGACGTCACGGTGTCGCGTAAGCACTGCCAGTTCATCGCATCCGAGGGCGGGCACATCGTGCGCGATTCGGGTTCCCTCAACGGCACGTACGTCAACCGTGAGCGTGTTGATTCCATCGCGCTGCATGCTGGTGATGAAGTGCAGATCGGAAAGTATCGCCTGACCTATCAGCCGTCGACCAAGCAGGCCTGACGTGTCCGCAGCCGTTGCCCGTGCGCGGGCGGTGCCCTCATCTCGTGAGGCACGCTCATGGCCGCACGACGTCGATCACAGCCCTGAGCTGTCGATCGGCCGCGTTGTTGACGCGCTGAAGGAGGAGTTTCCCGCGATCTCGCTGTCTAAGGTGCGCTACCTGGAGAGCGAGGGGCTAGTGACGCCCGCGCGTACGGGTTCGGGCTACCGCAAGTATTCAGCCGCTGATGTGGAGCGGTTGCGCTACGTGCTGACCGAGCAGCGTGACTCTTTCACTCCGCTCAGCGTGATCCGCACGCAGCTCGATGCTCTCGATGCTGGGCATACGCCGACCAAGCGTAGGGTGGCTCAGGTCGTCTCGTCTGAGGGACAGACTGTGTCGCTGGGCGGACGTCGGGCTATCCCCGCTGCCGACTTGGCTGACTTGACGGGCGTCGATATGGAGACGCTGGAACGCTACACGCGCCTGGGGCTGATTACGCCGGATCTGGCTGGATACTTTCCTGCACGCTGCGTCCAGACAGTGTCTGCAATTGCGCGGCTGGAGTGCGCTGGTGTTGACGTGCGCGTGCTGCGTGCGGTTCGTCAAGGTGCCGAGCGTAGCGCTGACATTATCGATCAGACCGTTTCCTCCCAGCGGGGACGAGGCCGTGGCGCGGACCGCGAACGTGCGCGTGCTCGGGCGGTTGAGCTGGGAGAGCTGTTCGCCGAGCTGCATCGTGAAATGTTGACGGTTGCTGTGTCAGCACTCGTGGACGATGGAGACTAAGTCTCATGTTGAACATGAAGGTTAGACTCGCCGCTTCGGTCATTGACCACCGTGCGTCGGTGCTCTACCGTAGTCCTGTTCTCATCAAGTACCACCTGCAAGGAGCCCGACAGTGAGCGCAGAAGCGAACGCCGCTAGCCGGCAAGGCATGCTTTTCGGCGACCCGCTCGAAGGCCTTGATACCGACGAGATGGGTTACCGAGGCCCGGTTGCATGTAGCGCCGCTGGTATCACCTATCGTCAGCTCGACTACTGGGCTCGCACCGGCCTCCTCCAGCCGTCGATCCGCGCCGCACGCGGTTCTGGCTCCCAGCGCCTCTACTCCTTCCGTGACATCCTCGTTCTGAAGGTCGTGAAGAAGCTTCTCGACGCGGGCGTATCGCTGCAGCAGGTGCGCGTCGCCGTGTCGTCGCTGCAGAACAGGGGAGTCGACGATCTCGCATCGATCACCCTGATGAGCGATGGGGCCTCCGTGTACGAATGCACGTCGACGGACGAGGTGATTGATCTCCTTCAGGGCGGCCAGGGTGTTTTCGGCATCGCCGTCGGTCGTGTCTGGCGCGAGGTTGAGGGGTCTCTTGCCGAGCTGCCGCTTGAGCGTTCGGAACCGGCTTTTGTCGACGAACTGGCGCAGCGACGCCGCTCCAAGCTCTCTGCATCCTGACGAGACCGACACGACGATACGGTGTGGGGGCCAGGCTGAGCCTGGCCCCCACACCCTTTTACTCTGTCAGCGTGCTTATCTGCCCGCGGATTAGCGGCGACCGAGCGGACGGCTCACCGTGTAGGATGCCTCGACGTCGGTAATCTCAACGGTGACCAGGCCGTTCTCGTCGACAATGTAGGACTCTTCGATGAGAGGCCCATCATCGGTGCGTACGACGGGAATCGTGGTGAGATCGATATCAGCGAGACGCAGCGCTCGATCGAAGGGAAAGATAACCTCGCCGTAGGGCTGAAGATCGCCGCGCGGCACCCCTGCCTCGTCGAAAGAGGAGTACTCGACGAAACGGAAATAGCCGATGTTGTGTGCCGCCCGGTAGCGGCGCTTGATGGTCAGCGTTTCTCCCGGGGCGAGCTCTGTGTTGGGCTCCAGGAGCGTATCGAAGGAGATGAAGCTTCCTGCCTCGCGCTCGCGGAACACGCCAACGCCGCGCGAGAGTTGTTCGCGCACGGTGTACGCGGCCTCGGGATCAGCGCCGATGGCAAGTCCGATTGCTGTTGACGCCGCGGTGTGTGGCGAGCGGTGGACACGGCGCCCAAAACGCGAACGCAGGACGCGTGCCACAAGCGGAAGCTGCGAGCCGCCGCCCACAACGTAGAGACCGGCGATATCTCCGCCCAGCTGACCGACGCCCGAAGTGTCAGGGACGAGGAGCGGTTCCATGGCGGCGACAGTCGAGTCGACGAGGGGAGTGGCTGCCTCATAGAAGTCAGCAACGGGGATGGTGACGGGCTCGCCGTCGACGGGTACGGTAATGAACTTCGTCGAGGGGGAGAGGGTCTCCTTCGCATCGCGCGCGTCCTCGACGAGGCGTTCCCACGCCTCGTCGCCGAGCTTGCCGGAATCAGTGCCGGCTGCGGCAGCGAGCCGGTTAGCGAGCACGACGTCGAAATCGTCCCCGCCGACCATGTTGAGCCCGCGTGATCCCATGACCTCGTGCAGGGTTCCTGTGGCTGACACGATGGAGGCGTCGAATGTGCCGCCGCCAAGGTCGTAGACGAGGATCGCGGTGCGCTTCGAGTTGAGCGTTCCCGCGTGACGGTGGGTGTACTCAAAGCCTGCGGCGGAGGGCTCGTTCACCATTGCGAGGACGTCCCAGCCGGCGCGACGGAAGGCCTCGAGGGTCAGGAAGCGTTGCGCAGACCATGCGTGTGCGGGGACGCCGACAAGAGCCTCAAGTGGCTCGGACGCAGGGAGGGAAGCAATCGAAGAGTTGGTGCGCAGCGAACGTGCGACGTAACTGAGGAAACCGGTGAGCGCGTCGAGGATCGAGATGCTGTGGTTGCCCAGGCGCAGAGTGGATGTGTCAGTCACCGACGGGTCGGAGAGCAGGCGCTTGAAAGAACGCAGGTGGGGAGCTCCCGCGCGGGCCGCGTCTTCTGCGTCGAAGCCGTAAACCAAGTGGTCGCCTTCAAGCGCGATGATTGACGGAACAAAATCGACCGTATCGTCGTTGTTGTTGACAAAAGAGACGATGGGATAGTTTCCCCGGTCAACGATAGCGATCGCGGTGGTTGTGGTGCCAAAATCAACTCCGAGTCTCATGATACCCACCCTAGCGTCTATTGCGGGGCGCTCCTAGGACGTCTCGCCGGTCGTTCGCACATTCCTGGGTAACGTCCTGTTCGCAATGGTGGCAAAGAGCCAGCCAAGCAGGAAGTACATGCAGCCGGCAATGGCGTCAACCACATAATGATTGCCAGTTGCGACGATTGTCACGATCGTGATCGCGGGATGAAAAGCGAGAAGGAGTCGCGCCCACCACGAGCGCCACACGTATGTTCCGAGCATGACGGCAACCCACACGGACCAGCCGGTATGCATCGAGGGCATCGCACCGTAGGGATTGGCGAGCGTGCCAAACAGATGTGAATAGGTAGATGTGTGAGTGGCGACGGCGTCGACGAAGCCAAGATCGGGGACGAGGCGTGGGGGAGCCAAGGGGTAGGTCCAGTACGTGATGAGCGCGCCGATCGTCATGATGACGAGCGTCCATCGAGCCCGGCGGTAAGAGGTTGGGGCCTTGCGCCAGAGGACGACCAGGGCGATGCCGGTCATTGCAAGGAATGAGACCGCGTACTGTGCAGATGCGAGCGAGGCGAGGACCGGGTGGGCGGTCAGCCATGCATTGGCCGAACTTTCAATAAAAAGGCCGATACGCGACTCGAACGCGGCGACGTCGTGCGCATGGGTTATCGCGACAGACTCGGGAGCCTTAGCCAAGAATGAGAGGACGGAGTAGGCAAGGCATGTCAGTGAGAGAGCGATGACCTCGCGAAGAACAGGGGGGTGCTGGGAGCGTGCTTGTAGGTCCGTCGTCATGACAGCAACTGTACCGCGAGCTCGGAGAGGGGTCGATAAAGAAAAACAGACATAATGTACATTATCGGATCGTGGGGCTGGGGTGGAGACGAGGCCGTGGGCGCATTCCGCTTGACGTGTCAGATAGAATGGTTCCGTTTCTTATCTACGTCCAGGAGGCTGTTATGGCTGACCGCGCACTGCGTGGCATGCAGATCGGTGCGAAGTCCCTCGAATCCGAGGATGGCGTTGTCTTCGCCGACCGTTTCATTGTTCGTTATGCGTGCCCGAACGGTCATGAGTTTGAGGTCACGCTATCCAGCGAGGCGACGGCCCCTGCAACCTGGGAATGCAAGTGTGGCCAGCAGGCCGATCTGATCGGCGAGACCGTCGAGGACGAGGACAATAAGCCCGTCAAGCCCCAGCGCACCCACTGGGATATGCTGCGCGAGCGCCGCTCCATTGAAGAGCTTGAGGTCGTTCTCACCGAACAGCTCACCGCTTACCGTGAGGGCCGCCTGCGGCCCGAGGGCTCCTATCGGAAGGGCTGATTACTTCGAGAACGCTCGACGGGCGGCCTGGGTCACGCGACCCAGGCCGCCTTTCGTGACCATCACGAGCTCCTCAACGAAGATGGATGAATCCAGCTTCGACTCGCCAGCGATGCGCTCATCAAAGGTGATGGGTACCTCGGTGATCACCGCTCCCAGAGATCGTTCGAGTTCGGTCATTTCCACCTGGAATCCAAAGCCGGTGGTTGCTACCCGATCGAGGACCTCGTTCTCCTGTAGGAAGGCGGCGCGGTGTAGGCGTAGGCCCGCTGTTGCGTCCTTGACCGGTGTTCCCAGGCAGAATCGGACATAATAATTGCCCGCCTTTGAGAGCGCGACGCGCTTGTGAGACCAACCGTTAATACGTCCGCCCGGGATCCATCGTGACCCGATGACGAGGTCCGGTGCATCGGGTCCGGCCATGCGTGTCAGCAGCTTCGGTAGATCCACCGGCCGGTGCGAACCGTCCGCGTCCATCTGGAGAATGAACGGGTAGTCGTGCTCAATGCCCCAGCCCATACCGTCGACGTAGGCGGTGGCGAGGCCGGATTTGGCAGGACGATGGAGGATGTGGAGGCGGTCCTCCTCCGCGCGGCGAGAGTCAACCCACTCCCCCGTCCCATCCGGCGAGGAGTCATCGACGATGAGGATGTGCGCGTGGGGCACATGAGACCAGACCTGCGTCAGAATGCCTGGAAGCGTCTCCATTTCGTTGTATGTCGGGATCACGATCAGGGTGTGGTCCCCCTGTGGAGAAGGAACAAGGCGCTCAGAAACAGTCATGGGTCACATTTTGCCGAACTTAGTCGTGCGATGCACGCCTGGCGCGCGCTCGGGCGCTGATACGTCGCCCGACAAGCGTCACAAGGGCGGATAAACAGATGACCAGTGTGGCAGCCATGACGATGTTCGGGATCCTCTCCCCCGCTCGAGCGGTCAACGTCAGCGACGTACGAAGTGGAATATCGGCGGTGAGTGTTGCCGCCTGCTCGGTGCCGGTTTGCTCCAGGATCGAACCATCGGGACGAATAACGTAGGAATGGCCCGTTGTCGATGCCTGAATAGCACTGCGCGAGTACTCCATCGCTCGCATGCGTAGGAGCTGGCCCTGCTGCGCGGACTCTCCTGAGGACCGGAAGTGATAGTTGTTTGACGGGACGATGATGGCTTGGCCGCCGCGAGCAACACCGTCGCCAATCACCATGGGATAAGCCGCTTCGAAACAGATGCCGACCGCGAGGGGGACGTCGCGTCCGTCGCGTGCGTGTACTGTCATGAGCGGTGGCTCTGCCCCCGGCTCCATGTCTCGGCTTGACTGTGCGACTTCGGTCGCGAAGGACGTGATGAATGCACGGAACGGGATGAATTCACCAAAGGGCACGGGGACGTGTTTCGAGTATCGAGCCGATTCCTCCAGCCCCTGACCGGGCTCCCAGATCGCAAGCCAATTCTTGACGTGATCACGTTCATTGAGGTTCGTGTAGCCGATCAGCACCGGCGCGTCGAGTGCAGAGGCGGCATGATTGACTGCCTGTCCGATTGCAGGGAACGCGAGGGGATCACGGTCGACGGATCCTTCGCCCCAGATTGCCAGATCAAGTGGGTGATCGACCAGCTCCGGGGAGCTCGCGAGCTCGAGGGCAGCACGAACATTGTTGCCAGTCACCTCGCCCTCACGCCTGTAGGCCTGTGCGCCCGGAAGCGCGATGTCACCTTGGACGACACCGATACGTAGCATTCCGTTCTCTGCCTGGTTCGGCAGTGTCAGAGCGAGGGGTGCGACGTATGCAGCCACGACGATGACGGCGAGTACTGGACGCGAGAACCAGTGCTCGCGAATCACTGACGCATCGCGAGCCGCGAATGCGCGGCGAACGAGAACTGCGAGCGCGATGACGACCGCAGTGATCAGTGTCGTTCCGCCGTACGGGGCGAGGTGCCCGAGAGAGGAATCCACCTGAGGCAGTGCCACGGAGCCCCAGGGAAAGCCAGACCAGGGCCACCGGGAGCGCGCGGCATCGACACCGGCCCACGTGAGGGCAAAGAGCAGTGCCTGGATGATCGGACCACGCGCCCACGCCCATAGCTGCGTCCACCTCGCGAAGAGAACCCAGGCCATCAGGAACAGCGTCTGCACGAACGCAAGCACGAACCACGGGGGCGTCGTACCAACGGCGAGCGGAATCCAGTCGATGAGCGGAAGCCAGAAACTCATACCGAACACAAACGTGGCCGTCAACGCCCGTGGAGCCCTGGCCTCGTCGATGCGCGAGATGTACAGCGCCAGTGCGGGTACCGACAGCCACCACCATCCCAGCGGCGCAAATGACGCGTACAGCGCGAGGCCCGCGATCGCAGCGATGAGCGAGTCACCGCACACGTGCGCAAACGAGGCGCGCTGCAAAATATCGTGATGCCCCACAAGCCCTCCAGCTCTCTAGAAAGTCGACCAAGCCACGATACCGCGACCGATACGGTCCTTCGCGGCCTCGGCCTTGCGCGTCAGTTCGTTGCTGGATGTGGCAGACGCGATCTGCCCGAGACAATCCATGACCTGACGCATCCAACGGACGAAATCGCCGGCCTGGATCGGCGTTGCGTCGATCGCCGTGGCCAGCGTCGACCCGTGCGCCCAGGCGAGCGTCGCCGCCATGAGGCCCGCGTCCAGGCTCGGGGTGAGCTCGCATCCGCATGCTTTCTCGACCCGATGCACACGCTTAAGGATCGCGAGGCTCTCGTACCAAGCCTCCTGAAGACGAATACCAACCCCGGAGGGTGCGAGCTGTTGAGCATCGTCGTCGGAGCGAGAATCGTAGACAAGCGCGGACAGCATTGAGGCAAGTTCTGCCTCGTCAAGCTCGTTCCACGTGCCCTCATTCATCGACATGGCCACCACCAGGTCACGCTCGCCAAAAATCCGACGTAAACGCTGACCCGCATCGGTGACCTCGTCACCAGTGAGGAAGCCGAGGCGTTCGAGTACCCCGCAGACGCGGTCGAACTGAGCTGCGACCGACCCCGTCTGGGAGTCGATGGTTGAGCGCAGACGGACAATCTCGCGCGCCACACGCGCCCACTGGGCGCCCGCCCGAGCGTGTTCCTCGCGATGCGGGCAGCGGTGGACCGGATGCTGGCGCATCGCAACGCGCAGCGCACTGACCGGATCAGAAGCATCCGACGAACCGGTAGGGAGCTCATAAAGCCCCTTGGATGACCCGGAACGCAGCTGGTCGGCGATACGCGTACGCTCTTTCGTCCGGCGCAGCGCGGAGCCTCCCGGGATGGACATGTGGCCGACGACGACAATCGTCCCTCTCACGTCTTCGGGACCAAGGGCGCGCCACGTGGAATCCTCACCGATGACGGACACCTCCACACGGCCCGAGGCGCTGGTGGCCTTCGCACCGACGACGCACAGGCGGGACTTACGCCCTCGCGTCAGGGCGAGAACGTCTCCTGGGCGCACCCCGGACAGTACGCGTCGAGACTCCTCGCGTGCCTCGCGCTTGCGTGTCCGGGCCCCCGACTTCTCTGCCTGACCGAGCTCGTCGCGCAGGGTGAGGTACTCGCGGACGTCACCGTGCGAGCATGACAGGTCCTCGATCATCGCGTCTCGCTGCGCCTCCAGATCGGTCAGTCGAGAGGCGAGAGTGACGACAGCAGAATCGGCCTGGTACTGGGCGAACGACGACTCAAGGACTTTGCGGGTCTGGGCGCGTGTCGAGCGTGCGAGCAGATTGACGACCATGTTGTATGTCGGAGTAAACGCAGACATCAACGGGTACGTGCGCTTGGAAGCAAGGGCAGCAACTTCCTCGGGTGCCACTCCCCCGCGGTGTGAGACAACCGCATGTCCTTCGGTGTCGATGCCGCGGCGCCCCGCACGTCCGGAGAGCTGCGTGTATTCACCGGCGGACAACGACACGTGCGCCGAACCATTCCACTTCGTCAGCGACTCGATGACGACCGTGCGGGCGGGCATGTTAATGCCGAGCGCAAGCGTCTCAGTTGCGTACACCATTTTGACGAGGCCACGTGAAAACAGATGTTCGACGGTCTCTTTCATGAGGGGCAGCATGCCGGCGTGGTGGGCTGCGATGCCGCGCATCAGACCACGTTTCCAGGACTCGGCTCCCAACACAATGGCATCCTCGGGCGGCAGCAATGTAATGACCTCGTCGACGTAGCTCTCGATCTCAGCTGCCTCGGAACGCGTGGTGAGGGTGATGCGGGTGGAGAGGATCTGGCGCACGGCATCCTCGCATCCTGCCCGCGAGAAGATGAAGGTGATAGCAGGCAACAGTCTGGCTCGATCAAGCGAGATGAGCGTCGAGGGACGCGACTCGCGACGTACGCGGACCTCTCGGTTCCATGAGCGCGATCCGCGGCCGCCGCGCATCCCCGAGTCCCGTGTCGCCGCTACGAGTTCGGGATTGAGCTTTCCTTTACCGGTGGGCGCGTACAGGTCAAAGATGTCCTCGCCGACGATCATGTGCTGGTAGAGCGGGACGGGACGCTTTTCGGAGACGATGATCTCGCAGGTGGAGCGAACCTCACGGATCCATGCGCCGAACTCCTCAGCATTCGATACCGTTGCAGACAAGGCGATAATTGCGACGTGAGCGGGCAGGTGGATGATTACTTCCTCCCACACGGGGCCGCGCATCTTATCCGCCAGGTAGTGGACCTCGTCAAGGATGACGACGCCCAGGTCATCGAGGGCTGCACCAGCGTAGATCATGTTGCGTAGCACCTCGGTTGTCATGACGACGACCGGGGCACCGGAGTTCACCGACGTATCACCAGTCGCGAGGCCGACGTTGTCCGCACCGTACAGGTCGCATAGCTCCAGGTACTTCTGGTTCGACAGCGCCTTGATCGGCGTCGTGTAGAACGCGCGCATGCCCTGTTCGAGGGCAACGTATGCGCCGAATTGGCCGACAATGGTCTTTCCGGCGCCGGTAGGAGCAGCGACGAGGACCGAACTGCCGGCCTCGACGGCATCGAGTGCCTGGATCTGGAACGGGTCCGGGGTGAAGCTCAGCGTGGAGACCCAGCGCGCGCGTAGCGATGAGGCGGCCTGCGCCTCGGCCTTGTACGCGGCGTAGCGCTGGGCTGCACTGCCGACGCCGAGGCCGACTTCCTCCTCGCGCTGGGCGACGTGGTCAGTATCCCGGGTGCGGTGTCGACGTCGTTTGGGGCTCACGATGCATCCTCTCGGGTCCACTGCGACAAGACGGTGCGCGCATACTGCGCGGTGGCCGAACGCATGTCCGGCACGACATTGCGCAGGTGCGGGGCGATATCAACAAGGAGACTTAGGCCCCACTGTTCATTCCAGACGGGCAGGATGATGCGTGCTCCCCCACTCGCGAGCTCGGCGGTGATACGACCGTCATACTCGTCAGCGATCCACCGCGCGTCGCGATCGACGTCGATCGTCCAGGTCGTTGCTTCCTGACGCACACGACGAGGCTCCTCAACGCGCCGACCTTCCCCGCGCACGTCACTGATCGACGCGACAGCGAAGCTACGCGCCTGCCCAGCACGCGTACACCAACCGCGCAAGAGCCATCCGGTCGCGGTTGCCTCGAGCGACCACGGATCCACGACGCGCCGCGTCTGGATGCCCGAGGCAGACACATAGGTGAAAGACACGCGTTCTTCGCGCATGAGCGCATCACGCAGGGTCTCCAAGCTCGCACTTGACGACGATGGGGAGGCAATCGCGTCCAGGTACTGGTCCCCGTCCGATTCCTTCAATCCGCCCAGAGCACAGACAACGAGGGCGGCGTGAGGGACGTGGGCGGCAAGATCGGCACCCAACAACGGTGTCATCGCAGACAGGCCGATGAGGAGAGCCTGTGCCTCAAGCGTGGACAGTCGCAGTGGAGCCGAGGCGCCCAGCGTCGAGCGAAGCGTCACACGTTGTTCTCGCTCGTAGAGCTCCCAGTCCACCTCAAAGGAAGCGCCGGGCAGCGAATCGCCGACGGAGGCGAGATACTCGACATCGCGACGCACCTGTCGGCGGGTGCGATGGAAGTGCGCAGCGATCTCATCGACGGTTGAGCCGGGGTGCTCGCTCATCCAGGCCACCATCGACGCGAGACGGACGACTGCTAGCTGAACGTTCTCAGGCATTGACGTCCCCCCACGCGGCGGCTGCGTGCAGGCGCGTGAAGACGGCCTCGCGCAGAGTCTGTGGAGAAATGACCACGACGTCAGCGGCCAGTGGGAGAATCCGAGCGATCCACGTGCCCAGCTCGGCGCCTTCAAGGCAGGTACGTTCCCAGCCTCGCCGAGGCGAGCCCACTTCCTCGGACACTCCCCTGGCCTCGTAGCCGTGAAGAATCGTCCGTGCGGGGCAGCCCGCGCGGACGTCGACGACGGGAGAAACGAACGAGGAGACACGAGGAGGGGTACGCCCCTCGGGAGGAAGCGATGCGTCCCCCGGCTCCCCCACGAAGGACACCTGTGAGCGTATGCGTGAGACGCGGAACGTACGCTCGGCGTTGCGGTCGAGGTCCCAGCCCCACAGGTACAGTGCTCGACCCTGAACCGACAGTGCCCACGGGTCCACTGAACGTTCTGTCAGCTGCCCAGAACCCGGGTACTCGAAACACACCACTCGGCGTTCACGGATTGCCTGCGACACGGTGGTCGCAGCTCCGAGGCCAGTGAGTCCAAGGCGAATCATGGGAGCGGAGACGTCTTCGGAGGAGGCAGCAGCAGCTTTTGCGTCGACAGCGTCGGCGAAAAACTCGCTGCTATCCCACGCGCGTGCGGCCAGCGACATGAGCGCTCGGTCGGTACTCGTCACTTCGATGCCGGGCGCAAAAGAATCCCAGGCGATGCTGTAGCGCTCCCCCGAGTGAATCGTCATGTGGGCACCAGCGTCGCGCAATGCATCTTTGTCGCGCTGGAACTGCGTTTCGAAGGCATCGTCCGCGAGCCCCTGATATCCGGGAAGAGCACGCAATTGCGCCTTCGTGCGCCCGGGACGCGCGCCCAGGAGCTCGACAAAAAGCTCAAGGACGCGCACGTTAGCGTTGACAGCGGTACTCACCCGCCTACCCTACGCGAAACGCGCGCGTCCCGAGCATACGGCGCACCGTTTAGGACTGAGGCGACGCGGTATCAGCCGTGCTCGCGTACTCGTTGGTCACGATGGCGTTCGGATCGACGTCTCCTTCGAGGACCCCAATCGACGTCAGGAACGACACCATGGAAGACCAAGTGGCAAGGTCTTGCACGCCGTCAGCGTGTGCATCGTCTCCGAGCCACAGAGGAACGGTCGCGGCGAGTACAGCATTGGCTGCGGCCAGCGACGTCTCGTCGCTGAGCGTCGTGTCCCACTTCGCCGTCGCGTCAATCGCGACCTGAGGATCGGCCGCGATCGCGTTCATCGCCTCGGTGGTTGCGGACACGACCGCGCGTGCCGCATCAGGGTGGGCCTGCGCCCACTCGCGCGTCGTAATAATCGAGGCCGCCACCAGCGGAGTCGAGGCACCATCCAACGGGATCTCCCGGATGTCGATGCCCGCCAGTCTCATCTGCACCGCGTCATTGTTGGTAAAGCCAACGACTGCGTCCACCTGGCCAGCCGCGAGGGCCGCCTGCTGCGTGTAGCCGATCGACGAAATGGTCACGTCTGATGTCTGCAGACCACCTGCCGTAATAGCGGCAAGAGTGGCGTAGTAGCTCGAACCATACTCACCCGGAATACCGATGTTCTTTCCGGCGAGGTCAGCCAGGCTTGTGATCGATGACGAGGCAGGGACGATGACACTCCCTGGGTAGGTCGCGTAATACTGGCCAATCGACACGAGGTCCATACCTTGCGAGGCGGCAACCGCAGCCTCGTCGCCGGAGGCAATGACCACGTCCTCCTGGCCGGCGAGAAGCGCTGTGAACAGGCCCTCATCCGAGCCATGATGGCGGACGGTGGCTGTGACACCTGCATCGTTATACAGCCCCAGAGAATCAGCGACATAGACGGGAGCAAACTGCACGTTCGGGATGTAGGTCAGGCCAATCGTCATGTCCGAGGCGCCCTGCGAGGACGTGCCCGACTGCGTTGCGCCGGGACCGGCTGTGCAAGCGCCCAGTGCCAGCGAGACGCTGGCTCCAATAACGGTTGCGCGAACGATAGTGGAAAGCTTCAAGGGATGTCTCCTTCACTGCGTGATGTCGTAGCGCTTCGACCGCTCGATTCGATACACGATGACGTACAAAATTGTTGCCATGATGCACAGGATCGTGATGATGACGAACATGCCGGCGGTGTCCACGTTGCTTCTCATTTGAGTGAGTACCTGCCCGAGCCCGGACCCTCCCATGACCATCTCCCCCACGACCGCGCCTGTCACAGACAGAGCAAACCCATTGCGCAGGCCACCGAGAATGGCGGGAGCGGCAAGAGGTAGCTCCATATGTGCGGCCATCGTCCAGCCCGTCGCGCCGTCAAGCGCGGCAGCTTCCAGCAGTTCATGATCGATATGACGTAAACCGACGACGGTGGACACAAGGATCGGGAAGAACACCATTAATGCGCACAGCACAATAACCGGTGTGATGCCATACCCGACCCACAGCACGAGAATGGGGGCAATTGCGATGGCGGGCAACGCTTGGGTTGCTCCAAGGAAGGGTTCCACCGCGGCGGCCAACAGCCGCCATCGGTAGATCGCATACGCGAGTGGCAGCGCAATGACCGTTCCGAGCGCGCACCCTGCGATAGCCTCGCCTCCCGTCACCGCAATCTGGCGCCAGGTGGCAGGGTGCTGGAGCAGTGCCAAGCCTTTTCGGGCAACAGTAAGCGGATCGGGCAGACGCCAGGCTTCGATGCCGGTCAGCGTCGTCGTCAGCCACCATCCCGTCAGCACAAAGGCAAGGAAGATGATCGGTGCCGCGACGGTGAGCGCACCGCGGGGCTTGTTCCGAGTTGCCACGACTTACTTTCCGACACCGGGGGTACGCGCAGCACAGCAGACGCACGAATGCGCCTCATGCACTCCTCCCATCCGGACTTTCACCGTCGGTGCCGGAATTTCACCGGCTCGACCGCCCTCGTTCTGTGAGGGCGGGTCGCGGACTATCACCGCCGGTTCGGACTTTCACCGACCCCGGAGTACTCGTGTGCCATTGTGCCACCGCCGGGCGCACCGCGCGAGGCCTATCCGCTATAGAAGAAAAGAGGCGGCCGGATGGGACCTTATCCCATCCGGCCGCACTCAGTGCTGTCGGTCAGTGGGTATGCGCGTTGGCGAGTTCACGCAGCATCTCAACCTCGCGGTGCGCGTCTTCCGCGCGGAACACTGCGGAGCCCGCGACAAAGTTATCTGCCCCGGCCTGCGCGGCACGCTCGATGGTCGCGCGGGAAATGCCGCCGTCAACCTGGATCGAGACCTGAAGCCCTGCGGCATTAATCGCGGCACGCGTTCGCTCAATCTTCGGAATCATCTGTTCGATGAAGGACTGTCCGCCGAAACCGGGCTCAACCGTCATGATGAGAATCATGTCGAATTCGTTCAGGATGTCCACGAAGGGCGCGATATCGGTTGCTGGCTTCAGCGCAAGGCCGACACGCGCGCCGATGCGGTGCAGCTCGCGTGCGAGGCGCAGCGGTGCCGCAGCTGCCTCAGCGTGGAAGGTGACGGACTCGCAGCCGACCTCCGCGTACTGCGGTGCCCAGCGATCCGGATCCTCGATCATGAGGTGTGCGTCAACCGGCAGGATACCGGACTTGACGACGGCTTCCGCGACCGGCAGACCCCACGAGAGGTTGGGGACGAAATGGTTGTCCATGACGTCGACGTGAGCGATATCCGCTCCTGCGATCTTGGTGAGTTCACCGCGCAGATTGGCGATATCGCAGTTGAGGATCGACGGGCTAATTGTGGCGTTCATAACGCATATGCTAGCGCCTGCGCAGGCAAGCCACAAACATAAGATCCGTACCGAAACGGTGGTCCCACAGCTGCAGCGTACGGCCATCGTAGCCCTTGATGATACCCGCAGACGCCGGTACATCCAGCGCCTCGGGTGCGCACTCGTGAGCCAGCGCGACGGTGTCAAGCAGCTCAACTTTGCCGCCGTCGAGCAGACGCGCAACCTGGTCACGCGTCTCCGTCGCATGGGGCGAGCACGTGATGTAGGTGAGGACGCCACCGGGGCGCGTCAAAGCGAGCGCTCGGTCGAGCAGCTCACGCTGGAGGACCGTTAGTTCTTCGACGTCTGCGGGCGTTCGATTCCACCGGGACTCCGGACGGCGACGCATGGATCCCATGCCCGAGCAAGGCGCGTCGACGACGACACGGTCGAAGGACGCCAGCGGCCATGCGCTACGGCCCCCACCGAACGAGCGACCGTCTCCACTCACGACCTCAATGGAGTCGAATTGGCGCGTCGTACGCTCCACGAGGCGGGCTCGGTGCGGGTGGACTTCGTTAGCGGTCACGCGCGCACCTACGCTGGAGGCGAGGCCAGCCAAAAGCGCAGCCTTGCCGCCGGGGCCCGCACACAGGTCGAGCCAACGTTTGTCAGACCCAGCCTCAAGCGGCGCGGATGCAGCGATAAGCGCCGCGAGCTGCGAGCCTTCGTCCTGGGCACCAGCGCGTCCATCACGAATCGAGGGCAGACGCGCGGGGTCGCCGGATTCGAGGAGGACCGCGTACGGAGACACAGCGCCCAGGGCGACGCGGGTATCGAGGATATCCTCGGCCTCGTCGGCGAGCTCGTCAACGCTCATGAGCGACGGGCGGGCCACCAACGTGACCGTGGGAACCTCGTTATCGGCCTCAAGGACGTCGATAAGCTCGTCCTCGGGATAACCGTGGGCCTTGAGGGCGTCACGGAACGCGGCGACCATCCACGCCGGGTGTGAGTAGCGCACGCCAAGAGCCTCGTCCTCGTCGGCAATGGCATCCATGGCCGCCTCGCGCTCGCCACGATCCTCGCGGGTGATTGAGCGCAAAACAGCATTGACAAAACGGACAGGGCCGTCCGTCAGATGTTCGCGCGCGACATCCACGGTTGCCGACACAGCCGCGTGGTCGGGCACGCGCATATTGAGAAGCTGGTGGGCACCCATGCGCAAGATGACGAGAGCTCGCGGATCGAGATCACCAAGAGGGCGATCGATGTGACGTGCAATCACCCAATCAAGGTGACCGAGCGCGCGCAGCGTGCCGTGGACGAGCTCGGAGGTGAAAGCGGCGTCGCGGTCAGAAAAATGGCCGTCGCGCCGGGCCTGGCGCAGCGCCTTCGGCAGGATGATGTTCGCGAATGCGCCCTGCGTGGCGACCTCGTGAAGAACCTCGTAGGCAATGCGACGGGGTTCGTCGGCTTTACGCAGCTTGCGGTAGCCGTCCGCGTAGCGCCTCTCACTCATCGCTGATCCTCCAGGTCTCCACCGAGGCGCAGGTCGTCGGAAGGCCGCGCTCCCCTGGCCCAGGCGGCAGCGTCCATCCAGGACTTACCGGCTGGCGCCACCTTGCCGAGCACGAGAGCACCGCTTGCGCATCCAACGGTGACCTGTTTCTTCGTCACTTCGAGCTGCCCGGGTGCGAGATCATCTCGGTCCACGGGTGTTGCCTTGTCGAGCTTCATGCGAGCCCCGCCCGGTGCCACCGTGTAGGCGCCAGGGTTCGGAGTCACAGAACGGATGACGCGATCCTCATACCGGGCGTCGTGCGTGAACGAGACGTAGCCGTCGACGTGCTCGAGGCGACGCGCGTGCGTCACGCCCTCCGAGGGCTGCGCACTAGCAGTCGCACTGCCGACAGCGAGCGCATCGACGACGCTGAGCACCTGGGGTGCCCCAGCCTCGGCCATCGATGTGAGCAGCTCTCCAGCGCTCTCGTGTCCAATCGGAACTTCGACGCGCGAGTAGACGTCGCCTGTGTCCAGTCCCTCCTCGAGATTGAAGACGCACGAGGCGGTCGTCGTATCACCTTCGCGGATCGCCCACTGGACGGGCGCTGCTCCGCGCCACCTTGGCAGGTCCGAGAAATGCAGGTTTACCCAGCCATGCGTGGGAATCGCCAGCACGTTCGGAGGAACGAGGCCGCCGTAGGCGACGACGACACCGAGGTCAGGATGGGCATCCTCGATGCGCTGTGCGATCTCGGGGGTCTTCAGCGTTGTCGTCTCCAACAGTTCGACGCCTTTCTCGGAGGCCGCTTCCGCAACCGGAGACGGGTACATGGTCTTGCCGCGCCCTCGTCGAGCCGGCGGGCGTGTGATGACGAGGGCGACCTCGTGGGAGGACGATAGCAGGGCTCGCAGCGTGGGGACTGCGGCCTCGGGGGTACCAGCAAAAATAATGCGCACGGCCGCCAGTTTACGGCACCGCACTGGCCCTGACTCAGAAGAGCTCGGGTGGGTTCACGCTCATTTTCATGAGAGGAACCTTGCGCGCGCTGCGAGAACGCCGAATATCGGCAAGAACCGCAAGCATCGACGCCGCCCCAGCCAACGGGGTTCGCACCAGCGTGCGTACCTCGTTTTCCTCGCCCTCGCGCGTCGCCGGTCGTACGACGGTGCCGACCAGCTCTGCTCCTCCCTCGCGAATGACCTGTTCGGCGACTTGACGGACTTGGGCCGCCGGGCCGTCGAGGGCAACCATGGTCGTGGCCGGAAAGAAGCCCAGGGCCTCGCGCTCATCGAGAAGACGATCAGCGTAGTCAGTGGGAGCCCAGCGCACGAGCGCCTGCCCCAACGCGTCCGGAATCGTCCCGACGACGAGGCCTGGGTGACCTGGCCGGACGAGGGACAGTGCGTTGAGCCAGCGCCGAGCAGCCTCCTCTGGGGCCCACAGTTCGGCTCGCCCGGCCAATGCGTGCGCGTCGAGGATGATGGCGGCGGCGTAGCCACCGTCCACGTCTGGCTCGGCTCCCGGCGTCGCAACAACGACCGTGGGGCGTGAGGGCAGTTGGCGGTTGATTCTGTGGGCAGCCGAAGACTCGAGGACCGATGCGTCCGGGAGGTTGCGTGCGATCTCCTCGGCGGTGCGAGTCGATCCCACGCGAGCCGCACGTAGCTCAGTGCCGGAGCAGTACGGGCAGCGCCACGAGACGGTAGTGCGCGCACACCACGAGCAGGTCACCTCTCCCCCGCTGCCCACAGCGAGCGGCCCGGAGCAATGGCGGCAGCGAGCGCGTTCGCCGCAGCGCCGACAGACGACCGTGGGCCAATATCCTGATGCCGCAACCTGGATGAGCACGGGGCCTTCTCGAAGTCCCTGGCGAATCATACGCAACGCGGCCCGAGGAATACGCATGTGGCCGCTGGCACCCTCGCGTTCTGCTTCCGTCGCGCCATGGAGATGCACACGAGGAGTTGCGTCGCGCAGCGCGCCGGGGGTGGGGTCGAGACTCACAGCCCATCCGGAACGAACGAGAGCCTGTGCCTTCACCGAGCGTGCGTACGAGGCGACGAGAAGTCCCGCGCCCTCCACGGCGCAGCGCTGCACAGCGACATCAAGAACCTCGCAGCGCGGGAAGCGGCGCTCACGCAACCGATCGTCGCCGTCGTCGCAGATGATGATGAGGCCGAGTTTCGTGCACGGAACCCACACCGCGGAGCGCGTACCGACGACGATTGGAACATGACCGAGTGTCGCGGCTGCGTGGATACGGTAGCGCTCTTCGGGCGTGACTTCACCGCCCGTCACCGCGACAGGGATGCCGAGGTCCTCCTGGAGATCCCGGGCGTATCGCGAGGCCTCCTCACCGGTGGACGTGACGACAATGACGCTGCGACCTGACGAAACCGTCGCTGCAACGGCAGCCGACAGACAGCAGCGCATGAGAGGGCGCAAAGCGGTCACGACCGCACGAGGCGATTGACCAGACGAGAGCCGGTTCAGCAGGGCATGGCCAGCAGGATATGCTCCCCAGCCAGTGGAGACTGACGGAATCTCCAGAGATGGCCACGGTGGGGGTGTTTGCTCCAACACGTGCTTTTCAGCCCGTGCGTGCCGCGGGGGAATCGCGAGAGAAAGAACCTGCGACGTCGTAGCAAGGAAACGCCCGGCAATACGCCGAGCAGTCTCATAGAGCGCGGGCGTCAGCACCGGCATCGCGGACGATACCGATTCGATCTGCGCGGCATCGTCGAGCACATCGCGATGCGTACGCTCAACGATCCAACCGTCCACGCGCGTGCCGGAAAACCGCACACGAACTGCGCGGCCGACCTCGGCCTCGTCGATGAACTTGTCCGGAATGACGTAGTCGAGCGGCCGATCCATGTGCGGCAAATCGACGTCAACGAGCACGCGGGCGATCTCCACGCTGCGAGAGCGCGGCGGATCGAAACCGTCAAGCATGCCCTGTTGGGAAGTCATGATCCTAGTGAATCACGGCCCGCACTCATCTGCGTCCCGCACTCAGCCGAGAAGCTTCAGGCCGTACTTCGCGACCACCATGGCGAGGACACCGAACACGATGAGTCCCCAGAGAGCCCAGTCGAGTCCCTGGGCGACAGCGCGCCGCAGCCCCTCGGGTGCCGGGATAACACGATCGCGAATATTGATGCGAGTGATTCCACCAAAAACGAGTGTTGTCGTCAGGGTGATGAGCAGACACCACGGGCACAGCACCTGGATGATGAAATACGACTGCCCGAACAGCCAGAACGCAAAGAACAACGCGACCGTATACAGCAGGTTCGTGCCCAGCATGTACCAGCGTGGGAACTTCATGCCCGCGAAAATACCCACGGAAATAGCGAGAACCACGGCCTCGAAAAAGATGCCAAGGAAGGCGTTCGGGAAGCCGAGGATACGAGCCTGCCACGTCTGAGCAACCGTCGAACACGACAGAACGGACGAAATGTCACAACCGAAGCGCGTCGATGAGTCGGCGGCAAGCTGCCACGCCTCGATCGACAGAACGAAAGACGTAACGAGGCCGATGCAACCGGAGAGGATCATCTCCAGGCTTGTGCGCCGACGCCACGCGCGGCGAGCATCCTCGGTCTCGTACGAGGGCAGGTAGTCCTCGGCTTCCCACGCCATGCTCATGCGAGTGCGGCCTTGAGCTGCTCGACGCGGTTGGTGGCCTCCCACGGGAACTGGCCGCGACCAAAGTGACCGTAGGCAGCAGTCTCGCAGTAGATCGGACGCAGCAGATCGAGGTCCTCGATCATGCCGAGGGGACGCAGGTCGAAGACCTCGCGGATGGCGTCCGCGATGCGTTCCTCGGGCGCCGAAGCGGTCCCAAAGGTATCGACGTACAGGCCAATCGGGCGGGCGCGCCCGATCGCGTATGCAAGCTGAATCTCGCAGCGCTGGGCGATACCTGCGGCCACGACGTTCTTGGCTACCCATCGGGCGGCGTAGGTCGCCGAACGGTCAACCTTTGACGGGTCCTTGCCGGAGAAGGCGCCGCCTCCATGGCGGGCCATGCCACCGTAGGTGTCGACGATGATCTTACGTCCGGTGAGGCCGGCATCTGCGGCCGGGCCACCCAGGACAAAGCGTCCCGACGGGTTGATGAGAGTATTCATCGCACCGGTAGCCAAGCTGAGGTTGGATTCCTCGATCACAGGAGTAATGACGTGGTCTCGCACCGCGTCGGTAATCGCCGACTGCGAGAGTGCTTCGTCGTGTTGGGTCGACACAACGACCGTATCGATGCCTACCGGGCGGCCGTTCTCATATGCGAGGGTCACCTGAGTCTTACCATCAGGACGTAGCCCCTCAACGATGCCCTGCTTGCGCACGTCGGTCAGGCGCTTCGCGAGGCGGTGAGCGAGCCAGATCGGGGCAGGCATGAGATCGGGGGTGTCAGAGGAGGCGTAACCGAACATGATGCCCTGGTCGCCCGCGCCGAGGCGGTCGCGCGGGTCGCCGCCCTGGGTGCCGCGCACCTCCAGGGCCTCGTCCACGCCACCCGCAATGTCGGGGCTCTGCCCATCCAGCGACACCGAGACGCCACAGGACGCGCCATCGAAGCCAACGCGTGACGAGTTGTAACCAATGGAGAGGATCTCGCGGCGCACGATCTCCGGGATTTCAACGTACGCCTCGGTCGTCACCTCACCGGCGACATGAATGAGGCCGGTAGCTGCCATCGTTTCGACGGCGACACGCGAGCGAGGATCGGCGGCGAGCAGCGCGTCAAGGATCGCATCGGAAATGCGGTCACAGACCTTGTCGGGGTGGCCTTCGGTAACGGACTCAGAAGAAAAAAGCTGTTGACTCACCACGTTAGATTATCAAGGAATAAGGCCATATGGCCGACGAGACCTGCGGCTACTTCATCCTTCGAGCCGACGTAACGGTCGACGATGTGACCATCGGCATCGAGGACACGGACGTCGTTGGCAACGTCGCCGAACCCGACGCCAGCGCCCACCCGATTCAGGCAGATGAAGTCTGCTCCCTTACGCGCCGCCTTATCGGCACCGTACGCGAGAATCTCCTCCTCTGTGCCGGTTTCAGCAGCGAAACCAACGACGAGGGGCGGGCGCTTCTCGCTGTGCCCGATCTCAGCCAAGATATCGGGGTTGCGGACGAGACGGATAATGGGCGCATCCTTGTTTGTGGGGTCTTTCTTTATCTTTGACTGTGACACGGCCTCGGGACGGAAGTCAGCGACGGCGGCCGTCATGACGAGAGCATCGGCGTCTGCGACCTGGCTGACCGTGGCTTCTCGCATCTGAAGGGCACTGCCCACGCGGGTGACCTGTACGGTTGAAGGGAGCCCTGCGAGAAGATCCGACTCAATATTGGCTGCGATCACTCTGACCGCCGCCCCAGCCTGTGCCGCCGCCGATGCAATTGCCAGCCCCTGCCGACCAGACGACTGATTTCCCAAGAAACGAACAGGATCAATCGGCTCGTGAGTGCCGCCGGTCGTGACAACGACGGTGCGACCGGCGAGTGCATGAGACGCCTGCTCGTAGGCAGAGAGCACCTCAAGGGCCTCGCGTGCGATCTCCTCAGGATCTGGAAGGCGACCGATGCCGCTGTCACCTGAGCCAAGTGCACCAGAGCAAGGATCGATGACATGGATCCCGCGCTCACGTAACGTGCGCACATTGGCCTGTGTGGCAGGCGCTAGCCACATATTGGAGTGCATCGCCGGGGCAACGACGACAGGCGCATTGGATGCGAGAACCGTCAGCGACACCATGTCGTCTGCGAAGCCAGCCGCAAGACGTGCCAGGGAATTCGCGGTCGCAGGCACAACAATAATGAGGTCGGCAATTCGGGCAAGCTCTACGTGCTCGGCGCGCCCCTCCCCCGCAATTTCCACCGAAACGGGGCGCGAGGTAATACCTTCCCAGGTCGAACGGCCAACGAACTCCAATGACGCGCGCGTTGCAGCGACATACACGTCGTGGCCCGCGCGTTGACACTCGCGGACCACGATGGGTGCTTTGAAGGCTGCAACGCCGCCGGTCACTCCGACGACGACAGTTGCCATGTCAGGCCTCGGGGTTGGCTTCGAGAGACAGGAGGCCTTCGTTGATCTCACGCAGGGAAACCGCCAGCGGCTTCTCATCCGGCTGCACGTCGACGACCGGCCCCACGAACTGGATCATGTTCTGCTGAAGCTGCAGATTGTAGGAGTTAATCTGGCGCGCCCGCTTCGCGGCGAAAATTACCAGCGCGTACTTGGAATCGACGTGCTCCAGCAGATCGTCAATGGGCGGGGACGTGATGCCCACGGGCTGGGCAACAATTCCGGACATGCGTGTTTTCCTCTCAGTGGCGGATTCAGATAGATATTACTCCAGGCCAATGAGCCGAGCCAGCTCATCCACCGCGCGCTCCACATCGTCGTTGATCACAACGTGATCAAACTCAGAGGCGGCCTGCAGCTCGACGCGAGCGGTGGCCAGGCGCCGAGCCTGCTCCTCCGGGCCTTCGGTGTCACGGCCGATGAGGCGGCGTTCCAGTTCCTCCCACGAGGGAGGCGCGAGGAAAATAAACTGGGCATCGGGTCTGTTGGCTCGCACCTGCCGGGCCCCGGCCAGGTCGATCTCGAGGAGGACGGGGTGACCGGCGTTGAGAGCCTCGTCGACCGGGCCGCGAGGGGTCCCATACTTATTTTTCCCATGAACAAGCGCCCACTCCAACATGTCTCCCCGTTCGATCATCGCATCGAACTCTTGGGGGGAAACAAAGTAGTAGTGGACGCCGTTCAGTTCACCGGGTCGAGGATCGCGAGTCGTTGCCGAAACCGACACCTTCAGTGTCGGGTAGTGCTTCGTAAGCGCGGCGACAACAGTTCCCTTTCCAACGGCCGTGGGGCCAGCGAGGACAGTCAGTTGAGCCTTAGTCATGACTCAAGTGTGCCACGCTTGGACGCGTCAGCCGAAACGCTCGACGAGCGCCTTCCGCTGGACGGGGCCAAGGCCGCGCACGCGCCTGCTCTGGGCGATCTTGTACTCGTCCATGAGGACAGCGGCCGTGTTCGTGCCGACGCGCGGCAGCGACTCCAGTAGCGAAACGACCTTCATCTTCGCCACGGCCTCGTCAGAATCAGCGAGTTCTAAAACCTCAGACAGGTTCATCGAGCGCGCCTTCAGCGCGTTCTTCACTTCGGCGCGACGCCTCCGTGCCTGCGTTGCTTTCTCAAGAGCTTGTGCCCTCTGTTCAGGCGTGAGATCAGGTAGTGCCATACTGATCATCTCCTCCGTTGGGATCTTCGATAAATAAACTATGTCACCTTCCCGGCCATTAATGCCAGACCAAAACGCTGCTTCTTATGTAACAGAGCAGATTATTGCAGCGAATCGACGGTCGCACGATAGGCGTCTCGAAGGCCGGTGATGGCCGGGCCCGAACGCAGAATTGCACGGGAGGATGAGGCAAGGACAGCATCTGCCGCTCCGGCGAAAACCTCCCTGACCTGCGCTGGACCGGCGCCCTGTGCGCCCACTCCTGGCGCCAAAAAAGCGCCATTGAGGGCGGCTAGGTCAATGCCCAATCGCTTGACAGCGTCGCCGACGGTGGCGCCCACGACGATGCCAGCGGGGCCGAGGTGTTGTTTATCACACTGGCTGTTAAAGTCCGCCAATTGGGACACAACACGACCAGCGACGCTGACTCCATCCGTGCCACGGGCATGCTGAACGGACGCTCCCTCGGGGTTCGAGGTGAGTGCAAGAACGAACACACCCCTGCCAGTCTGACGTGCAAGCTCGAGTGCGGGGGTCAAAGAACCCACACCCAGATAGGGTGACAGAGTCACCGCATCGCCGGCAAGCGGTGACGAATCCGAGAGGAACGCGTGCGCATAGCCATCCATCGTCGAACCGATGTCGCCGCGCTTGGCGTCCACGATGCAGAGCGTACCGACCTCACGACAGGCCGCAATGACCTCTTCGAGAACGGCAACACCACGCGAGCCATGCCGTTCGAAGAAAGCCGCCTGGGGCTTGAAAGCAGCGACGTGCCCCCCGAGTGCCTCGACGACGCGAAGGGAGAACTCTCGCACACCGTTTGCGTCGTCGTCAAGTCCCCATTCCTTGAGGAGGCCGGCATGAGGGTCGATACCCACGCACACCGGTCCATATGTCCGCATGGCGGCGTAGAGGCGATCGCCGAAGCCGAGAGAAGATGCGAGTTTAATGACAGACGTAGTCATCGTGTTTCCTCCGATCGGATGGAATCCCATTCCTGCAGGGATCGCACGGAATACGCTCCGCGCATACGAACTTCGATGGCCTGCACCATTGCGTTAAACGCTTGGAGCGTTGTGACCGCGGGGCGATCCTGTGACGCTGCCGCAGCACGGATCTGGTAACCATCATTACGCGGCGCACTGCGCTGCGGTGTGTTGACGACCATGTCGACCGATCCCTCGTTGATGAGGTCGACGACCGTCGGCTCTCCCCCGTCGCCTCGGCCCTCAGAGGACTTACGGACAGCCTGCGCTTCGATACCGTTGCGGCGCAGGACGGAAGCCGTGCCCGAGGTCGCCAAGATCTTGAAGCCCATTTCGTGCATACGTGCCGCCGGCAGAACAATTGCTCGCTTGTCAGTATCGGCAATCGAGATGAAGACAGTGCCCGAGGTCGGCATGTCCGTTGAGGCGCCGAGCTGCGACTTTGCGAACGCTGTCGGGAAGTCGCGGTCGATGCCCATGACCTCGCCCGTCGAGCGCATCTCGGGGCCGAGGACGGTGTCGACAATCTCGCCGCCTGCGGTGCGGAAGCGCTTGAAAGGCAGGACGGCAGCCTTGACGGCAATCGAGCCACCGTCGTGAATCTCGCGGGCGTCATGGGTGGGCAGCAGCCCCTGCTCGCGCAGCGACGCGATCGTCGCACCCACCTGGATGAGGGCTGCAGCCTTCGCCAGCTGCACACCAGTCGCCTTCGACGCGAAGGGCACGGTGCGCGACGCGCGCGGGTTAGCCTCAATCACGTACAGGGTGTCGGAGAGCAGTGCGAACTGGATGTTGATGAGGCCGCGCACACCGACGCCACGAGCAATTGCCTCGGTCGAAGCTGTGATGCGCTCGAGTTCGCGTGCGGACAGCGTCATGGGAGGCAACACGCAGGAGGAGTCACCCGAGTGGATGCCCGCCTCCTCAATGTGCTCCATGATCGCGCCCATGAAGAGTTCTTCGCCGTCGTACAGGGCGTCAACGTCAATCTCGATGGCGGCGTCCAAGAAGCGATCGATGAGGAGCGGGCCGCGGGAGAAGAGCAGCTCGGAGTCGTGGCTCGCGAGGTATTCGCGAAGCGCAGGCTCGTCGTTGATAATCGCCATGCCGCGTCCGCCTAGCACGAACGAAGGACGTACGAGGACGGGGTATCCGACCTTTTCCGCGACGGAAATGACCTGCTCGGGCGTGTGCGCGGTGTCGTGCGCGGGGGCCGGGCAATGAGCTGTCTCGAGAACCTTGCCAAACTCCTCGCGGTCCTCAGCCAGGTCGATGGCGCGCGGGCTCGTTCCGAGAATCGGCACGCCGGCGCGCTCGAGGTCGGCAGCCAGCGAGAGCGGGGTCTGTCCGCCCAGCTGGACGATCATGCCCTTGACGGGGCCTGCCTCGCACTCGGCACGGTAAATCTCCAGCACGTCCTCGAGCGTGAGTGGCTCGAAGTAGAGGCGGTCGGAGATGTCGTAGTCGGTCGAGACCGTCTCAGGGTTGCAGTTGACCATGATGGTCTCGTAGTGGTCACGCAGCGACATGGCAGCGTGCACGCACGAGTAGTCGAACTCAATGCCCTGACCGATGCGGTTAGGGCCGGCTCCCAGGATGATGACGGCCTCACGCTCGCGTGGACGAACCTCGTTTTCCTGGTCGTAGGTCGAGTAGTGGTAGGGCGTACGAGCGGCAAACTCGGCAGCACAGGTGTCAACGGTCTTGAAGACCGGGTGGATGCCGAAGGCACCGCGCACTTCGCGCACAGTATCCTCCGACAGGCCACGCATAGCGGCGATCTGGCGGTCGGAGAAGCCGTGGCGCTTTGCCTCGGCGAGCACGTCGCCCGTGAGTGCCTCGGCCTCACGGATGCGCCTTGCAACCTCGTCGAGGAGGAAGATCTGATCGAGGAACCATGGGTCGATCTTCGTCGACTCGTAGAGCTCCTCAAGGGTCGCACCGCCGCGGATCGCCTGCTGGACCTGGACGAGGCGCCCCTCGGTGCCAACCGCCGCAGCCTCAACGAGTGCACGGGTCTCCTCGGGGGTGGGTGCCTCTCCGTCCCAGTGGAACTGCACGCCGCCCTTGTCGATGGAACGCAGGGCCTTCTGGAGGGCCTCCGTGTAGGAGCGGCCGATCGCCATGGCCTCGCCGACGGCCTTCATCGACGTGGTGAGCGTCGGGTCAGCGGCAGGGAACTTCTCGAAGGTAAAGCGCGGGACCTTGACGACCACGTAGTCGAGCGTCGGCTCGAACGAGGCCGGGGTCGAGCCCGTGATGTCGTTCGGGATCTCGTCGAGCGTGTAGCCGGTGGCCAACCGAGCGGCGATCTTCGCGATCGGGAAGCCGGTGGCCTTCGAGGCCAGGGCGGAGGAACGCGAGACGCGGGGATTCATCTCGATGACGATGATGCGACCTGTCTCCGGGTGGATGGCGAACTGGATGTTGCAACCACCCGTGTCCACGCCAACCGCGCGAATAACGGCGATGCCGATGTCGCGCAGTCGCTGCATCTCGCGGTCGGTAAGGGTCAGGGCCGGAGCGACCGTGATCGAATCACCCGTGTGCACGCCCACAGGGTCGACGTTCTCAATCGAGCACACGACGACGACGTTGTCCGCCTTGTCGCGCATCAGCTCGAGCTCGTATTCCTTCCAACCGAGGATCGACTCTTCGAGCAGAACCTCGGTCGTGATCGAGGCGGCTAAGCCCTGGCCGGCGATGCGCTCGAGGTCCTCGGGGGTGTAAGCAAAACCGGAGCCGAGACCACCCATCGTGAAGGAGGGACGAACGACAAGGGGGTAGCCGAGCTCGGCGGCGGCCGCGTGGCACTCCTCCATCGTGTGGGCGATGAAGGAGCGAGCAACCTCGGCGCCCGAACGCTCGACGATTTCCTTGAACTCCTCGCGGTCCTCGCCGGCGCGGATCGCGTCAATCGACGCCCCGATCAGCTCGACGTTGAAGCGCTCAAGAACGCCCATCTCGGACAGGGCGACGGCAGTATTGAGGGCCGTCTGGCCGCCGAGGGTGGGCAGCAGGGCGTCGGGGCGTTCCTTCTCGATAATCGAAGCCACGACCTCGGGGGTGATCGGCTCGACGTAGGTGGCGTCGGCGATACCCGGGTCGGTCATGATGGTGGCCGGGTTGGAGTTGACGAGGATGACGCGCAGGCCTTCCTCCTTCAGGACGCGGCATGCCTGCGTGCCCGAGTAGTCGAACTCGCACGCCTGGCCGATGACAATGGGGCCCGATCCGATGACGAGGACGGATGACAGATCGTTCCTGCGGGGCATCAGTGGGTCTCCTTAGCGGCAGTCATCAGGGAAATGAAGCGATCGAACAGCAGCTCGCCGTCGTGCGGGCCGGCAGCTGCTTCGGGGTGGTACTGGACGGAGAATGCGGGGATATCCAGGGCGCGCAGGCCCTCGACGACGCCGTCATTGAGGCCGATGTGAGAGACCTCGACACGGCCGTATCGACCCGAATCGAAGGGCGCGACGGATGGCTCTCCCGCCGGGGCGTCCACCGCGAAGCCGTGGTTATGGGCAGTGATCTCCACGCGGCCCGTGGCCACGTCCTTCACCGGCTGGTTGATACCGCGGTGACCATAGTCCAGCTTGTACGTACCGTAGCCGAGGGCGCGGCCGAACAGCTGGTGGCCGAAGCAAATACCGAAGTACGGGATACCTGCATCCAGGACGGCGCGCAGGACGCCGATCTCACGGTCGGCCGTGGACGGGTCACCGGGGCCGTTGGAGAAGAACACGCCGTCAGGCTTCAGCGCCTCAATGTCGGCGAAGGACGCCGTTGAGGGCACCACATAGACGCGCACTCCACGTGCCGCCAGATGGTAGGGAGTACGCGACTTAATGCCGAGGTCGACGGCCACAACGCGCGCAATGGGTTCCTTGCCTGCGAAGTCACCGAGGGGCTCAACCACGTAGGTCTCGTCAGTCGACACCTCGGCCGCCAGTGCTTGGCCGCTCATCGCGGGGGAATCGGCGACGATACGCACGAGCGAGGCCACGGCCTCCTCCCCCAGGTACTGTGCGCCCACGGGCAGTGCATCGCCCGAGAAGATGCCGCCGCGCATCGCGCCGCGTTCGCGGATGTGGCGTGTGATCGCGCGCGTGTCAACGTCGGCGATGCCGACGATTCCCTGAGCGATGAGCTCGTCTTCCAGTTCGCGGCGTGCACGCCAGTTGGAGGCCCGGCGGGCCGCGTCGCGCACGACGAAGCCGGCCACCCAGATACGCGAAGACTCGGGGTCTTCGTCGTTCACGCCGGTGTTACCGATGTGCGGGGCCGTCATGACGACGATCTGACGGTGGTACGACGGGTCGGTCAGCGTCTCCTGGTAGCCGGTCATACCGGTCGAGAAAACGATCTCGCCGAGCGTGCGGCCCCTCGCGCCCCACGCGCGTCCCTTGAATACTGTGCCGTCCTCCAGCACGAGCAGGGCGATATCGGACGTGGTCATCGGTCCTCCTTGGCAATCGGGGTGGCGTCGACGACCGTCGGGACGCCGTTGTAGATCGTGTATCGCACCTGTCCGGGCAGTTCCATACCGCGGAAGGGGCAGTTCGTGGAGCGGGTCCACTGCTTGGCGGGATCGACTGTGACGCGCACCGTCGCATCCACGAGGGTCACGTGTGCGGGTGCGCCGACGACGAGGCTCTGGCCCTGCGACTCAACGCGGCCGATGCGGGCGGGTACTGTCGACATGACGCGCGCGATGTCTGCCCAGTCCATGCGTCCCGTGTTCACCATCGTTTCGATGAGGATCGGCAGTGCGGTCTCCAGGCCGGTCATGCCGAAGGCGCCGGCCTGCCACTCGCAGTCCTTCATCTCGAGCGGGTGGGGTGCGTGGTCGGTGCCGATACAGTCGATGGTGCCGTCGGCGAGGCCTTCGCGCACCGCCTCGACATCCTCCGCGCGGCGCAGCGGCGGGTTCACTTTGTAGAGCGGATCGTACGTAGCGGCCAGCTGCTCGGTGAGCAGCAGATGGTGAGGTGTGGCCTCGGCTGTGATGTCCACGCCCTGGGCCTTACCCCAGCGCACGAGGTCAACCGAGCCCGCGGTCGACAGGTGGCACACATGCAGGCGTGAGCCCACGTGCTTGGCGAGCAGGATGTCGCGGGCGATGATCGCTTCCTCTGCGACGGCGGGCCAGCCGGCAAGACCGAGCTCACCGGACAGTGCCGATTCGTTCATCTGTGCACCCTCGGTGAGGGCCGGATCCTGGCTGTGCTGGGCGATGACGCCGCCAAATCCCTTGACGTACTCCAGGGCACGACGCATGAGAACGGGATCGGAGACACACTTGCCATCGTCGGAAAAGACACGAACCTTCGAGCGCGAACGGGCCATCGAACCGAGCGAGGCCAGATGCTTTCCCTCCAGGCCCTTGGTCACCGCGCCAACGGGGCGCACCTCGACCCAGTCAGCCTCCTCACCCAAGCGCAGCACCTGGTCGACGATGGCAGCCGTGTCCTGCGTGGGCGTCGTGTTTGCCATTGCGTGAACGGCAGTGTATCCGCCGACCGCAGCAGCGCGGGTGCCGGTGAAGACGGTCTCGGCATCCTCGCCACCGGGCTGGCGCAGGTGGGTATGGATGTCAACGAGGCCGGGCAAAGCGATGAGCCCCTCTGCGTCGATAACGCGAGGGTCGCGCACACTGTCGCGGGCATCCGCGCCAATGGCGATGATCATGCCGCCTGACAGCGCGATATCGGTGGGTTCCCCGCCGAGGAGCGACGCTGCGGTGATCAGGATGTCGCGGGTCTGTTCAGTCATTGCTGTGTCCTTCCGAAGCGAGGAGCAGGTACAGAGCGGCCATGCGGATGCACACACCGTTGGACACCTGTTCGACGATGACAGATTGGTCTGAATCTGCGGCCTCAGCGCAGATTTCGAGGCCGCGGTTCATGGGGCCGGGATGCATGACGACGGCGCTGGGCGCCAGCGTGGCAAAACGTGCGGGCGTCAGTCCGTACTCAGCGTGGTAGGCGCCAGGCGACGGGAAGAAACCCCCACCCGCGCTCGACATGCGTTCGCGCTGCACGCGCAGCATCATGACCGCGTCGGGGCCGGTGGCCAAGGCCTCATCAAAGTTGTAGGAAGTGTTGCAGTTCCAGGTCTCCACACCGATCGGTAGGAGCGTCGGAGGTGCGACAAGGGTGACGCGAGCACCCAGGAGCGTCAGAAGATCCACGTTGGATCGCGCGACGCGCGAATGGAGGACATCGCCGACGATAACGACGTGCGCGCCGTCGAGGCCAGATCCGGCAGTGGGGGTGCCGTCCTCACCAAGCGACGGAGCGTAGTGGCGGCGCAAAGTCATCGCATCAAGGAGCGCTTGTGTCGGGTGCTGGTGGGTACCGTCACCCGCGTTGAGTACCGGCAGGTTCATCCAGCCGGCGTGCGCAAGCCGGTGCGCGGCGCCCGACGACGAGTGACGCACGATGACCGCGTCCGCGCCCATAGCCTCCAACGTGAGTGCAGTGTCCTTCAGTGACTCCCCCTTCGAGACGGACGACCCGCGCGACTGGAAGTTGATGACGTCGGCACTGAGGCGCTTAGCTGCTGTCTCGAAGGAGATGCGAGTGCGGGTCGAATCCTCGAAGAACAGGTTGACGACGGTCTTACCCTGAAGCGTGGGAAGTTTCTTCACGCCGTGACGCTGAGTAGCAGCCATCTGCTCCGCGGTGTCGAGGATGAGGATCGCCTCTTCGCGCGTCACATCGCGGATAGAAATGAGGTGATTCAAGCTCATCGTTTACAGGCCTTTCCCGAGAAGGACGCCGTCGCGTCCATCTGTTTCGTCGAGCAGAATAGTGACGGTTTCGTCGTGAGATGTCGGCAGGTTTTTGCCGACATAATCCGGGCGAATGGGGAGCTCGCGGTGTCCTCGATCAACGAGAACGGCGAGCTGAACGGCCGCTGGGCGGCCGATACGGGTGAGAGCATCAAGCGCCGCTTTAATGGTGCGGCCCGTGTACAGGACGTCGTCTACGAGAACGACGGTCTTGCCGTTGATGCCACTGCGCGGAACAAGCGTCTCCTTTGGCGTACGTAGCGGCTGCGAGGCGAGATCATCGCGGTACATCGTGGTGTCGATGATTGCGAGTTCGGCATAGGTGCCGGAAACCTCTTTGATTCGATTGACAAGCCGTCGCGCGAGAGTCGCACCCCTTGTCGGTATGCCCGCGATGACGAGATTGTTGCTGCCGCCATTGCGTTCAACGATCTCATAGGCGATGCGTGTGAGGGAGCGTGCGACGTCGCCAACTCCTAATACTTCTTTGCCGCGCGATGCGCGATCTGCGTGCACTTCGGCCACGCTTACTCCTTCCCCGCCTCACGGGACGGTCATTAAAGGACTTCTCGTGCTTCCATCCTACGCCCCTCGTGAAGAGCCGGTGTGACCCCTCCGCGTGTGAAACCCCACGTGGGAAGCAGGAATGGGTGCCAGTTCGGCGGTGTGGTTGGTCTGTGCGGACTTTCAGGAAGGGTGGTCGAAGATCGGCTTGGACGAGCGGTGATACCCGGTAGGGGTATTGTAATATACCCCTACCGGGTATCACTGATACGTCAGTGTCATACGTGCCGACGTTGCCACTGCAATGAAAGGGGATATCCCGGTAAAATTCATTGAGCGCCGACGGCGCCTATGAAACGTTCCGACAGAAAGGCCTCCCTATGACCATCGAACAACTGCCCCAGCCCGAGGTCCGCGGCGGCGGATGCGGCTGCGGCGAGCGCGATCTGCCCGAGCCAACCATTGATGCGACCGCTATCCCCCACCGTCTGCGTCACGCGGCCGTTCTCGGTGCTGCCCAGTCGATGAACGTCGGCGAATCCTTCATCATCCGCGCTCCCCACCTGCCCCGACCGCTGCTCGCTCAGATCGCGCAGCTGCCCGGCGAGTGGACCTTCGAGGTCATCGTTGACGGCCCCCAGTTCTGGGATGTGCGAACCACCCGCCTCGCTCTCTGATAGCAGGCAGTAAAGGGGGCAGGATCGCCACGATCCTGCCCCCTACCTATATGCCCACGATCCCATCAAGACAGCCATCCTGGTCGGCTGCATCTGCACTTGTCGCGGGCATTGAAGGAAAAAGTGGGGCCGACTCTCGAATGAGAGTCGGCCCCACCAGGCATGTAGAGCGAGCGCTCAGTACTCCTCGAGGAGCTCGTCGAGCTCGTCTTCGACGGCGCCGCCATCCAGCGGTTTGGCACCAGCAGGCAGAAAGCGCGCGGGTGCTTCCTGCGCGGGTAGCTCATCGTCGGAGGATGAGTTGTCCTCATCGGAAGCGCGGACGTCCTCTTCCTCGGAGCTGCGACGCGACCACGCGGGGGAAGCAAGATCCTTGCGGATCGCGTCAAGGACCGCGTTCACGAACGACGGCGACGTGTCGGTCGAGATCGATCGAACGATCGAAATAGCCTCGTCGATGACGATGATCGGCGACACCTCGTCATTCTCGAGCATCTCCCACACCGCCACGCGCATGACTGCGAGGTCAACGGCGGCGATGCGATCCAGGCCGGGCACGCGGGCGTGCGCGGAGATCAGCGAGTCGATGCGACGCAGGTTATCTGCCACACCGGTGATGATCTGGATCGAAAACTCAGGGAGCGGAGTCTGAGCTGCGGTGATGACGCGACGCTCGCGCAGAAGGTCACGCAGTACGTCGGGATTGGACCCCATGCCGCGCTGGTCGGCCTCGTAAACGACGTCAGCCGCGCGTTTGCGGGCCTTGGTGCGCGAGGTGAAGCGGTGTTGCTTCGACATTACTCGGTCACGCGACCCGAGTACGAGCCGTCGCGGGTGTCAAC